>NZ_JBHTJT010000006.1:0-388521 GCF_042676185.1 Tropicimonas aquimaris | reverse complement strand
GGCCGCGATGTTCCCCGACCACGCCGGAGTGCCCGGCACACTTTGGTTCAGATACGCGGCAAGTCTTGTTACACCCCCGGCGGTTTGGAAGCCGATGAGATCGAGCAGACCGTCGGCATTAAGGTCAACGGCGTTGTAACCAACGCCACGGCTGCCAGGTACAACCTGAGCAGGCTCAGGCCCGAAAGTGAACGTCCCATCTCCATTCCCGTATAGCATATTCGAGAATCCGCCATCGATCCCGCTGAAAAGATCGATATGGCCGTCGCCGTCAAAGTCCTCGGCGATCACTTGCCAGGAATAGGCTCCGTCGAGAACAGGCTTGGTACCGGTCGAAGAGAGCTGCGCATGTAGACTATAGAACCGCGTGCTCGCGATTATGTCCGCAATCCCATCCTCATCGATGTCGGCAAGAGTTGCGTCGTGGATGTTGTTCACGAACCCCGAATACGTGGTTTGTGCAACAAGTCCGCCGACGCTCGGGTCATACTCCCAAACCGTCACCGAGTTCTGGGAATAGTTTCCGACGACAACGTCGGAGAGACCGTCGTTATCGTAGTCACCCGTGCTGACACCGATCTCTCTAACCGAGGTGTTATAGAAGTCTGTCTGGTATATGTACGGGTACGACATCTCGCCTCCTCCTCTCGTTGGCTTCTCGGCGCGCCCTAGCGCACAACACTATTACATTATACCGTTGGGATACGATCCCTGCTTTGACCGCAATCATAATGATCAACAAAAAACCCTTAATTTATGGGTTATGTAAGGGTAGCCTTTCATCGCGCGGGCGTTTCAGCCACGCATTCTTGGTAGCCAAGACGTCATCCCGTCAACCGCCCGGATCAGACGCGCCGACCCCGACTTCACGGTTGACCACTTCCAAGTCCTCGCCGCGAAAGGCACTTTTTGCGCCTGCCTGCTTGCGCCTCGCTGGAACGCGCCGCGTGCGCGGCGCACGGTTACGACGCCCCAGCAGAGAAGGTCCTGTCCCCGCCACTCTTATTGGATTACGCGCTCGAAATGGCGAGATTTCGCCTTCGTAGCGAAGGTCTGGAAGGTCGGCAAAGTTGCCGATAGATCAGCGGCCGGTGGCGTCGCAGACCACGCGAGCAGTCGAGGTCAGCAAGCTGCGCAGTTCAGACATTGAGGGTACCACGGCACGCTCCGCTACGCGGGCGGATCAGCCGCGCCACGGTTTGGCTTGCATAACAAGGCTCACATACTAAAAATCAAGTAAGTTCATATTATCGGGTTTTGAGTTCAGCGGGCAAGGCAGGCCAATCTGTAGCGTTCGCTTCCCTCGCGAGGCCCAAACGCGATTCGATCAACACGATCCATCGACATAGCGGGAGGTCTCCATGCGCGCCCTGAAACTTCTTTTCTGTACCGCGGCAATCGTTGGTCCCACCAGCGGGATGGCGCAGGATGCTGGTTCGGATGGCACACCCAATGCCGTGCTCATCCGCGGTGCAAAGATCTTCACCGGCTGCTCGCCCGAGCTCGTGGAAGGTCAGGATGTGTTCATCGCGGGCCAGATGATCGCACGTATCGGGCCGGACCTCGAACCGCCCGAGTTCGCAACCGTGATCGACGCCGACGGGCGCGTGCTGATCCCCGGCCTGATCGACGCGCACTGGCATGGGGTCTATGCCACGGCAACGATCGGCCAGCTGATGACAACCAACGAGGGTTACTGGAACCTGCTGACGGCGGCCGCGCAGCGGGACACGCTCTACCGCGGCTTCACCACCGTGCGCGACACCGCCGGGCCGATGTTCGACATTGCCCGCGCCACTGACGAGGGCCTGATCGAAGGGCCGCGGGTCTTTCCGTCCGGCCCCGCCATCTCGCAAACGGCGGGTCACATGGATTTCCGGGTGACCCGCGACGTGCCTGCCACGCCGGACAAGCTGCATTCCTTCGAGACCTCCGACATGTTCTACATCGCCGACGGCGTTCCCGAGGTGCTCAAGCGCGTCCGGGAGAACCTGATGCAGGGCGCGACGCAGATCAAGCTGATGGCCGGCGGCGGCGTGACGTCGAGCTATGACCCGATCCACACGATTCAATACACGAGGGAAGAGCTGGAAGCGGCGGTCGAGCAGGCGGAAAACTGGGGCACCTATGTCCTGACCCACGCCATCAACGACGAGGCCGTGAACCATTCCATCGATGCGGGCGTCAAGAGCGTCGAGCATGGCCACATGTCGACCCGCGAAACGTTGCAGCGCTTTGTCGACAACGACGTCTGGCTCAGCATGCAGCCTTTCCTCGATGACGAAGACGCACCGGCGCTGAACGCGTTCCAGAAGGCGAAATACAACTCTGTCACCGACGGCACCGATTTCGTCTACCGCACGGCCAAGGAGTTGGGTGTGAAGATCGCCTTCGGCACCGACACGCTCTTCAGCGCCGATCTCGCCAAGCGCCAGGGCGCGCAACTTGCAAAACTGCAAAACTGGTTCACGCCGTATGAAGCGCTCAAAATGGCAACCTGTGACAACGCGGAACTGCTGAAACTCTCGGGCCAACTTACGCCCTATCCGCAGGGCCCGCTCGGCGTGATCGAGGAAGGTGCCTATGCCGACCTGATCCTTGTGGATGGCAACCCTTTGGAGAGTCTCGATCTCGTAAGCGATCCGGAACAGAACTTCGACGTCATCATCAAGTACGGCGTGGTTTACAAGAACACTCTCAACTGACTTCGAGATCCGGGGGCTCTGCTCCAAGCAGCCTATTTCTTCGCGCAGTTGAGTATGGATGCGGTCATCTGACCTTTCTGGTCGGATGATCGCAACGTCAGCAAAGCAGTCGCTTGTTGTGGATTGGGGCAAGTTGGCGGCCAAGCCCTCTCAGAACAGGAAGCAGGCTGCCCCCTTGATCCCGAAGCAATCATGGTGCTGTATTGCGTTCGAACAAATCATGAACAATGGCGAGCTATGCCCAGACGCGCACGACCCGGAAGCATAACCGACCTTCTGCCGGACGATATGGTGCCATGGGCGCGGGAGGTCTGGCGGGATCGCTATGACGTTGCCATGCTCGACAGTGGCGCTTGGATGCTGAGGGCCGCGGCTGACGCGCTCGGCATCGACCAGCTTGAAGTTGACAAGGTGTTGAAGCGTTCAGGTTGAGTCTTCCGGAACCACCCATCACTGCGTGCTCCCGTTCCAGATCCTCCCGTTCGGTCCATGCCTTTGCCAATCCGAGAGCCGTCGGTACTCGTCAATGGATACGACGCGGCCTGTCCAAGTGCGCGGGCGACCCGCGGCATACAGGCCATGCTGGCATTCGGCGGGTGTCGAGAGCGGCGCTGCCGTTTCGGGATTTGGAACCTCTGGCCGTGCTAAACGTGCTAAACGTGCTAAACGGTGCGGCTCGGTTGGGGGCGGATTAGCACGATTAGCACGTTTAGCACCGGTGGAGGATTGATTACAACGAAAACCGGCCGCATTCGGCGCTCGGAAACTTGACGCCGAACGCCTTTGCAGCCCAACTTCAACCAACCCGAAAGGTCGCATGACGACCGGACCAGAAACGGGGTGAAGTCCCCACCTCCGTGGCTTTCGGCCCGCGCTGCAAGGAAGCCGGGGGCCGACCCTCGATGGGATCGGTCGGCGACGTCTACGACAACGCAATGTGCGAGAGCTTCTTCGCCACCTTCGAATGCGAGTTGCTCGACCGTCGCATGTTCCGGACCAAGGCGGAGGCACGCATGGCAATCTTCGAGTTCATTGAAGGCTGGTACAATCCGGGCCGACGCCACTCGGCTCTGGGATATCGCTCGCCGATCGACTAGGAAAGGGAAGCCCTGGATGCGATTCAGAAGCTAAGCGCCTAACCGTCCACGAAACCGGGGGGACTCCACGGAGCCACTTCGCCGGCCACCCCGACCGTAGAACCCAGCCCCATCATGCAGCAAGACTGAAACCGGACCATCCGATGGGGTCAGAACTCGTGGAGGCAGTCGTTGTGTCCTTGCGCCCTTGGTCCGTTGCGCCAGCTCCACCTGAATAGAACTGATGGACTCCTAGTTCTCTCAATGCCATTCGCTTGGCGCCGCCGAGAAATACTTTGGCACGGGATCACCCGCAGTTTGCGAGTAACCTGCTCCCCGAAAGATCCGCGTTTATAGGTTAGTTCTGTTCAGGTTTTGGTCCTCTTTCGACCGTTGGTGATAGTCCCACGGTGTGAGCCCGTCGAGGCTCGAATATGGGCGGTGGTGGTTGTAGCCTTCGCGCCATGCCGCAATCGATTGGCGGGCATGGCGCAGGTTGGTGAACAGGTGCTCGTTCAGGCACTCGGTCTTAGGTAGCAAATGCACCAAGTTGCCGGCTGGATCGGGGACGCTGCGTCGGTTTCAATGTCGGCATGTCCGAACCGTTGGTGATCCAGACTCTGACACAGAAGCGCGCCGAGATCCTTGGTAGGTTCAAGGCCTATGAGGCGCAGATCGCCCATGCGAAGCACGACCTCGCGCACTTGAACGCGACGATCGAACTGTTCGCTGCCCCGGAGCGGCAGCGGGCGCGCTACATGGTCAGCCATGGCTTCTTCAAGAAGGGAGAGATCGCCGACATCTGTGTCCGCCATCTTGACGTCGACGGGGATATGACCACGCGCGATCTCGCCGAGCGCGTCATGGCGGAACGGGATCTCGACATCTCGGATGCTGCCATGAGGAACTCGGTGGTGTTCAAGGCGGTCCAGGCTTTGCGCCACGCGGAGCACCGCAAGTTCGTCCGCATGGTGGAGATGTATCGACCCAGCGGAATCTGCTTAGGTTAAGCTGCTAATGCGAATGCCTCAGCGGGGGTTTTCATGTCCAGCGCCTGATGTGGGCGGCCATGGTTGTAGAAGCTGATCCAGTCGCCGATGGCGCGCGTCGCGTGCTGGATGCTGTCGAAGCGCTGCCGGTGGATGCATTGCTCCTTCAGCGTCCGGATCACGCGTTCGACCATGCCGTTCTGCTGCGGGCAGTGCGGGGTGATGAACTCCTGCTTCAGCCCGTAGTTGCGCACCAGCGCGGTGTAGTGGCGCGATGTGAAGACCAGTCCGTTGTCGGACCTCAGAAGGAACTCCTGCGGCACCTTGCCGAGCGTGCCGAACCGGCTGATCAGGGCATGCTCCAAGGCGCTGGCAGCCGTCGAAGACTTTCCGGCCCGTCACAGGTGCCAGCCCAGAAGCTCACGGGTGTGGCAGTCGATGACCAGGGCCAACGTTGTCCAACCGTCGCGGCCAGCCCAGACCCGGCACAGGTCAGTTGACCAGCGCTCGTTCGGGGCTGTGGCGACCGAGGGCACGGCCTCGATGCGCGGCCGCATCCCGATCGGCCGCTTTCGCACCTGCCAGCCCTTGATCTGGAACGCCCGTTGCACCGTGTTCTTGTTGAAGCCAAGAAGCCAGGCCACGGTGCGATAGCCGAAGGACGGCTCCTTCTCGATCATCGCCTTGATCGGCTCCGCAATACGCGGATCGACCTTCGGCGCAGACTTGGTCGGCTTGTAGTAGACCGTCCGCCGCGGCACGCCGAACCAGGCACAAAGCCTGGTCAGCGGCACCGAGACACCCTCCGCCAGCAGGCCCTCATGGAGCGTCCGGATCAATTGCCGTCCTCCCGCTCCATGAGGGCCTGCAGCTTTTTTCGGGCGCGCAGCTCCAGCATGGCCGCGCCGTAGGCTTCCTGCAGATCCTTCAGCTGCTTCTCATATTGCTCGCGGATGTCGAGGGGATTGGCCCGCAAGGAGTTCTCCATGCCGCGCTTCGCATCCTCGACCCAGCCCTCGATCTCGGAGGGGGACAGATCAAATGACCGGCTCGCCTCCGCCACCGTCGTCTTGCCCTGAATGATCTCGATCACCAGGGCCGTTTTACGCTTCGCCGTCCAACGCTTGATGCTGTCGTCCAATGGTCCACTCATCGCTACGTTTTACTCCTTGTAGCATGAGCAGGATTTCACTGGGTCGGTACAGATCTGCGGCGTCCGAGGTCACGCGAAGCAACGCGCGGGCGCCGCATGACTCTCGCGTCAGAACCGCAATCCGAAGAACACCACCGCCAACGGTACGGGAGAGACAGCAAGCGCGATCGTCGCGACGATCGCCAACGGCGAAAAAATGCCGCTGAGCCCTGCCATGAGCATAATGCCACCCCCGCCGCCGATGACCGAGTTTCCGGGCGTGTTCACAGCCACAGCCAGCGCGACATAACGATATCGTATGGCAAGCCGAAGTGCTCGCGCCGACTGCCCGTCCAGCAGCATCGCCAGGCGCTCGTCCCCCGACAATGGGCCAGCTCGGGCGACTAGATCCGCGGCTCGGTGCATTCGCAGGGCCGACAAGACCCGCCGCAACTCCTCAATGGGCAGGAACCGCCCCGCCCCGTATGCAAGCATCATGGACGCGACCGTGCAGACATAGATCAGCGGGGCGATGGCCGGGCCGAAGGCCGCAAGCATGGCCAACCCGATCTCGGCCCCTGGCACGAAGGGCAGCGCGAGCAGCCCGATATAGGCGGCGGCGCCGAACATGATCATGCGGTGAACCTGCTGTTCGTTGTCGGGACGGATCTGCAGGTTCAAAGCATCGCGGATCATGTGCGCGCCCCAAGTTGCCAGCACCAGCAGGGCGATCAGGATCGCGACGCGCAGGAGGATACTGGCCAGCGACGGGCCGGCTGGGCGCATGGTGCGGATCTCAGCCCGACACAGCGATCGCGTTGTCGAAATCGGTGGCCGTGCCCGACGCCTCCATCACGATCTGGTTCGTCCAGTACCAGCGGCGGGTGGTCCAAGTCCCTTCGAGCGTGATCGCATCGCCGTCGACCTGGCCATAAAATACCACTGTGTGCGGCGCATCGGGACAAATGGCCGTGGCGGTGAAATGGATCACGCCATCGATCTCCTTTGTCTGGTAGTCGGACCAGCCAAAATCGCAATAATTCTGGCAGTCGACGGACTGGAACGTCCCGTCGCGAAACAACAGTTCGTCTTCGAGGACCGCACCGCTCCCGACGTCGACGCCATGGACCGTAAAGGCCCGATCGTCGAGTGCGCCGGTCGAGGCCCATGCGCCTTCGGGCACCTGCAGGTCGGGAATGTCCTCGTTCATAACAGACATCGTCGCCGCCCCGGTCCCGAGCGTCGCAAGTGCGATCGCAGCCACTTGAATAATCTGGGTCATGACGATCTCCATCGAGTGCCCAGGCCAAAGTCGGTCGAAGCTGGGTGGTACAGGCAGGCTAACTTACGGAGCGACAAAAACAAAACCAAAATTCCGCGCATACCTGGTCCGGACCGGCCGTGGGCAAAGCGTGTTTTGGTCGGCTGGTGCATCTCCTTCGACATAGTTGTGCGATGGGCCGACCTGCAGAAAGGGCAATTGATCCGCTATTGCAATTACCTGCCTGGCCGGTCACGCGACAGATCCCGTGAACACCTGGCTGCGGGAGACGGTGTTCGCGGCCTATCGGGATCACGAGGTGGACGTTGCCGCCGAGATGAGCCCGACCGCCATTCCACTTGGCGCTTGAACTGACACGATTACACCCGAGTGGAGCGACGTCCGCAGTGTCCGCCCATTCGACGCTGGTTGGTTCCAACGCCAATGTCGGGTACATACGAGAGTTGAAATTCATCCCGAGCGCAGCATTGTTCACCGTTCATACTGCAGAAGACCGGTTGCTGCTTGCCTGCCCACAAAGTGCATGAGACCGTCGATCTGCCGCTGAGGAGGATGATCCATGCGCATGGCATTTACGCTCGACGACTTGCCAGTCTCTCCTCACATGCCACTGCCGGACGGCTATGGGCCGCATTCTGTCGCCGCACGCATCATTGACTCCCTTGGTCGGTTGCGAAGTTGCGGAGAGATGGTGCAACAGGTTGAATTGCTTTCACTTCAGCCGTCGCGCGAGGCGGCACAGAGGCGAGTCCGGAAGGGGCGATACGTGCTGCTGAGATGCACGCGGGAATGAGGATTCGTTGCGGCCAGCCTGGTGAACTGCTTCAGCAGCTGTGGCCGCCGGGCTGTGAAGGGGGAGCAGACCATCGGACGGATCCGCATACGTGTGCGCCTGAAGGGCGACGCTTCAATCCGACCACGAAGCGCTTTGTGCGCGCTGACCGGCACGTGCGGGGCGTGGCGCCGACGCCCTCCACGCTCTCCCGCGGTTTACTGGTTATCGCCGCTGGGGTAAGCGGAGTGCTGGAGATCGTGCCTGATCCGGATCGTAACGACCCGATAGGCGCCCTGAAGTGAGAAAGCCCCAGTGACACAACCGCGCCCGTTCAACGTCATGACGAAACCAATCGGACCGCGGTGCAATATCGATTGCAAGTACTGCTACTATCTTGAAAAATTGAAGCTTTATCCCGCCGAGAAGAAGTTCCGAATGTCGGACGAGGTGTTGGAAAGCTACATCCGGCAGGTCATCGAAAATTCGCTCGAGGCTGGTATGGCCGAGATCAATTTCGCCTGGCAGGGCGGCGAACCTACCATGCTTGGCGTGGACTACTTCCGGAAGATCGTGGACTTGCAGGCCAAATACGCGCCGGCGCGTACAACAATTACCAACGCATTTCAGACCAACGGCATGTTGCTTGACGAGGATTGGGGGAGATTTCTGCATGACGCCGGCTTCCTGATCGGCATCAGCATCGACGGACCCAAGAAGGTCCATGACCGCTACCGGATCGACCGCCAGGGACAGCCGACCTTCGACAAGGTCATGCGTGGCCTCGAGATCCTGCAGCGTCACGAGGTGGAGCATAACTCGCTGACAACCGTACACCGCGCCAATGGCGGCAAGGGCAAGGAGGTCTATCGCTTCCTCAAGGGGTTGGGCATCGACTATATGCAGTTCATTCCCATCGTCGAACGCAATGGCGCCGACGGTCTGGCAGGCGCGCCGCAGGTCGACATGGACCCGGGCAACAGCGTGACAGAATGGAGCGTCAGCCCGCGCGCCTATGGCAAATTTCTGTGCGATGTCTTCGACATCTGGTTCCGCAGCGATATCGGCAAGGTCTTTGTCCAGCATTTTGACGTGATGCTTGGCAAGTGGGTTGGTGCGCCGGGCGGGCTGTGCGTGTTTGCCGAGACCTGCGGCGACAGCCTGGCACTGGAACATGACGGCAGTCTGTTTTCCTGCGATCACTACGTCTATCCCGAATACCGGCTCGGCCGGATCACCGAGACCCCGATGCGTGACATGTTGTGGACCGAGCGACAGGCGGAGTTCGGGCAGGCAAAAGCGACCACTCTGACGGGGCAATGCAAGGCCTGCGACTACCGCTTCGCTTGCAACGGCGGTTGCCCGAAACATCGAATTTCCAAGGCTCGAGACGGAGAGCCTGGGCACAATTACTTCTGCGAGGGCTACACCATGTTCTTTCGCCACGCCGAGGAGAGGCTGCGAGAGATGGCGCGTCTGGTTTCGATGGGCCGACCTGCCGCTGATGCGGCGCGCAAGGAGCCCAAGACCCAGGGGTAGAGATAGCTCAAAGCCGTTCGCTCTGGCGGCTTGCGCAGCGAACTCGTTCAAGCCGCATCTTAAGCGGACATTCCCGGACTGGCCCCGGAAAGCAGCGGTCTCGCTCAAACATGGCACCTGTCGAAAGCAGGTGTGCCATGGACGGCAGAGCCTCCTGCGCAAGCCACATGACGGTCTGCTCCGTGTCGGTGTCGCTGACGACAGCGTTCGGTCCCGAGCGCCGTCATCGGCCGCGCGTCCAGCATCAGCGGTCCACGGAACTGTGCCAGCCACTTGTGGAACGCCACCAGGCGGATCCCATGCTCGCGGCGGTCTGTTCGTTAGGGGCGACCTCTCCTTGAAGTCGAGCAGCAACTGGAGTGCAGGTCACCGGACATGCACCGCGACAGGGATCGATATCGGCGCTCCTCCGCGGGTCTGGGGCACCGGAAGTCCGCGAGCGTAGACTGCGGGAACCTGAACACCCTATAGTCGGATATGGGGCGGCTGCGGGCGTGTGCGTGCAGTTCGAGTGACTTTTTGAAGCGATTTTGGACAGAGTGGGGCGTGGAATTCTTGTGGTGAGTGAGTCAGAGAGCCGAATTGAACCTGGTGTTCTACGGCCCGGCCCGGAGGCATCCCTCCGGCCATTTTTCGGGGCCGCCAATGAGCCGCGCTGGACCTACAGCGACCTTTTCGGGAACGTCCTGTGGAATGCGTGGCAAGGCGATCTCGTCGAGACATGGTCGGTCCGAAACCCCAACCATCGGGATTTTGCAGACCTGCACGATATGCTCGGGGTCACTCATGGCGTCACGGAGCCGCCAGACCCGGAAACCGTGGCGGCCCTGGTGACGGGGCTCGCAGACGGTGGCCCGATCCCGGAGGACGATGCCGCCCCGCCGGAAGCCGTCGACAGAGTGTCGGCTTCCTTTGCACAAGTGGCATCGGCAGAAATGTCCTTCAACCGGGTCCTCGGGACCAGCGGCGCCGAGACGCTCAAAGGCACGTCCGGCCGGGACGAAATCAGCGGCTTTGGCGGCAATGACATTCTGTACGGGTTCAAGCGCGGCGATGTGCTGGATGGCGGGGCAGGGGATGACGAAATCCTCGGCGGCAATGGCGCGGACGTTCTCAAGGGAGGGACGGGGAACGATGTGCTTAAGGGCGGCAAGGGCAGCGATACGCTGACGGGAGGCGCCGGGCGCGACGTGCTCAAAGGGGGCAGCCGGGACGACACGCTCAGCGGCGGCAACGGCAATGATGAGTTGAACGGCGGCAGCGGCGGCGACCACCTCTACGGCGGAAACGACGATGATATCCTGGACGGCGGAAAGGGCCGAGACAGGATGACTGGCGGGGCAGGTGCCGATCGGTTCGTGATTGATGTGTCCGCCTTCGATGGCGATCGCGTGAAGGATTTCTCGCGCGCCGAAGGGGACGTGTTCGATCTGGGCGAGGTCCTGCCTGCGGGCATCGAGGCGGAGGACCTGTCCTCCCATGTGCGCTTTGTAGCGAGCGGTGACAACGCGCTGTTGCAGTTCAGCGAGTCCGGGGAGAGCGGGTCTTTCCGGAGTGTCGCCTGGGTAAAGAACGGCGCCGGGCTTGACGCGGCGGACCTGCTCAACAGGGGGCAGATCGTTCTGATCAGCCCGGTCCTTCCCAACGAAAGCCCCGAACCGCAGGACGATACGGGCTTTACCGCGATCGTCGGTACCGATCTGGAGATTCCGGTCTCGACGCTTCTGGCCAACGACAGCGATCCCGACGGCGACACGCTGACGGTAAAGGCCGTAAGCGGCGCGCGGCTGGATGGCTCCAAGGTGGTCTTCTCCCCGTCGAGCGTGGGGAACACGTCCTTCACCTACACCGCCGCCGATCCCGACGGTGCGACCGCCAGTGCCAGGGTCTACGTCACGGTCGAGGCCCCGCCCCCCCCTCCACCTCCGCCCCCCCCGCCGGCGCTGTCGTTCGCAGGGAACGACCGGGCCGTGGTCGTGGATCTGGAGGCCGACAAATGGGCCGAGGCCGCGCGGATCCTCCTCCTGGGGGATTCCATCACCGATGGCTACGGCGTGGACGGCGGCTATCGGCCATATCTGTGGGAGACCCTGACGCAGAAAAGCAACCTCTGGGTGGATTTCGTCGGCCAGTATGACAACAACCCCGGCAGCAGTTTCCATGATCCGGACCACCAGGGGAAAAGCGGCATTCACGCGACGGAGGTGCTCGCCGACATCAACCGGATCGCCCAGGCGTCGCCTTCCGACATCGCCCTGATCATGCTCGGAACCAACGACGTCCTGCGCGAGGACGACGCGGGCGACACCGTTCCGGGCGAGCTGTTGCGGATCCTCGAGCGGCTCCACGCGGCGAACTCGGACGGGCTGTTCCTGGTCGCCGAAATCCTTCCGGTCTCCGACTCGACGCGTTTCGGAACGGTCAACTACCGGGCGACTGACGCCAACGAGGCGCTCCCGGGGATTATCGCACAGGCACGGGCGCAAGGGATCGATGCCCGGCTGGTCGACACCTCTGCGATTTCGCTGTCCGACATGTACGACGGCATCCATCCATCTTCGGGCGGGCAGAAAAAGGTCGCTTCGATCTGGGCCAACGCGATTTCGAACTATGCGACGGCCATCGCCGGCACGTTGCAGGCGGACCCGGACGCGGTCTCCGGGAACCTGACAGATGTCGTTGGCTCCGATCACGGCGACCGGTTGCTCGGCGACAATCAGGGCAACGAGCTCAAGGGGGCTGGCGGGAACGACTGGATCGAGGGCCGTGCAGGGAACGATGACCTGTGGGGCGGATCGGGGATCGACCAGTTCGTTTTTGACGACACCGATGGCCAGGACAGGATCATGGACTATGCTTCCGGCAGTGACCTCATCTACCTGCGGGACGGTTCGACCTCCAGCTACTCGGTTTCCAACCAGAACGGCGACGCGGTGATTTCCTTCGGCAGCACAAGGATCACGGTCGAGAACACCGTGTCCAGCCAGCTCTCGATCGAGCTGATCGACAGCTTCGTCGCCTAGAGCAGGTCAGAACAGGAAGTCCTGCCGGTCCAGGTCGCCGAGGTCGGTCGAGAGCAGCACGATCTGGGTGTTCGCGCCGTCGTCGATCACCACCCGGTCGCCGACCTGCTTCATATGGTTGGCCTTGAGGTCCTTGAAATCCTTGATCCGGGTCACGTCCGACAGGTCGATATCCTCCCGGTCGTTGCGGGCCTCGAAATCCACGATCTGGTTCCGGCCATAATTGTTGGCAAAGACGAAATCGTCTGCGCCCTGACCACCGGTGAGCAGATCGTTGCCACTGCCGCCGTCGAGCACGTCGCCCGTCTGGCCTCCGTCGATCACATCGGCGCCGTTGCCCCCCTGGAGAAGATCGGCGCCCTTGTTGCCGAAGAGCCGGTCGTTACCGGCGCCGCCCTTGAGGGTATCGTTGCCGCCATTGCCGCTCATCGTGTCGGCGCCGTCGCCGCCCCGCAGCAGGTCATTGCCGCCGCCCCCCTTGAGCGCGTCGTTGCCGCTCCCACCCTCGAGGCTGTCGGCGCCGGCATCGCCGAGGATGGTGTCCGCGCCGCCACCACCGGTCATGGTGTCGTTTCCGGCCCCGCCCTTGAGCCTGTCGCCTCCGGCCGCGCCGTCGATCCTGTCCTTCCCGGCGTCGCCAAACAGCGCGTCGGCCCCGCCGCCGCCCAGCAAGCTGTCGTTGCCGAGCCCGCCGCGCAGCTCGTCGTGGCCGCCGTAGCCTTCCAGAACATCCCGGCCGCCCATCCCGGCAAAGCTGTTGTCGGAGCTGTCGCCGCTGATCCGGTCGTTGCTGTTGCCGCCGACGACGCGCTCGAAGCCCGCGAAGTTGCCGCGAGACGCCAGGCCGATCGTCTCCAGCTCGATCCGGAAATCATCGAAGGCATCGTCGTCCTCGTCGGGCAGCGCCCGGGTCGTGTCGTCGGTGCTGTTCGAATAGTTGGGGTCGGTCTCCAGAACCTGCTGCGGGGTCATCGCCACGCCACCGAAGATCCGCGCCTCCGTGCCGTCGCTCTCCGCCACGCCGTCGCCGTCGCGATCCAGCACCACCCAGACCGGCGTGCGGGCGTCGAAGGTCGCCTGATAGGTGCCGGCGCCGAAATCGACGGAGAGTTCGCCATCGACGGTGCCAAAATCGAGCGTGTCGAAGCCGTCGCTGCCGTAGAGCTTCTTGGTGCCGAGGCCGACCGTCACGGTGTCGTCGCCCTTGCCGCCCCAGGCCCGGTCGTCTCCGCTGCCCGTTACCAGCACGTCGTTGCCGTCCGCGCCGAACAGGCGGTCGTCGCCTTCGTCGCCGGCGAGAAGGTTGTCCCGGTTGTTGCCCTGCAGCGTATCGTCACCGCCGGAGCCCGAGACATTCTCGATCGCGACCAGCGTGTCGAAGCCGAAGGCACCGGCGGCGGTTCCGGCAAAGAGGTCCACCGTCACGCCCGAGAAGCTGTCGGCAATGAGCGCCCCGTCGAGGCCGCCCGGCCGGACCCAGGCATAGGAGGCGGTATCGCTGCCGCCGCCGCCCTTGAGCAGGTCGTTGCCAGCGCCGCCGTGCAGCAGGTCGTCACCACGGCCGCCCTGAAGCGTGTCGTTGGCCGCGCCGCCAAAGAGCTTGTCCCGGCCGCCCGCGCCGCGCATCAGGTCGCTGCCGCCTCGGCCGATCAACTGCTCGTCGGCGCCGCTACCGGACAGCACATCGTTGAAATCCGTAGCGATCAGCTTCTCGAAATTTTCCAGCGTCATGCCGACCTGTTCGGAGACGAGGGTGCTCACGCCCTTGAAGGAGGCGACCGTGCCGGCCGCGAGGTTGACCTCGATCCGCGACTGGTAGCTGACGTCGAAGGAGATCGTGTCGAAGCCCTGGCCGCCGTTGGCATGGCCGAAGAAGCGCTCGATCAGGACCGTGTCGACGCCATTGCCCATCAGCGCCGCGCTGTTGCGGTCGGTTTCGTCGTAGCGGGCGTAGTCGTCACCCGCGCCGCCGCGGAAGATGCCGCTGCCGCCACTGTAGAAATTGCCGATGTCGTTGCCCGCGCCCGCGGTCACGTCGGCAAAGCCGTTCTCGCCGTCGAACCGGTCATTGCCGCCGCGCAGGTTGAACAGCGCGGTCGTGGTGCCGCCGGGCTCGTAGATCGCGTGGTCCGCGTAATCGCCAAGGCTGATCTCCTCCACCTGCCTCGGCTTGATGGAAAAGAACACATCGCGGGCGTTGCGCAGGTCCTCGCCCTCGACCGAGGTCTTGTGCGCGCGGAGCGTCAGCGCGATCGCGCTCTCCACGCGGTAGAACCACCGGGCGTCGCCCACGTCGTCGAGCCGGAGCGTATCGTAGCCGCCGCCGCCCTCGATCTGCAGCGCGCTCGCGCCGCCATCCACGGCTTCGGCAAGGATCAGGTCGTCGCCATCACCGCCATAAAGATACTCGCTGCCGCCGCTGTAGATCGTGTCGTTGCCGCCGGCGCCATGCAGCATCCGGGCCGCGGCATCGCCGTGCAGGATGTCGTCCTGGTCGGACCCCATGAACCCCTCGACATCCTCGGTGCGGTCCACGGTAAGCCGGTTGCCCTTGGCGTCGTAACGGACGATCCGGCCGGTGCCGGCCCAGATCTCCACCGGTCCGCTCGCAGGGATATCCTGCATGTAGTTCTTCAGCGTCTGCAGGATCGACGGGTCGTCGCTCTGGTCGCTGACGTCGAACTTTATGGTGTTGGAACTGCTCGTGTAGGACACGACGTCGTAGCCGTCGCCGCCCTTGTAGATATCGCGCACGCCCTGTTTGGCCCGGCTGCCAGAGATCATGACGTCCACATTTCCGGCGCCGGCGGAGATGATGTCGGACCCGGGGCCGCCCACAATGTAATCGTCCTCACCGCCGGCATCGATCCGATCGTTCCCGCTCATGCCGGTGATCACGTCGATACCGTCGCCGGTGTAGATCACATTGTCGGCGTTGGTGCCGCGGATCTTGTGGTCCTTGTTTGGGGAGGCGACCACGTTCTCGATCGAGCTGAGCTTGTCCTGCCCCAGGCCGAAGGCCGTGCCGTCGGTCAAGTCCACGGTCAGCCTGGCATTTGCGCCCTCGAGCACCTGGAAGGTGTCGATGCCCGCCTGGCCGTTCACCTCGTCGTCGCCGGATCCGGGCAGCAGCACGTCGTTGCCGGAGCCGCCGTTGAGCCGGTCGTCCGAGGTGGAGCCGAAGATCCTGTCGTTGCCCTTGCGGCCATTGGCGACGTAGAGCCCGTCGACCTTGGTGCCACTGGAATTGAGGAACATCAGGTCGTCCGCGGCCTTGCCGTCCTCGTCCCCGTTCAGGATCGAGCCGCCGATGATCGCGTTCTTCAATTCCTTGCCGGTGAAGGAGACATCGGTGAAGACCACGCTGTCCTTGTCGCCAAGCGAGATCAGCGTGTCGATCCCGGTGTCGACGCCGGTCTTGGGCTGCAGGTGGCTGACGATGATATTCGCGGTGCCGGGCTCGCGGGCCAACTCGTATTCGGTGAAGCTCGCGCCGAAGTAGAACAGGTCGTTTCCCTGTCCGCCGTCGAGCAGGTCGGAGCCTTCACCGGCGATGATCACGTCGTTTCCGGCATAGCCGTAGATCTCGTCGTCGCCGGCCAGTGCGTCGAGGATGTCGGGCTTGTCGTCGCCTTCCAGCGTGTTGGCCACGTCGTTGCCCCAACCGGTCGGCCCCTTCTCGGCATCGCCGACCACGCCGTCCTTGAAGATCGCCTGTTCCAGCAGGTCGAGGAAGGGCACAGTGCCGAGCGCGTCGATGATGTATTCCAGCAGGAAGTCGCTCAGCGGCTGCATCAGCGTCTCGAAGGCTTCGAGCAGGTTGAGCGACGGGATCAGCGCCGCCACGGCCTCCTCGGTGGCCTCGAGCAGGTCGCCGAGCCCGAGCGTCTCCATCACATAATCGACCACCGGATCGACGATGAGGCCCACAAGCTTGTCCACCGCCTCCAGCAACGGCAGGATCGGCT
Source organism: Tropicimonas aquimaris (assembly GCF_042676185.1). Classification (NCBI taxonomy): domain Bacteria; kingdom Pseudomonadati; phylum Pseudomonadota; class Alphaproteobacteria; order Rhodobacterales; family Roseobacteraceae; genus Tropicimonas; species Tropicimonas aquimaris. The sequence continues at coordinate 372,035 of NZ_JBHTJT010000006.1, read as the reverse complement.
TGAGCACGTTTCCGGCAATTTCCAGCGGCTTCTCAAGGAATTCGAAGATCTTGGCGATCTCGTCCAGATCGACCAGCTCGCCGAGAATCTTCCCGAAATCGATGTCTTTCATGACCTTCAGGAATTCGTCGAGTTCCGCCTTCACGTCCTCGTAGAGCGCCTCGACCTTGGCGAACTTGTCGTTGCGGTTGCCGAGCTGGGACTCGATCGCGGTGTTGAGCGCGTCGTACCGGCCGCTCCAGGTCTCGCCCGAGCGCATCGCCACCGCGAGGGCTTTCTGGAAATTCCCGGTCGCCTCCGAGGCGATCTCCATCTGGCGGACCTTGAGCGTCAGCGCGTCCTGCACCGTGGCATTCGCCAGCGCCGCCTTGTCGATATTCGCCTGGACCTTGTCGATGAACTCGTTGTTGTTTTCCTTCGCGGGCGTCGATTTGTCGTCCTTGCCGGTGATGTCGTCGAACTTCTGCTCGACCTTCTCGACCGGCTTCTTCACCTTTTTCAGAACCTGCTGGATCGCCTTGGTCGGCGCCTTCAGCGGCGAGACGAAGCCCACGACCGTCAGCAGCTTGTCGGTGAAGTAGATCGCGTCGTAGGTCGTCTTGACGGTCTTGTCGGCGGTCTTGAAGGCGCCGACGCCGTATTTTGCGGAGAACAGGATATAGCCGATGGTCTTGACCGCATCGCGCATTTCGGTGACGTCGGGAAGCAGGCCGTCCAGGCGGGACTTGTAGATATCCAGCTCGCTCGGCGCCTGCGCGGTGGCGTAGACCTCGACGGGCTCCTGCGGAAGCTGCTGGCGCATCATCGTGGTGATGACCGACGCGGCGAAGACGTCCTCGGGTGCATCCTGCGTTTCAGACCTGACGGTCGCCGTCGTGTCCGCATCATCCGCCTGCGGTCGTTCGAACAATGGGGGCGTGCTGTCCCGGGGCGTGCGTGGGGCGGACGCTGCGGATTGGATCATGGCGCTTGATGCCTGGAAGCTGTTCGTCCTGAAGGCAGAGCCCGCCGCGCCCCAGCCGCTTTCCGGGGAGGGGGCGTCGTCGGTTTCCGCTGCGGGGCCTTCTAGCGGCTGCCAGGTCTTGCCAAGTCCGGCAAAGGCGGCGCGGAGCTGGGTGTCGGGCGTGTCCGTCGTGCGGGCTGAGGTTTCCTCGGCGATTTCAGGGGGTGGGCCTGCTGTCGGCGCATCCATCAGCGCAGAAAGATCGGCAATCGTGTCGCGGCGAAATCTGGAGCTGTCATGATCGCTCGGCATAAGCGTTCTCCTTGAAAAGGCGGACGCTACGCAGCGTCAATCGGTAATGGGCCTTGAAAACGAAATGATATTTCTTGTTCGTGTCTTTTACCGGTAACAAAATGTTCCCCACCTGACAACTACGTTACGTCAAGCAGGGATGGCACGCGTTCGCCCTGTGCCGCCGCCGCGCGGGCATGCGCGGCGGGTGCAAGGGCAGGTCTGGTGCGAGCGGGTGGGGTCAGATCCAGCCGGCGGGCAGCGCGCCGGTCGCCGGCAGGTCCAGCTTGAAGCGGCAACCGGTCGACGGATGCTCGGCGAACCCCATCGCTCCATAGATCTGCCGCGCCATGACGTTGTCAGGATGGGTGGAGACCAGCAATTGCCCGCATTCCTGCCGGCGTGCCTCGGCAACCGCGGCCGCAACCAGATGCCGGCCGACACCGGCGCCGCGCGCCTCCTCCTCGACGAAGAGATGGTGGACTTCCATCAGGCGCCGCCCCCAGTGCAGATGGGTCGAGATGGCGAGCACCGCGTAGCCCACGATCTTGCCGCCGCGTTCCGCGACCAGCGCCGCGGCGCAGGCGCCCGGTGCGAAGAGGTCGCGCTCCAGGGCCTTGGGGGTGAGGGTTGCCTCGTCGCCGTGGTGTTGGGCCAGCGCCCGCACCATCTCGATAAGCCGCGCGCCGTCACGCCGCTCGGCGCGTCGGACGCGCGTGTCCGCGGCGTCTGTCTCGATGTCCTGCATATGCATCTTTCCGGTCCTTTCGTGGTCTGTCGCCACGAGACACCGGAACTGAAAAAGGCCGCTCGTGGCGGCCTCGTCGGTTTGTCAAACCCTTCCGGCCGCTCCTATTTGGAACGGGTCCAGTAAAATCGGGAGGCGGCTTGAACGGTCATGGCAAGCCTGATGCGCCTTTTCCCTTCGCCCGTCAAACGGAATCTTTCGCCGACGGTCTCCCTGTGGCAGGGTCGGGGCGATCCCGCTCGTCGCTGTAAGATCTAAGGCTGCCCGAAGCGCCCGATGCGAACGACCCTTGTGCTGGCCGCGGTGGCAGTGGCGCTGCTGTCCGCGATCTTTCTTCTGCGCGACCTGCCGCCACCGGAGCGGCTGGTCTTCGCCGCAGGCGTGCGCGACGGGGGATATTGGCGGGTCGCCGAACGCTACCAGGAAATCCTCGCCCGCGACGGGATCGATGTCGAGCTGCTGGAGACCGGCGGGTCGCTGGAAAACCTCGCTCTGCTGGCGAACCGCACTGCGGATGTCGGCCTGCTGCAGGGGGGGATTCCCGCGGGCGACGCGGGGGTCGAGGCGCTCGCTACCGTCTTTGTAGAGCCCGTGCTGCCGATCGCGCGCACCGACCGGGAAATCGCGAGGAACCCGGCGCTCTGGCGTGACCTGACCATTGCCCGCGGCGGCGAGGGTTCTGGCGCCCGCGTCGTGGCCGACAAGCTCCTCGGTGCGCTCGGTGTCGCGCCGCCGGTCAACCGTGTGGTCGACCTCGGCGGCACGGAGGCGGCGGCGGCGTTGCTGGCGGGGGAGATCGACCTTGCGATCTTCGTCGCGCCGATCTCGGCCGCCTACCTTCAGCCGCTCTTCGCCTCCCCGGACACCGCGCTCATCGGCTTCGACCATGCGGAAGCGATCTCGCTCCGGCTGCCGTTCAGCCGGGTTGTCTCCGCGCCATCCGGGGCAATTTCCCTCGACCCGGTGGTGCCGCCGCGGCCGCTGCCGATGGTGGCGATGCGCGCCCGCCTTGCCGCCGTGCCGCATCTCCACCCGGCTGTCGTCGACCGGCTGGTGCTGGCCGCGCGCGAGATCCACGGCGGCAACAGCATCTTTGCCCACCATGGCGACTTCCCGAGCGCGGAAGGGGCGGACCTGCCGATCGACGCCGGCGCAATGAAGCTGCTGATCGAGGGGCAGAGCGGGTTCCACGGCTGGCTGCCTTACTGGATTGCGGCGCAGATCCGCCGGGTGCTTCTGGTGGTGCTGCCGCTCTTCATCGTCATGGTGCCCTTGATGCGGTTGCTCCCGGCGATCTACCGCTGGTCGATGCGGCGACGGATCTGGCGGCATTACCGCGCCATCGGCGAGATCGAGATGGAGATCCCGGGTGCCGGCACGCCGGCCGAGGTCGCTGTCCTCAACGCCCGGCTCGAGGAGATCGACCACCAGCTCGCCGCCATACGGCTGCCTCCTCCGTTCCGCGACGGCGCCTACAACGCCCGACTGCATGTCGAACTGGTCCGTCGCCAGATCGCCGATCGCATGAACGATCACGTGAGGCAAGACGGCGAGGGGCAGGGTCGCTGAGACGAATGTCGCCGAGCGACATGAGATGTCGCAATAGACTCTGGAATTGCCCGCCTCTGCCGCGTTAGAGCGGGCATTCAACCGGGAAGGATTCGATCCCCATGTTCCAAGTCCTGTCCGCCACCTGGGCGCTGATGTTCGGAATCCTGTTGCTCATCGTGGGCAATGGCGTTCAGGGCACGGTGCTCGGTATCCGTGGCGACATCGAGGGGTTCTCGACCTTCCAGATGTCGATCATCATGTCGGCCTATTTTCTCGGCTTCCTCGGCGGCTCGCGGCTGGCGCCGGAACTGATCCGCCGGGTCGGCCACATCCGCGTGTTCGCGGCGCTCGGCTCGCTGATCTCGGCGATCCTCGTGCTCTACCCGCTGCTGATCAACCCTTGGGCCTGGGCCATTGGCCGGGTGCTGATCGGGTTCTGCCTCTCGGGCGTCTACGTGACCGCCGAAAGCTGGCTGAACAACTCGGTGAGCAACGAACAGCGCGGGCAGGCGCTGTCGCTCTACGGGCTGGTGCAGATGGCGGGGATGGTCGCCTCGCAGGGGATCATGCTGACGCCGGACCCCTCCGGCTTCGTGCTGTTCATCATCCCCTCGGTGCTGGTCTCGGTCTCCTTCGCGCCGATCCTGCTGGCGATCCAGCCGACCCCGGCCTTCGCGACGTCCAAGCCGATGAGCCTTCGCCAGCTGTGGGACAGCTCGCCGCTCGGCGTCGTCGGCATCCTTTTGCTGGGCGGGGCACTTTCCACCCTGTTCGGCATGTCCTCCGTCTACGGCTCCCAGGCCGGCATGACCGTGCCGCAGATCTCCGCCTTCATCGCCGCGATCTACCTCGGCGGGCTGATCCTGCAGTACCCGATCGGCTGGCTCTCGGACCGGATGGACCGCCGCTGGCTGATCCTGGTGGTATCGGCCATCGGCGGCTTCGCCTCGTTCCTCGCCGTGGCCCTTGGCGGGCAGTTCGCGGCGCTGCTCGTGGCGGCAATGGTGATCGGTGGCGGCTCGAACCCGCTCTACGCACTGCTGCTGGCCTATGTGAACGACCACCTCGCACCGGAGGACATGGCGGGCGCCTCGGGCGGGCTGATGTTCCTCTACGGCGTCGGCGCGGTTGCCGGCCCGCTTGCTTCGGGCGCGATCATGGGGCTTGCCGGGCCACAGGGGTTCTTCCTGTTTCTCGGAGTGCTGTGTAGTGCCATGGCGGGCTATGCAGGCTGGCGGATGACGCGCAGCGATGCCGTGCCGGTTGACGAGACCATCAGCTACACCCATGTTTCGCCGACTGCGAGCCCTGTGGCCGTCGAGTTCGTCCAGGAGATGTTCATCGAGGAGGCGCAGGAAGCGGAGGCCGAGGCGGAAGCCGAGGCCGAGAAATACGGAACGCGCCTGGGCAGCGAGACAGGCGCGCCCAAGCAGATGCCGTGAAACCGACGGCGCAGATCGCCGCCGAGACAGAGGACAGACAAGATGGTGGACGTCACACCACAGCAGATCGCCGAATTCTGGGTCGACGAGGTCGGGCCAGAGGGATGGTACAAGGTCAGCGACGCGCTCGATGCGCAGATCCGGGAAAAGTTCGGCAGCGCCTGGCAGGCCGCCCATGCCGGCGATCTGCATGACTGGTGCTGCGATGCGGAGGGCAGCTTCGGCTTCCTGATCCTGACCGACCAGTTCCCGCGCAACATGTTCCGCGAAAATGCCCGCGCGTTCGACACCGACGTGCTGGCCCGCACCGCCTGCAAGATGGCGATCGACCGCCGCTGGGACATGGCCGTGCCGGAACCGCAGCGGCAGTTCTTCTACCTGCCCCTGATGCATTCCGAGAACCTGATCGATCAGGACCGCTGCGTGCGCCTGATGGTCGACCGGATGCCCGGGACCGGCGCCGAGAACCTGCGTCATGCCCGCGCCCATCGCGAGATCATCCGCGAGTACGGCCGCTTCCCCTATCGCAACAAGGCGCTCGGACGGATGACGCTGCCGCGGGAGAAGGAGTTTCTGGAGACCGGCGGATATGGCCGCATCCTGCAGGCCCTGAGCGCGGCCGAGGCGGATTGAGAGACCGCTCCGGGCCGGGGCAGGGCGACCTGCTCCGGCTATTCGTTTGCCGACCGAAGCTATGCGCTTGGTGAATGGCGGCATTTCTGACCTTGCGTCCGATTTGCCCAAGATCGGGCCTTCGCGCGGTGCCGAAAATAGTTTAATGCTGAACTAAATTTTCTTCGCGGAGGGGGCCGAGATGGCTGCACAGACTTTCGACATGATCGTTATCGGCGCTGGTCCGGGCGGCTACGTGGCCGCGATCCGGGGCGCGCAGCTCGGGCTCAAGGTGGCCTGCGTCGAGCGCGAGCACCTCGGCGGGATCTGCCTGAACTGGGGCTGCATCCCGACCAAGGCGCTCCTGCGGTCTGCGGAAGTGTTCCACCTGATGGAGCGCGCCAAGGACTTCGGCCTCTCCGCCGAAAAGATCGGCTACGACATCGACGCTGTGGTGAAGCGCTCCCGCGGCGTGGCCGCCCAACTGTCCGGCGGCATCGGCCACCTGCTCAAGAAGAACAAGGTCACGACCATCATGGGCGAGGCCAGGCTGACCGGTAAAGGCAAGGTGTCGGTAAAGACCGACAAGGGCACCGAAGAGCTGACCGCCAAGAACATCGTGCTGGCAACCGGCGCCCGCGCCCGCGAACTGCCGGGCCTCGAAGCCGACGGCAAGCGCGTCTGGGCCTACAAGACCGCCCTGCAGCCGCCGCACATGCCCAAGAAACTGCTGGTCATCGGCTCCGGGGCAATCGGCATCGAATTCGCCAGCTTCTACAACACGCTCGGCGCCGAAACGACGGTGGTCGAGGTGCTCGACCGGGTGCTGCCGGTGGAGGACGCCGAGATCTCAGCCTTCGCCAAGAAGGCCTTCACCAAGCAGGGGATGAAGATCCTCGAGAAGAGCATGGTCAAGCAACTCGACCGCTCCGCCGACAAGGTGGTCGCCCACATCGAGACCGGCGGCAAGGTCGAGAAGATGGAGTTCGACACCGTGATCTCCGCCGTCGGCATCGTCGGCAACGTGGAGAACCTCGGCCTGGAAGAACTCGGCGTGAAGATCGACCGCACCCATGTGGTGACCGACGAGTTCTGCCGCACCGGCGTCGAGGGTCTCTATGCCATCGGCGACATCGCCGGCGCGCCCTGGCTGGCGCACAAGGCCAGCCACGAGGGCGTGATGGTGGCCGAGCTGATCAAGGGGATGCATGCGCACCCGGTGAAGCCCGAGAGCATCGCCGGCTGCACCTACTGTCACCCGCAGGTCGCAAGCGTCGGCCTGACCGAGGCCAAGGCCAAGGAGCAGGGCTACGAGGTCAAGGTCGGCAAGTTCCCCTTCATCGGCAACGGCAAGGCCATCGCCCTCGGCGAGCCCGAAGGTCTGATCAAGACGGTGTTCGACGCCAAGACCGGCGAACTGCTGGGCGCTCACATGGTCGGCGCCGAGGTTACCGAGATGATCCAGGGCTATGTCATCGGGCGCAAGCTGGAGACCACAGAGCAGGACCTGATGGAAACCGTCTTCCCGCACCCGACGCTCAGCGAGATGATGCACGAGAGCGTGCTCGACGCCTTCGACCGCGTCATCCACATGTGATCCGGCGGCGCGGTGCCGGCAACCGGCAACGCGCCTACATTTCGGAACGATCCGATTCTCCTGTTCAACCGAGACATGCGCCGATGATCCGCTCCGGCGTCCGAGAATGGCACACCCTTGGGTTGAGTGGCTCCATTTCCGGCCCGTTCGCGTGCAATTTCCTGACGGTTCTTACTCGTCCGCAGGAATTGCCCAAAAAACGGCGCATCTATTTTTTCAATTAATATCATGAGGTTACGACATTCTTGATCGGATTTTCGTCGTTGTGGTGCGACCATCACACACCTTTACCTCGAAATCTCTCGAACGACGCAGCCGGACGTTTGACAGGTTTGCCCAAATTGTTAATGTGCGTTAACGAAATCTTCCGGTTACCGGGCGATCTATCTGGAGCACACAGTTGAAGAACGTTGCGATTGCATCCGTTATTATCGCGCTCTCCGCTGGAACTGCGGGGGCCGTAACTGTGGCTGGCGGAAACGGCGGATTTGAGGCGCCGACTTTGGATCCATCCGCAAGATGGAAAGTCTACGGTGCATCTGACCGGATCGGTTCATGGATCGTCGACGCGATCGGCTCTGGCGGCGGCGTGGATCAGGTCTCGAGTTCCTGGTGGGCGGCATCCGAGGGCGACTATTCCATAGACTTGAACTCGACCGACGCCGGTGGCGTCAGCGCCCGGATGGACGGGCTGTCTGCTGGAAGCAGCTACACCGTGTCCTTCGACATGTCGGGCAACCCGGGCGGTGTGCAGGGGGTCAAGGAATTGATCACCTACATCAACTACGACCGTATACGCAGCTTCTACTACGACACCACCGGAAACAGCCGGAGAAACATGAACTGGACGACGATGTCCTTCAAGTTCACGGCGGCCGCGACTGTTCAGTATGTTTCCTTCGTCAGCGCCATCAGTGGCACGCAGGGGGCAGCGATCGACAATGTTCGGGTCGAGTTGAGCGAAGTTCCGCTTCCCATGTCCGCGCTCCTGCTGCTGACCGGCCTTGGAGGGCTGGCTGCCTTCCGTCGCAAGGCTTCCTGACACCTGACGGATAGATCCTGACTACACGGGGTGGCCTTTTGCTGCCCCGTTTGCGTTTCTGATGGGCGCTCCCTTGCGATGTTCGACGGTATTGATGAGCGCGTTTACCTTTTGTTCTCGATTTCCCATTGGAGAATCCGCGGCTCTCGCTTATCTCTGTGCCATGCCGGACGGGGTGGGACATGCCTGAACAGAAGTTCATCGAGGTGCGCGGCGCGCGCGAGCACAATCTGAAGAACATCGACGTGGATATCCCGCGCGACGAGTTGGTGGTCATCACCGGGCTCTCCGGTTCGGGGAAGTCATCGCTCGCCTTCGACACGATCTATGCAGAGGGGCAGCGCCGTTACGTGGAGAGCCTCTCCGCCTACGCCCGCCAGTTCCTCGACATGATGGAGAAGCCGGACGTGGACCACATCACCGGCCTCAGCCCTGCCATCTCCATAGAGCAGAAGACGACCTCCAAGAACCCCCGCTCCACCGTCGGCACGGTGACGGAGATTTACGACTACCTCCGCCTTCTCTTCGCTCGCGTCGGCACCCCCTATTCGCCGGCCACCGGACTGCCGATCGAGGCGCAGCAGGTGCAGGACATGGTCGACCGGGTGATGGCGATGGAGGAAGGCACGCGCGCCTACCTGCTCGCGCCCATCGTGCGCGACCGCAAGGGCGAGTATCGCAAGGAATTCCTGGAACTCCGGAAGCAGGGTTTCCAGCGGGTGAAGGTCGATGGCGCCTTCCACGACCTCGACGACGCGCCCAAGCTCGACAAGAAGTTTCGCCACGACATTGATGTCGTGGTAGACCGGATCGTCGTGCGTGAGGGCATGGAGACCCGGCTGGCCGACAGCTTCCGCACCGCGCTCGACCTGGCATCCGGCATCGCGATCCTGGAGACCGCGCCGAAGGAGGACGAGGGGGAGCCGGAGCGCATCACCTTCTCCGAGAATTTCGCCTGTCCGGTCTCCGGCTTCACCATCCCCGAGATCGAGCCGCGGCTGTTCTCGTTCAACGCCCCTTTCGGCGCCTGTCCGCATTGCGACGGTCTCGGCGTCGAGCTGTTCTTCGACGAGCGGCTGGTGGTGCCCGATGTCACGCTCAAGATCTATGATGGCGCATTGGCCCCCTGGCGGAAGGGCAAGTCGCCCTATTTCCTTCAGACCATCGAGGCCATCGCGAAGCACTACGCGTTCGACAAGAACGCGCGCTGGAAGGACCTGCCGGAAAAGGTGCAGCAGGTGTTCCTGCACGGCTCCGGCGACGAGGAGATCGCGTTCCGCTACGACGAGGGCGGCCGTGTCTACCAGGTGACGCGCAGCTTCGAGGGCGTGATTCCCAACATGGAGCGGCGCTACCGCGAAACGGACTCCGCCTGGATCCGCGAGGAGTTCGAGCGGTATCAGAACAATCGGCCCTGTGGGTCCTGTGGCGGCTATCGTCTGCGCCCCGAGGCGCTGGCGGTGAAGATCGCCGGGCTGCACGTGGGGCAGGTGGTGCAGATGTCGATCCGGGAGGCCTTCGACTGGGTCGATGCGGTGCCGGAGAAGCTGACCTCACAGAAGAACGAGATCGCCCGCGCCATCCTCAAGGAGATCCGCGAGCGGCTGGGCTTCCTGAACAACGTCGGTCTGGAATACCTGACCCTGTCGCGCAACGCCGGCACGCTGTCGGGCGGCGAGAGCCAGCGGATCCGGCTGGCGAGCCAGATCGGCTCGGGGCTGACCGGCGTGCTTTACGTTCTGGATGAGCCTTCGATCGGCCTGCACCAGCGCGACAACGACCGCCTGCTCGGCACCCTGAAAAACCTGCGGGATCAAGGGAATACCGTGATCGTCGTGGAGCATGACGAGGAAGCGATCCGCGAGGCGGACTATGTCTTCGACATTGGCCCAGGCGCCGGTGTGCATGGCGGGCAGGTGGTGGCCAAGGGCACGCCGGGCGAGATCGCGGCCAACCCGGACTCGATCACCGGCGACTACCTGAGTGGCAAGCGCGAAATTCCGGTGAGCCAGCTTCGCCGCGATGGCAACGGCAAGAAACTCACCGTGGTCAAGGCCACCGGCAACAACCTCAAGGAGGTGACGGCCGACTTCCCGCTCGGGAAATTTGTTTGCGTAACGGGGGTTAGCGGCGGAGGTAAATCCACCCTGACGATCGAGACGCTGTTCAAGACGGCCTCGATGCGGCTGAACGGGGCGCGGCAGACGCCGGCGCCCTGCGAGACCATCAAGGGGCTCGAGCACCTGGACAAGGTGATCGACATCGACCAGCGCCCCATTGGCCGGACTCCGCGTTCGAATCCAGCGACTTACACCGGGGCGTTCACGCCGATCCGTGACTGGTTCGCGGGGCTGCCCGAAGCCAAGGCGCGCGGCTACAAGCCGGGGCGGTTCAGCTTCAACGTCAAGGGCGGGCGCTGCGAGGCCTGCCAGGGCGACGGGGTGATCAAGATCGAGATGCACTTCCTGCCGGATGTGTATGTGACCTGCGAGACCTGCCACGGTGCGCGCTACAACCGCGAGACTCTGGAAATCAGGTTCAAAGGCAAGAGCATAGCCGACGTTCTTGATATGACGGTCGAGGACGCGCAGGAGTTTTTCAAGGCGGTGCCGAGCATCCGGGAGAAGATGGATGCGCTGGTCCGGGTGGGGCTGGGCTACATCAAGGTCGGACAGCAGGCGACGACGCTGTCGGGTGGCGAGGCGCAGCGGGTGAAGCTGTCGAAGGAGCTGGCCAAGCGCTCGACCGGGCGGACGCTCTATATCCTCGATGAGCCGACCACCGGGCTGCACTTCGAAGACGTGCGCAAGTTGTTGGAAGTGCTGCACGAATTGGTGGAGCAGGGGAACACCGTGGTGGTGATCGAGCACAATCTCGACGTCATCAAGACCGCCGACTGGATTATCGACATCGGCCCCGAGGGAGGCGATGGCGGCGGTACGGTGGTGGCGACGGGCACCCCGGAAGAGGTGGCGGAGGTGGCCGGGAGCCACACCGGTCGCTATCTCAAACCGATGCTGGACGCGGCGCGGCGGCACGCGGCGGAATAGGCGTTTCGACCGATCCGAAGGCAAAAACGACCGCAATCGCGGTCGTTTTCCTGTGTGTTCCGGTCATTTCATGGCTTCGGGGCAGGCTTTCGCCCTGGGTCGCGCCGTTGCGGTCATTTCGCGCCCGGAAACGACCGGAAATCCCGGCACTCAGGTCTCCCGCCCGTCGTCGCGGCATCGCAGATGCCGCTCCTCCCGTTGGGCCGAGCGCGCTTCGCGCGCAGGCGGGGTGTCCGGAGGTTACTGCGCGAGGTCGGCGATGGCGCCGATCAGGTTGAGCACTTTCCGGGTGTCGGGGTCGATGCGGTAGACGTAGTCGCCGAGCACGGCGTAGTCGCCATTGCGGTCGAGCCGGTAGCGCGCGGGGTCGTGGATCACCCGGTAGTCCCCGTCGAGCACCTCGCCGCGCTGGTAGCGCCGGACGTATCTGTCGTCCCGGTCGGGAGCGTCCGAGCGCACCGATTTGCCGACCTGGCCCGGTGGCACGCAGGGCGGGTTCTTCTTGGCGAGTCCGGGCGGGCAGCCGGCGTTACCGTTGCCGGCGGAGGCGACGCCGGCTCCGATCCCGGCGGCGAAGGCGGCTGTCAGCAGCACGGTGGCGAGGGTCTTCATACCTGGTCCTTCAATCTTGTCTTTGCGGCCCGCCTGTGTGGCGGGCGCGCCGGGACAGAACACCGGAAGGCGCGGGGGGTTCCAGTCGATTTGGCGTGATCGGCGGGAGGTTGCCAAACTTCGGCCGGGTTCCGCTGGCAGGCTGCGCCCGGAGAAGCGGGAGTGCGGGATGCGCGGGATCGGGATTGCAGGGGCGTTGGCGGCCGGACTGGCCGCGCCGGGGCAGGCGGGGCAGCCGCTGCACGAGAGCCTGGTCGAATGCTCGGTGCTGGTCGACCTGCTGCTGGGGGAGCAGAGCTTCCAGCCCGGCGAGAACGCGATGATCGACCTCTACGTCGCGGCTTCCCGTTCGATGCGGGAGGAGGCGCTGCGCCGGACGTCGGAGGGCTACGTGGCGGAGACGGCGCTGGCCAAGCGGGAGGCCTGGCACGCGCGGTGGGATGCCGGCGACTGGCATGATCCGGCGAACCGGGACGAGCTGGTGGACTGGTGGACCTATTGCTTCAAGCTGGCGGACCGCCTCGCGTTGAAGCCGTAGCGCGCCGGCGGATCGCGCTCGATCTGCAGAGGGGGGGGGGGACTCTGTTGCAGACGGGGGCGGCTTCGTGACGGACTCCTTCAAAAAAGATATTTATAAGATGCGCAATATTTGATCTGTCTCATTTGCCAACTTTCATGGAGGCGCAACTCTCTGTCTGCGAGACAAGGGAGGGAAAGATGAGTCTTTTGCGGAATCTCTTAGCGGGCCTTGCCCTGGCGCTGTTCGGTGCCGCGGCCCTGGCCGAAGACGGAAAGCCCGGGCTGTTAGTGAACCTCACCACCGATGATACATGGGCGGCGGCGAAGGCGATCATGTTTGCCCATGAGAAGGCCCTGAAGAACGGGCATGAGCCGGTGGCGATCTGGCTGAACGTGCGGGCGGTCTACCTGGCCGACAAGAAACGCCCCAGCAACGTGCCTGGATTGATGGCCGACGACGGCACCTCGATTCAGGACATGCTGACGGCCTTCATGGCCGATGGTGGCAAGGTGATCATGTGCAGTGCCTGTTCGCAGGCGGCGGGCCTGACTCAGGCGGATTACATCGATGGTGTCGAGATGGGCACCTGGCCGGTGGTCGAGAGCCTTCTGTTCGACCCGGATGTGAAGACGCTGTCCTGGTAGCAGCGCGATGCCTGGCGCGCGCGCCCGGATCCGACCGGGCGCGGCGCAGATGCCGGTGTCAGGCTCAGCCGCGCCCGCGTTTCTCGAAGCGGGGCAGCATGGCGGAGAAGTCCATGCCCTTGCCGTCCTCCTGCTCCACGAAGGTCTCGTAGAGCCGGGCGGCGGCGAGGCCCAGCGGCGTGTCGGCGTCGGCGGCCTCGGCGGCCTGCTGGGCGAGGCGCAGGTCCTTGAGCATCAGCTCGGCGGCGAATCCGGGCTTGTAGCCGTTGTCGGCGGGGCTTGTCGGGCCGACGCCGGGGGCGGGGCAATAGGCGTTCATCGACCAGCTGTAGCCGGAGGAGGTGGACACCACGTCGAACATCTTTTGCCGGTCGAGGCCCAGCTTGTCGGCCAGCGCGAAGGCCTCGCAGGTGCCGATCATGGTGATGCCCAGGATCATGTTGTTGCAGATCTTGGCCGCCTGCCCGGCGCCGGGGCCGCCGCAGTGGACGGCTTTCTGGCCCATGACCTCGAAGAGCGGCGCGACTGTGGCGAAGGCGTCCTCGGCGCCGCCGGCCATGAAGGTGAGCGTGCCGGCCGCCGCGCCGCCGACACCGCCGGAGACCGGGGCATCGACCGCACGCAGGCCAGCGGAGGCGGCGGCCTCGGCCACGGCGCGGGCGCTGTCGACATCGACGGTGGAGCAGTCGAGATGGACCGCGCCGGGCTGCATGGCCGGGTGGATCTCGGCCGCGACGCGGCGCAGGATCTCGCCGTTGGGGAGCATGGTGATGACCACCTCGGCGCCGCTGGCGGCCTCGGCGGCGGTGGCGGCGGCGGTGACGCCCTCAGGGCAGGGCGCGGCGAGGTCGAAGCCGGTCACTGCATGGCCCGCGGCGGCCAGGTTGGCGGCCATCGGCGCGCCCATGTTTCCAAGTCCTATGAAACCGACTTTCATGCGATGTCCTCCCGGGGCTGTGGCGTGTCGAATGTGAGCGCGTCGGCCCCAAGGGGGCGGAGCATGGCGCTGACCATGGCGGGCGTGACCTCTTCCAGCCCGTGCCGCCATTTGGGGCTGCGGTCCTTGTCGATGATCGCGGCGCAGATGCCTTCGAGGAAGTCGCCCTGTTCCATGGCGCGGAACGTGAAGCGGTACTCGAGGTCGAGCGCGCGGCGGATGTCGGCGGTGGGGCCGCGCAGGCGGTGGACGGCCTCGATGGCGCAGGCCATGGCGAGCGGCGCGTTGCGGGTCATCGCCTTGAGCGTGCTGGCGGTGAAGTCGGAGGGCTCCGCGTTCAGGCTGCGCAGGACGTCGCCCAGCCGCTCGCCGCCGAAGTGGCGGTCGATCTGCGGTTGCAGGGTGGCGAGACGGCCCTCGGGGGCGGGCGCGGCGGCGGCGTCGATCAGGGTCCAGTCGCCGGTGTCTTCCAGCCGGGCGATGAGGTCGGGCCATTGGGCCTGCGGCACGAAGTAATCGGCAAAGCCCGCCAACAGCGCGTCGGCCGGGCCCATGCGGGTGCCGGTGGTGCCGAGGTATTCGCCCAGCCGCCCGGGCGCGCGGGCGAGCAGCAGGGTGCCGCCGACGTCGGGCAGCAGGCCGATGCCGCATTCGGGCATGGCGATCTGGCTGCTTTCGCCCACCACCCGGTGCGAGCCGTGGCAGCCGATGCCGACGCCGCCACCCATGGTGAAGCCTTGCAGGAAGCTCGCGACCGGCTTGGGGAATTCGAACAGCCGGGCGTTCATGTTGTATTCGTCGTGCCAGAACTTCCGGCCGTAGGCATAGTCGCCGGCGGTGCCGGTGGCGTAGATCTCGGCGATGTCTCCGCCGGCGCAGAAGGCCTTCTCGCCCTCGGCGTCGAAGACGATCATGGCGACGCCGGGGTCATCCGCCCAGTCCTTGAGCGCGGCGTCGATCGCCAGGCACATCTCGTAGGACATGGCGTTGAGCGCCTGCGGGCGGGTGAGGGTGATGCGGCCGGTGCGGCCGGCCTTGCGGATGTGGATGTCGCTCATCGTTCGCTCAGAAGGTGGCGCGCCACGATCAGGCGCATGATCTCGTTCGTGCCCTCGAGGATCTGGTGCACGCGCAGGTCGCGCACGATCTTCTCGATTCCATAATCGGCAAGGTAGCCGTAGCCGCCGTGCAGCTGCAAACACTGGTCGGCGACGCGGCTGCCGGCCTCGGTCACGAACTTCTTGGCCATGGCGCAGAACTTGGTGGCGTCCGGCGCGCCGGTGTCGAGCTTCCAGGCGGCCTGGCGGAGGAAGGTGCGGGCGGCCTGCAACTCGATCTCCATGTCGGCGAGGCGGAACTGGAGGGCCTGGAACTGGTCGATGGTCTGGCCGAAGGCGCGGCGCTCGGCCATGTAGGCGAGCGTGGCATCGAGCGCGGCCTGCGCGGCACCGAGGGAGCAGGCGGAGATGTTGAGCCGCCCGCCGTCGAGCCCGGCCATGGCATAGGCAAAGCCGCGGCCTTCCTCGCCCAGCAGGTTGGCGGCGGGGACGGGGCAGGCGTCCATCTGGACAGCCCGTGTGGGCTGGCTCTTCCAGCCCATTTTTTGCTCCAGCCCGCCGAAGGACAGGCCCTCGGTGCTGTCCTCGAGCACGAAGGCGGAGATGCCGCGGGGGCCGTCCGCGCCGGTGCGGGCCATGACGATATAGGCATGGGAATAGCCGCCGCCGGAGATGAAGGCCTTGGTGCCGGTGAGGGCATAACCGTTGCCGGCGGGCTCGGCCCGGGTCTTCAGCGCTGCCGCGTCGGAGCCGGAGCCGGGCTCGGTCAGGCAATAGGAGAACACGGTCTCCATGGTGAGGGCGGGGGCGAGGTAGCGGGCCTTGAGATCCTCGGAGCCGAAGCTGTCGAGCATCCGGGCGCACATGTTGTGGATCGAGAGAAACGCCGCGACCGAGGGGCAGGCCATCGACAGCGCCTCGAACACCAGCGTGGCGTCGAGCCGGGTGAGGCCGGAGCCGCCGCTCTCCTCGGAGACATAGAGACCGCCGAAGCCGAGCTCGGCCAGCCGGGGCCAGAGATCCTTCGGGATCGTGCCCTCGGTTTCCCATGCGCGGGCGTGGGGGGCGATGTGCTCCGCGCCGAAGGCGCGGGCCATGTCGAAGATCGCCGATTGCTCTTCGCTCAGTGCGAAATCCATGGGCTTCCTCCCAGAGCCGTTGGAAATTGAATGCACGTTCAATTTCCACGGGAGAGGGGGCGCTGGCAAGCGCTAATCGGAGCGGGCGTCGTGATCGGTTGGCGGTCGGGCGGTGGCCGGCGGCAGGTTGGGGGCGCTGCCCCCAAACCCCCGGGGTACTTGTACCAGGAAGACGGGCAGGGTGCGGCCTCTCCATTCTTCTTGGACCCAATACCCCCGCCGGAGGCACGATCCGCAGGATCGTCCCCCGCTGTCCAGGCGCACGAGGGCTGGTCGGGCCGTGTCGATGTCAGGCCGGCGCGTGCTCTCCGGTGGCCAGCGCGAGGCCGTCGACCACGGCGGTGAAGGCCTGCGCGCGCCGTTGGGCGGCGGCGGGGCAGACCTCGGTCGCGGCGTCGGTGACCAGCCGCATCAGGCTGGAGCCGCCGACGAGGATCACCGAACCGATGGCGTGGGGCGGGGTGCCGGCGCGGACCAGCACCTCCCAGATCGCCGCGCGCAGGGCGTCGCCGAAGCCCGAAAGCGCGGCATGGAGCGAGCCGGGCGTGACCGGGGCCGCAAGTCCGGGCTCCACGAAGCCCATGGCGATCTCGGCGCGCGCGCCACCGGCATTGGCGGCGATCTTTCCATCCTCGACCGCGAAGGCGAGGTCGTGGCCCAGCCGTTCGCCGACCACCGCTTGAAGGCGCCGCAGCTTCTCGGGCTCCACCGCATGGGCCAGCAGGTCCTCGACGTGGCGTTCGGTGTCCCGGGCATAGAGGAACGGGATGCGCGCCCAGGTCGCCAGGTCGCGGTAGATCGCATTGGGGACCGGCAGGAGTCCGTCGCCGAAGCTGCGCCGGAGCTGGCCGCCGTGGCCGAGGAGCGGCATGGCATGGGCCATCGAGACCTCGGTGTCGAAATCCGTGCCGCCGAGGCGGATGCCGTGGCTGGCGAGGATCTCGATCCCCCCGGTGCCCTGCCGGAAGACCGAGAAGTCCGAGGTGCCGCCGCCGATGTCGACGATCAGGCCGGTCTCGCCCGCCGCGCCAAGGCCGTGGCTCGCCCGTGCCGCCGCCTCCGGCTCGAACAGGAAATCGACCTGTTCGAAGCCGGCGGCCTCGTAGCAGGCCCGCAGGTCGGCCTCGGCCTGGGTGTCGCGGGCGTCGTCGGTGGAGTGAAACCGCACCGGGCGGCCGGACAGCACCTGCCGCAGCGGCGCGCCCGTCTCGGTCTCCGCCCGTTCGCGCAGGGCAACGAGAAAGGCCGTGACGACCTCCGAGAGGCGGCGCCGGCGGCCTTCGATCAGCCGCTGTTCGTGAAAGAGGGAGGTGCCCAGGATGGACTTGAGGGCGCGCATATAGCGGCCCTCCTCGCCGGAGACCAGCGCCGCGCCGGCGGCCGCGCCGATCCGCATCGCGCCGCCGTCGGCGGGAAAGAACACGGCGGTGGGGAGGGTGTCGGCCGTTCCCTCGACAGGGATCCGGCGCACAGCGCCGCCATCGAGCACGGCGGCGGCGGAATTGGACGTGCCGAAATCGACGGCAAGCACGCGGGGGGACATGGCGGCGGCCCTTGCTGGAAACGGGAAAGCGCCCCGGATAGCCGATCGGCCCTCCGCTCGCAACCCCGGCCCGGCGGCCGCCGGCGGCCGGTTACATCACCCGGACCTGGGTGCCGATATCGACCATCGGGTAAAGCTGCGCGACCTGTTCGTTGTAGAGGCCGAAGCAGCCCGAGGAGGAGGGGCGGCCGATCTTGCGGGTGTCATGGGTGCCGTGGATCAGATAGGCCGGCCAGCCCAGGTACATCGCATGGGTGCCGAGCGGGTTGTCCGGGCCCGGGCCGACCGATTGCGGCAGGCTGGGATCGCGCTCGCGCATCGAGGCGGTGGGCGTCCAGGTCGGGCCTTCCTTCTTGCGGACGACCTCGGTGTACCCGCGCTTGGTCAGGTCCTCGGAGAGCGGCACCGAGCTCGGGTAGACGTAGTAGCTCCCGTCGGGATTCCAGTAATGCACCGCGCGGCTGTCGACATCGCAGACGATGGCGCCGACGCCGAGCGAGGGGAAATGGTCCTGCCAGTTGCGGCGGGTGAAGGCCGAGATGTTGCGCAGCGCCCCGGTATCGGTGGGGCGGTCGGTCATCGGCGTCACCTGGGCCCGCAGGATCGCGGGATGGGCGAGGAGCGGGAGGGCGCCAAGGCCTGCGATCAGGCCGCGCCGGCTGAGCGGTTTGGTCATTGGAATCCTGTTCATTCCCCAAGGGTCGTGCGGCGTCTGCTAGCAGGTGCGAGGCCGCGGGACCAGTGGGCGCAGCGCATGCACACAGGGATTTGAGCGCGATTTCGGTCCATCATGGCGCGCCGGCCACGATCGCGCGCTGACCGTTGGGCGTGAGCCCGTAGACTCCGCGTTCCACCCGCTCGAACCAGCCGTAGTGATCGTCCGCCATCATCCGCGTCGCCTGGGCCACGCCGGTCGCCCGGGCGACCTCCGCGCCGCGCGAGGGGCCGTGCTCGGCCAGGTGGGCGGCGAGCCGAAGCGCATCCTGGCGGTAGGCGGTGACCAGCGGCCCGGCCGCCGCGCCGCCGGTGTTCGGGTCGCCCTCGCGCCGGGCGAATTCGCGCAGCAGGCGGCTGCGGCGGGCCGGGGCCGGGCGCGGGCGGTAGGGGGCGGGGTCGAGGTGGATCTCGACGTGGCCGTCCGACAGCCGCACGGTGATCAGCCCCAGCCCGAGCCGCCGGCACAGCGCCCGGTTCTCCGCCAGCGCCTTCAGGAAGCGCCGCCCGGCGCCGCGCGGCACGGCGATATAGACCGCATCGGTGATCGCCTGCCGGTCGATCGCCTGGTGGATCAGCGCCAGTGAGAAGCCGCGCTTGAGCTCGACGATGACCGGCGCGGCCTCGTCCTGGCGGCAGGCCACCAGGTCGGCGGGCCCGACCTCACCCTTCACCTCGTAGCCCTGTCCCTCGAGCAACGCCTTCACCGGGCCGTAGAGATCGGTCTCCTTCACCCCGCGTTTCCCGGCGTTGGCAAGGGCGGTGTTTTGCCTGGTCTCCTGGTGCGAAATAACCCCGCCGGAGGCACGATCTTTCGTCCGAAAGATCGCCCCGCGCGCGGATGCGCGCGGCCCGGCCCAACTGGAGGAGGCGCATCCGAAGGATGCGTCGACGACGGGCGGGAGCGCTTCGGGATCGGCCGCACGCCTGGTCTCACAGCCCGTCCTGGAAGGCGTCGATCAGGTGGCTGACCACGGCCCGCATCGCTGCCTGCTCGTCGTTGCCGGCCTCGAGCCGTTGCTGGCGCACGGTGCGTTGGCGGTCGGCGCTGGTGCCGCGGGCGACGAGGTCGCGCACCCGCTCGACCTCGGCCAGGCAGCCGAGCGCTTCGGCGTCCTCGGCCAGGATCTCGACCATCTCCTCGGCGAGCACGTCGAAGCCCACGATCTCGCGCTGGCCGAAATCGATCATGCCCTCGTTCACGCCATAGCGCTGCGCCCGCCAGCGGTTCTCGCCGATCAGCACGTTGTCGTAGAGCCGCCAGCGCTGGTTCCTGGCCGCGAGCCGCCAGAGCATCCGGGTGAAGCACTGGGTCAGCGCGGCGATGGTCAGCGTGTCCTCCAGCAGGGTCGGCACGTCGCAGATCCGGGCCTCGATGGTTGGAAAGCGCCAGGAGGGGCGGAGGTCCCACCAGATCTTGGAGGCGTCCTCGATGATGCCGAGATCCACCAGCACGCCGGTCATCCGCTCGAACTCGGCCCAGGAATTCAGCAGCGGCGGCAGGCCGGTGCGGGGCAGGTTGTCGAACACGGTCAGCCGGTAGGAGCAGAGCCCGGTGTCCTGGCCCATCCAGAACGGCGAGGAGCACGACAGCGCCAGCAGGTGCGGCAGGAAATAGGTGAGCTGGTTCATCAGGTCGATGCGCTGGCTCGGGCTCTCGATGCCGACGTGCACATGCATCCCGCAGATCAGCAGCCGCCGCGCCACCCCGGCCAGCGCCTGTTCGAGCTCGTTGTAGCGGGTCTTGTCGGTGTGGATCTGCTGTTTCCAGTCGGCGAAGGGATGGCAGGAGGCGGCGATCGGGGCCAGCCCGTGCCGCGCGGCGTGCTGCGCCACCGTGGAGCGCAGACGCTTCAACTCGTCCCGCGCCCCGGCGATGTCGGTGCAGACCTTGGTGCCGATCTCGATCTGGCATTGCAGGAATTCCGGGCTGACCTGGCCCTGCATGGCGCCGGCGCATTCCTCGATCAGCGCCTCCGGCGCGTTGGCGAGTTCGAAGGTCTCGGTGTCGACCAGGAGGTATTCCTCCTCGATCCCGAGTGTCAGCTGGGGTGCCGTGCGCGACATCTCTCCCTCCCTGCGTCGTTGGGCGAGGGTGGCAGAGCCGGGCCGGGGGCGCAAGCCGCAGCGCCGCGCGGCGGCGACGATGCCGGCCGCCGGAACGGGCCTTTCGGGGTGTCAGCGCTCACATGCCGAAGAAGGCGGCAGGCGCTTGGAAATCCGCAAGCGGCCTGCTGTCGCACCGCTTTGCGAGAGAATCTTGCGCGCACGATTTGGACCTCAGCCTAACCCATTGGGATAATTTTGTTTCCCGAGCGGCGCTCCGACCCATCTGTTCCTGCCATGGCGGACATGCGCTGGGGGCAGGTTGACTGGGGGTCGCGGCGGGTTCAGGCCGCGGTCACAGGACACGTGAGCCGCGCGAGCAACGTCTCGGAGGGACAAAAAACAATGGCTTTCTTCCTTGCCTGCGTCGGGGTGCTGATACTCGGGTATTTCACCTACGGCGTTCTGGTCGAACGGATCTTCGGCATTGAGCCGGACCGCAAGACCCCCTGCTGGACCCGTGAGGACGGCGTCGACTACATCAACATGCCGACGTGGAAGGTCTTCTTCATCCAGCTTCTCGACATTGCCGGCCTCGGCCCGATCTTCGGCCCGATCCTCGGTGCGCTCTACGGTCCCCAGGCGCTGCTCTGGGTCGTCATCGGGTCGATCTTCGCCGGTGGCGTGCACGACTATTTCTCCGGAATGCTCTCGGTACGCAAGGGCGGCGAGTCCATTCCCGAGGTGGTCGGCGACTTCATGGGGATGCCGGCGCGCCAGGTGATGCGCGTCTTCTCGGTGCTCTTGCTGCTGCTGGTCGGCGTGGTCTTCATCCTCGGCCCGGCGAAGCTGCTGTCGAGCATGACCGGGCTGAACGTGCAGCTGCTGGTCTTCTTCATCTTCTGCTACTATTTCGTGGCCACCGTCCTGCCGATCGACAAGATCATCGGCCGGCTTTACCCGATCTTCGGCGTGCTGCTGCTGTTCATGACCTTCGGCGTTCTCGGCGGGCTGGTCTTCAACGGCTACGAGCTGCTGCCGAACCTCGATTTCCGGGCCAATGTCCATCCCAACGACCTGCCGCTCTGGCCGCTGCTGTTCATCACGCTTTCCTGCGGTGCGATCTCGGGGTTCCACTCGACGCAATCGCCGCTGATGGCGCGCTGCATGCGCAACGAGCGGGACGGCCGCAAGGTGTTCTACGGCGCCATGATCGCCGAGGGCATCATCGCGCTGATCTGGGTCACGGCGGGTGTCAGCTTCTACGAGAGTTCCGAGGCGCTGCAGGCGGTGATCGCCTCCGGCTCGCCCTCGGCGGTGGTCAACGAGGTCTGCAACACGCTGCTCGGCACCTTCGGCGGCTTCCTCGCGATCCTCGGCGTGGTGATCCTGCCGATCACCTCGGGCGACACGGCTTTCCGGTCGACACGGCTGATCCTCGCGGAGACCTTCCGCGTGGACCAGGCGCAGATCTCGAAACGGCTGATGATCGCGATCCCGCTTTTCGTGGTGGCCTTCTTCGTCAGCCGCGCCGACTTCGCCGTGATCTGGCGGTACTTCGGCTGGTCGAACCAGATGCTGTCGATGATGGTGCTCTGGTCGGCGGCGATCTACCTCGCCCAGAAAGGCAAGTTCCACTGGATCGCCACGGTACCGGCCGTCTTCATGACGGCGGTGGATGCGGCCTTCATCCTGCAGGACAAGATCGGCTTCGGGCTCGACCCGACCCTCTCCAACGTCGCGAGCCTCGTGATCGCCGGGGGCGCGCTGGCGACCTTCCTGCGCTATGCCCACCCGGTGCAGCCGATGGGCGGAAAGGGCACGGCGAAGGGCGCCGCCTGATCGCGGCCTGACAGTTACCCAGGAGGAGGGGGCCCCGTCGGACATCTGTTCGGCGGGGCCCTTTTGTGCGCGGTCGGTCGATCAGGGGGAGGTCGCGCGGCATCCTGTCCGTATACGAGGCAAAAGTTGTTTGCTTTCCAGAGGTGTCGTACCAATTCATTGTAAGGACGAGTCTCCAGGGAGTATTCAATGACGCACCGCCTCGCATTTGCCCTTTTCGGGATAACACTGGCGTATTTAAGTTCGGCCTTTCCCGTTCTCGCTCATACCGGCGAAGGATACGGCGGCGGTTTCGTCGCCGGGTTCACCCACCCGATCCTTGGCTGGGACCACGTTGCGGCGATGGTCGCAGTGGGGCTCTGGGGGGCGTTCCTCGGCGCGCCGGCGATCTGGATCCTGCCGGTCGTCTTTCCGCTGGTCATGGCCTTTGGCGCAGTGGCGGGGATCCTCGGTATCCCCATTCCCGCCATCGAGACCGGGATCGCGCTGTCCGCGGTGGTGCTCGGCCTGATGATCGTCTTTGCCGTGCGGCCGCCGATCTGGGTGGCGGCGGTGATCGTGGGGGCTTTCGCGATCTTCCACGGCTATGCCCACGGCACCGAACTGCCCGCGACGGTCAATGCCTTTGCCTATGCGGTGGGCTTCGTGATCTCGACCGGCCTGCTGCACCTTATCGGCATCGCCTTCGGCCTGCTGGTCCGGTGGCCGGCCGGGCGCACGGCGGTTCGCGGTGCGGGCGGCGTGATCGCGCTTGCCGGGGTCGCCTTTCTGACCGGCGTGGCCTGACGTGACCCGGGCCTGGCGGCTGGCGTGGCTCCCGTTCCTGCTGGGAGCGGGGCCTGCCTTCGCCCACAGTCCGGTTCCCGGGCTGGAGGGGTTCTACATCGGGATGCTGCATCCCTTTTCGACCCCCGCTCAGGCGCTGCTGATGGTCGGGATGGGGCTGCTGGCGTCGGGATATGCCAGCGAGCGGGAGCGGTATCACTTTGCCGCTTTCCCGGTGGCGACGATCCTCGGCCTGATCCTCGGGTCCAGCAGCGCGGATCTCGACCCGGCGATGTTCGCCACCGCCTTCGCGGTCTGCGGGCTGGCGGCGTTGGCGCCGGGCAGGGTCCACCTGCTTGCAGTGGCGCTGGTGGCGGTCGGCGGGTTCCTGATCGGGGCTGCGTCCATTCCGGACGCGGGGCCCCTGCGCGACCGCCTCTTCACCATGTCGGGCTCGCTGGTGGGAGCCAACCTCGGCTTGCTCTACCTCTTCGGGATCATCCTCGTCCTTAAGCAGCGCTTCACCTGGGACTGGGTCGGGATCGCCCTGCGCGTCGCGGCCGCCTGGGTCGGGGCGATCTCGCTTCTGATGCTGGCGCTCGGGCTGGCCGGTCCTGTCGTTACCTAGCGGGCCCGCCGCGAGCGGGACGGCATCGACGCCGGAGCGCGCTTGCGTGGCCCGGCAGGACGCCACTCCCCGTCTCGCGAGCCATACTCCGCCTGGGACGACGGCAAGTCTGCAGGGCTGGGCGGTTTATGAGGGGCTGTGTCGCATGACGGTTCCGAGCCGACTGGTCATAGATGCTGCGGATTGCACGAAAAAACGCCATCGCAATACCTTGGGACCATCGATGAGATGTCTGGAGGTGGACAGTGTCAGGCACAGGCGGACGAAATCCCATCTTCCTGAAACGCGGGGAAGGCCGCGGCTACGACATGGGCCGGATCAAGGCCAACTTCAAAGCAGACGGCGATGAAACCGCGAACCAATACTCGATATCCGAATGGTTGATGGAGCCGAATACCAAAGGAATCGGGGCGCATTCCCACGAGCAGGAAAACGAAATCTTCTACGTTCTGGAAGGAACGATGAGCTTTCTCGTTGGCGATGAATGGCGGGATGCAGAGCAGGGCAGTTTCATCTTCGTGCCCGCCGGTGTGCAGCATGACTTTGAAAACCGGAGTGAGAAGCCGGCGATCGTGCTGAATATCTTTGCACCTGGCGCCTTTGAGGCAAAAATGGTCCAGATTGTCGACTGGTTCAAAGAGCACCCTCCACGGGATGCGATCTAGCCCGTCCTGGAATCGTGAACCTCGGCCGCCGTTTGGTCACCTGCCTTGCAGTCCGCCCACCGGACGCCAATCAGACGCCATTGAACGGCAACCTTGCGTCGCAGGCAGCGTTCCGGCTTGAGCCAAGGCGATGCGGCACGTCCGTTGGCCGGGCCCGAGCTTGCGTTGCGGGAGCATGGTGCGTTTGTGGGGCGGGGCCGCCGGGTCAGGTTCCGGCGAGGGTGCGCAGGATGGTCTGCTCCAGCTTCGTCAGCAGTTTCGCGTTGTCGAAGCGTTCCTCGGCGGTGGCGCGGGCGGCGCGCTCCATTTCGTCCTGACGGCCCTCTTCGAGAACGCGGGCGATCTGGGCGGTGAAGCCGGTTTCGTCCCATTCCTCTACCAGAAATCCGTTCACCCCGTGCTCGACTGCCTCGGGGATGCCGGCGTGGCGGGTGGAGAGGGTGATGCAGCCGCAGGCGAGCGCCTCCTGGATCGCGGTGGGCAGGCCTTCGGTGTTACCGTCGGCGGCGGTGATCGAGTGCTGCAGGAAGACCTCGGTTCGTGACAGGCGCTCGCGCACGTAATCATGCGGCATGGCGCCGGGGAAATGCATGCGGTCGCCCGCGCCGAGGCTCGCGGCCAGCGCCCTGGCTTCGGCCAGCAGCGGGCCGTCGCCGATCATCTCGAGCCGCGCCTCGGGATGGGCTTCGGTCGCGGCGGCAAAGCTGCGCAAGGTGATGAGGGGGGCCTTTTTCTCGACGAAGCGGCCCACGGCGAGGAAGGTCGACGGCTCCTTCTCGGCGGGCTTGAAGAGCGAGACGTTCACGCCGGAGGGGATGACGTGGCTGTTGGGATGGGAGATGCCCTCGGCGGCGAGGTTGTCGAGCAGGAATTGCGACACCGAGAAGACGCCGGCGAGCTTGGGCATGAGCTTGCGGTAGGCTTTCTGGATATGGGTGCGGCGCAGGTGCTTGGAGGCGTCGGTGCCGCGGAAATAGGTGAAGACGGGGATGCCCATCTCGTTGCCCAGCGGCGCCACGGCCAGTGCCTGGGTGCCGAACTCGGCAAGGATCACCTCGACCCCGTTGTCGCGCCAGAACTGCGCCAGCTCGGCCTTGGCGCGGCCGTAGGGCAGGCGCGAGGTGCCGTGGACCAGCGTGTTGCGAATGAGCCAGTATGGGGCGATCAGCCGATCGGCACCGCCCGCGCCCTTGCGCCGTTCGAAGACCGGCCGGCCGAGCGGGTTCTCGCCGTGGTAGCGGCCGGCCACGATGCAGGTCTCGCCGCCGAACAGGTGCTGGATGTGGCGGTTGATGAAGGTCTCGCCGTTGCGATAGTAGTCGCCGGTCGCGATGCAGCTTTTCATGGGGTCTGGTCCTGGCCTGCCGGTGCCCCGTGGTAGAGCGCGCCGCGGGTGGTTTCAACCGCGGGCATAGAGCGCGGTGATCGCGGCGACATGGGCCGGCAGGCCGTAGCGGGCCTCGGCCTCGCTGCGGGCGGCTTCGGCGATCCCGTGCATGGTGGCGGGGTCGGCGAGCAGCTGGCGCGCGGCAGCTTCAAGCGCGGGCGGGTCGTCCGGAGGGACCAGCAGGCCGGTGCGGCCATGATCCACGATCTCGCGGTGCCCGCCCTCGTCGGAGGCGATCACGGCAGTGCCGCAGAGCATCGCCTCGACCAGCGTGCGCCCGAAGGCCTCGCGCCGGGCGGGGGCAATCAGGATATCGCACCCGGCGAGCCAGGGCTCGATCGGGAAACGCGGCCCCATCGGCACCACGGTGCCCTGCAGGCCGGCGCCGGAGATAGCGGCGTCGAGTTCCGGGCCGGTCGGCGGGCGGGCGTCTCCGAACATCGGGAAGACGGCATCGGCATGGCCGGCCGCGCGCAGGGCGCTGGCCAGCGCGACCATGGCGAGCGGTCGCTTGCGCTCGGTGATGTTGGAGACGAAGCCGATCACCGGGCCGGCATCGGGACGGCCGAGCGCTTCCAGAAGGCGGGTGCGGGCGGCGGCTCGGTCGGGGGGCTCGGGCAGGATCACCGGATTGGTGACGACCACGGCCTTGCCGCGCAGGCGGGGCGGAAGCTCGCCGCGGCAATAGTCGGAGACGGTGGCGACCCGGGTGGCCAGTCTGGCATAGGCGTCGAGCCGCCGGTTGCGCGTGGGCGTCCGCTGGTGCCACAGGTGGGTCGCCCCGGCGAGCCGGGCCGGCAGGCCCCAGAGCTGGTGCATTCGGATGTCGTTGGTGTGAACGATGCCGATGCCCTGCGCGCGCAGCAGGCTGCAAAGTGGCCAGGTGGCGCGCGCGAAGACGGGCGCCTGCCGGCGCAGGGATCCCATGGTGGGCAGGGCGAGATCGGGCAGGGCGATCCAGGGCTGGCCGAGCGTGTCGAGGTAATCGCTCAGCAGGCCGCCGGGCTGGTGCACGCCGACGACGGGCTCCCATCCGGTGTCGGCGAGGCCGCCCACCAGGGTAAGCGCCGAGACATGGCTGCCGCCAACCGTTTCGCCGGAGAAGGGAAAGAGCACGCGGCGCGACTGTCCGGTCATGCCGTCAGAGCGTCATGGATCTCGCGACCGTGCGCCTTCACATCGTGCAGCCTTTCGTAGGCAGCGCGGCCATTGCGGGCAATCAGGTTTCGCTCATCCTCGTGGTCGAGGTAGTGCCGGATCTTGTCGATCATGTCTGCGGGGGTCTCGAAGGCAACGTAATCCCTGCCATCAACCAGCGGCACCCGAAACCGGATCTCGCGGATCGTCGGCGTCGACAAGGTAAAGGCGCCGGCCCAGAACAGCTCGAGATGGCGGAACGTAAAGGGGCCGATGCCTCCGAGGGCAAGATTGACGCGGGTCTTCATGAGTGTCTTCATATACTCGGCCCTGGGAAGTGGTGTCGTCACGAGATGGTCCGGCACGCGCGCCGCGAATTCCTTTTTGGGGAGCAGGCCACCGAGGTGCGGCAAGCCGGAATCGAGGACGGCCTGCCAGGCGGCCATGCGTTCCAGATAGCGGTTTTCGGAGACCGTGCCGATGAAGAACACGTCCTGGTCCTTTGGCATCTGCCACGCGAACTCCGCCGGCGCGCTGGTCCGGTTGCGCCACCGCAAACGATGGCTCATCGGTTCCATCGGGTTGGAGAGATGTGTGGGCACGATCTTTGACGCATTCGCCGGCGAGATGTCATACCGCGAGAGATCGTCAAAGGGTTCCCGTTTGAATATGACCTTGAACCGATCGAGCAGTGCATCGTCTCCGATTGCACCGGGCCGGTCATGGCTTTGGAAGAACGAGACCGGCTGGCGAAACCCTTCGAGCGCGGCGAGTGCGGCGGCTGGGTCTTCCCACTCTAACCCTGACCGGCTGTTGACGATCACCGCGTCGAAGGACTTCCGCTGCTTTTTGGTGAGCGCCAGGGCGCGCTGAAGCGTCAGTCTCGTAACGCTGCATGCACCGTGGAGGCTCGCTTCGAAAAACCCTTCAGGGCCATCGACATAGCCAGCCAAGGCGCGATGGAAGCGGCGCCGGTTGCGTTTGCGGGTTTCACTGCTTCGGGGAATGTACAGAACGCGCACGACCCTCTGGCTCCTCTTCTGCGTGCTTCAGCGGCGCATGGACGGTTCCGCGTTCACGTCGTCAGTGCGACGCGGATCTCGGTTGCGTGGGCGGCCACATCATAGAGCTTTTCGTAAGCGGCCCGGCCGTTGCGGGCAATGGCGTCACGTTCCTCGGGATGGTCGAGATACCAGCGGATCTTGTCCATCATGTCATCCGTCGAGTCGAATGCGATGTAATCCTTCCCCTCGACGATCGGCGCGCGCAGCCGCAACGGCCGGATGCTCGGCGTCGAGAGTGTGAAGGCGCCGGCCCAGAACTGTTCCAGGTGGCGAAAGGTGAAGGGGCCGATGCCTTCGAGCGCAAGGTTGATGCTGCTTTTCATCATTGCGTTCAGATAGTGGGCCCGGGGCAGTGTCCGGGTGACGAGATCGGCCGGCACTTTCTCCGCGAATTCCCTGGTCGGCAGCAGCCCGCCGATGGCGCGAAGTCGGGAGTCGTGGATTGCCTGCCACGCGGCGATCCGTGCGACGTAGCGGTTGTGGTCCACCGTGCCGATGAAGAAAACGTCGTGTTCATCCGGGACCTGCCAGGCATATTGGCGGAGCGGCCTTGTGCGGTTGCGGGACGTCAATCGGTAGCTGTGCGTCACCAACGGATTGGCAAGGTGCGTCGGCACGATCTTGGCGGCATTGCTCGGCGAGAGAGAGTATCGGTCGATGTCGGCAAATGGCTCACGCTTGAAGACGGCCTTGACCGGATCGATGAGGCGATCTGATGGCATTGTCTGCGGCTGGGCGTGGCCAATGAACAGGGCGATCGGTTGGCGGAAGCGGGCCAGTGCCGATGAAGCGGCCTCAATGTCCTTTTCCCAGGGCCAACCGGACTTGCCGTTGATCACCACAGCGTCGAATGCGCCGATTCCGGCATCGGACAGGGCCATTGCCTCGGCATAGGACTTCCGGGTGACCTGCGCAGCTTCGTGGAGCGCGGCCTCGAAGAAGCCGTCCTGGCCGTCGATGAAGCCCACCGCCCAGCGGTGCAACCGCTTGCCGATCTTGCGGCTGGAGCGGTCGCGGATGATGTAGAGAACGCGCATTGCCTTCTGCCCTTCGCGCAGGGGAACGCCCTGCGGTCGCATGGCGTGGCGGCGGGGTCAAGGGCAGGGCGGGTGGTTCCGCATCGGGCAGGGACGCTGTCGAATGCCGGTCCGGAGCAGGTGCATCTCGCCGGGGAGAGGCCCTGCGGCGCATGGGTGGACATCGGCGCGCGGCCTTTGGCGAAGCGATCCCGAACCGGCAAGCGTTGCGGCTTGCGGAGAGGGTGGTTCAGTGGTTCCGGTCACCGGTTGAGACGCGGGCCGCGCCCCTGCGGCTACTTCTGGATCGACTGAAGATAGTAGACGAGCGACAGGATCCGGCCCCGTGCGACCATTTCGGCAGTCTCACCGCGCTGGCTGGTGGCCGAGATCTGGAAGCGTTCTCCCCAGATCGGCATCGTGCTGCCATGCGCCCGGACGCCGTCGCGGCCGTCGATCGTGGTCAGCACAGCTTCGTAGGGGAAGCTGCCGTCATTGGCCTGTGAGAGCTCCAGCAGGCTCGGCGTGGTGATGTTCAGCAGGTCCGCGAGGGGCCCGTCCCCCATGCCGCTTTCGCCGTGGCATCCGGCGCAGGCGACGAGGTATTCCTGCTGGCCAAGCTCCACGTTCCGGTCCTGCGCGAACGTGGCATTCGGGGCGAGCGCGACGCAAAGCCCAGCGATGAAAATCGATACTCTTTTCATGACCCGTTCCCTCCACTTCGATTGACGCAGAGGAATGATATTGCGGGCCACCGTGGATGTCGCTGAGGTGGATCAAGGCGGGCGCGACGCTTCAACGAAACACCCCGCCGGTTGCCCGGCGGGGTGAGGTCGTCTCGGCAAGGGGCGTGGGGGTCAGTCCATCGCCTTGAAGTTGAACTCGCCGCCGTCCTTGATGCCGGAGAACCAGCGGGCGGTGACCGTCTTGGTCTTGGTGTAGAAGCGGAAGGCGTCGGGGCCGTACTGGTTGAGATCGCCGAAGGCCGATTTCTTCCAGCCGCCGAAGGTGTGGTAGCTGAGCGGCACCGGGATCGGGAAGTTGATGCCGACCATGCCGACGTTGACCCGGTGGGCGAAGTCGCGGGCGGTGTCGCCGTCGGCGGTGAAGATCGCCGTGCCGTTGCCGTAGGGGTTGTCGATCACCAGGTTCAGCGCCTCTTCATAGCTGTCGGTGCGCACCTGGCTGAGGACCGGGCCGAAGATCTCTTCCTTGTAGATGTCCATCTCCGGCGTGACCTTGTCGAAGAAGGAGGGGCCGACGAAGAAGCCGTCCTCGTAGCCCTGCAGGCTGAAGCCGCGGCCGTCGACCACGAGGTCCGCACCCTGCGCGACGCCGGATTCGACGAGGCCCTCGATGCGGGCCTTGGCCTGAGCGGTGATAACCGGGCCATAGTCCACATCGTCGCCGGAGGTGTAGGGGCCGACCTTCAGCTTCTCGATGCGCGGCACGAGGCGTTCGACCAGCGCGTCGGCGGTCTCCTGGCCGACCGGAACGGCGACCGAGATCGCCATGCAGCGCTCGCCGGCAGCGCCGAAGCCCGCGCCCACCAGCGCGTCGGCGGCCTTGTCCATGTCGGCGTCGGGCATGATGATCATGTGGTTCTTGGCGCCGCCGAAGCACTGGGCGCGCTTGCCGTTGGTGGCGGCGCGTCCGTAGATGTACTGGGCGATCGGGGTCGAGCCGACGAAGCCCACCGCCTGGATGGTCTCGTTGTCGAGGATCGCGTCCACCGCTTCCTTGTCGCCGTTGACCACCTGGAGCACGCCATCGGGCAGGCCGGCCTCGGTCATTAACTCGGCCAGCCGCATCGAGGTCGAGGGGCAGCGCTCTGACGGCTTGAGGATCATCGCGTTGCCGCAGGCCAGCGCGGGGGCCATCTTCCACAGCGGGATCATGGCGGGGAAGTTGAACGGGGTGATGCCGGCGACGACGCCGAGCGGCTGGCGCATCGAGTAGAGGTCGATGCCGGGGCCGCCATCGTCGGTGAACTCGCCCTTCAGGAGCGCCGGGGCGCCCATGCAGACCTCGACGACCTCGAGGCCACGCTGCACGTCGCCGCGCCCGTCGGGTAGGGTCTTGCCGTGCTCGCGGCTGACCAGCTCGGCCAGCTCGTCCATGTGTTCGTTGATCAGGGCGCCGAACTTCATCATCACCCTGGCGCGGCGCTGCGGGTTGGTCGCGCCCCAGACCTTCTGCGCCTCGGCGGCCTTGGCGACGGCGGCGTTCATCTCTTCGACAGTGGCCAGCGCCACCTTGGCCTGAACCTCGCCGGTGGCGGGGTTGTAGACGTCCGTGAAGCGGCCCGAGGTGCCGGGGACGCGCTGACCGTTGATGTAATGGCCGATCTCTTCCATGGGTCTCTCCTCCATGTTGGTTTGGCGGCACAATAGTCTTGCACGAATGCGCCGAAAAGCGGCAGGTTCCCAAAAGGGCTTTGCAAAAATGCAGGAGGTGCCGCGATGACCCCGAGCTGGGACGATCTGCGCGTGTTCCTGGCGGTGGCGCGGCAAGGGAGCCTGTCGGCCGCCGGCACCACACTCGGGCTGGACCCGGCGACGGCGGGGCGGCGGGTCGGGCGGCTGGAGGCGGCGCTCGGCACGGTGCTGTTCCTGAAATCGCCGCAGGGCTATGCGCTCACCGAGGCCGGCGAACGACTTATGCCCCACGCGGTGGAGGCCGAGCAGGCGATGGCCTGCGCCGAGGACGCGGTGCGCGGGCAGGGGGACAGGCTGGCCGGCGCGGTGCGGATCGGTGCGCCGGACGGCTGCGCCAACTTCCTGCTGCCACGGGTGGTGACCGGAATTGTTGCCGCCCATCCGGCGCTTGAGGTGCAGGTCGTGGCGCTGCCGCGGGTCTTCAATCTCAACCGGCGCGAGGCCGACATGGCGATCGGGGTGAGCGCGCCGACAGCCGGCCGGCTGACGGTGCAGAAGATCGCCGACTACCGGTTGGTGCTTGCGGCCTCGCGCGGGTTCCTTGCCGGGGCCGGACCGATTCGGCGGCTGGAGGATCTGCGCGGGCAGCGGCTTGTCGGCTACATCCCGGAGATGATCTTCGACAAGGAGCTGGACTATCTCGGACGCCTGGGCGTCGACCGGCCGCAGATCGCCTCCAACTCGGCGGCGGTGCAATACCAGATGGTGCGCGCCGGGGCCGGGCTGGCGGTGACCCATGATTTCGTGCTGGCCGGCGAGCCGAATCTGCAGTGGGTGCTGCCGGAGCAGTTCGCGCTCGACCGGAGCTTCTTCCTTATCCGCCACGCCGACGATGCCCGGGTGCGCCGGCTCGCGCGCTTCGCCGAATTGCTGGTGTCGGGGATGCGCCGGGAGATGGCCCGCGTGCGCGAGGCATTGACAGAAGCTGCCGGCTCGGTGGACGCTGGGGAAGGAGACAGGACAGGACATGCCGGGGAGGAGCCAGCAGTATGATTGTGCAACAGATTTTGAACGGGAAGCCAATTTCGAACGTGATCACGGTGGCGCCTGGCGATAGCGTCGAATCGGCGGCCAAGGTGCTTTCGGACAACCGGATCGGTTCCGTCGTGGTCTCGGCGGACGGGCGCTCCTGCGTGGGCATACTGTCGGAACGCGACATCGTGCGCGAACTGGGCAAGCGGGGGCCGGGCTGCATGGCCGACAAGGTCGAGGTCCTGATGACCGCCGCCATCGAGACCTGCGGGCTGGCCGATGACGCCGAAATCATCCTGACCCGGATGACCGACGGCCGCTTCCGCCACATGCCGGTGGTCAAGGACGGCGAGATGATCGGCATCATTTCCATCGGCGACGTGGTCAAGGCCCGGCTGATGGAACTGGCGATGGAGAAGGACGCGCTCCAGGGGATGATCATGGGGCATTGAGCCCCGGGACCGCCAGGTCCCGGCCGGAGGGGGGGTGCGCCCAGATGGCCGTGGATTGCTGCGCTGCGGAATGTTAAGCGTGCATGACAGATCTTTTGGTGGTCCTGCGGCGTGTCTCGGGGAGGCGCGTGCGATGGGACGCGCCGGAGCCTAACAGGGAGCGATCACCATGCGCATCGGGCTGTACCCCGGGACTTTCGACCCGGTGACCCTGGGCCATCTGGACATCATCCGCCGCGCCACGGTGCTGGTCGACCGACTGGTGATCGGCGTCGCGATCAACCGCGACAAGGGCCCGCTCTTCGACCTGGAGCAGCGCGTCGAGATGATCGAGGCGGAATGCGTGAAGATCGCCGCCGAGACCGGCTGCGAGATCGTGGCGCATCCGTTCGAGAACCTGCTGATCGACTGCGCCCGGGACGTTGGCGCCGGCATCATCATTCGAGGCCTGCGCGCGGTGGCGGATTTCGAATACGAATTCCAGATGGTCGGCATGAACCGGCGGCTCGACGCCTCGGTCGAAACGGTGTTCCTGATGGCGGAGGCGCAGCACCAGGCGATCGCCTCCAAGCTGGTCAAGGAGATCGCGCGGCTGGGGGGCAATGTCTCGCAGTTCGTGACCCCGCCGGTGCGGCGGGCGCTTCAGGACAGGCTCGGCTCCGACTGCTGAGTTCGGCGCCGCTCAGCGCCAGAAGGCCAGCCATTCCACCGCATCGGCGAACTTGCGGCCGAGAAAGATGTGCAGGTTCCAGCCGAAAACGGCATTGGTGCCGATTGCCAGGGCGAGCAGCAGGGTGAGGAACATCCAGGATCGGGTCGACATGAGGCAGAGGCTCCGGCGAAACACTTGAGATTTCTCTAAAGGCTTGCGGCGGCGGCGACAATCTACGGTCCTATGCCTTGGCGCAGCGCAGGCAGGGCGTTAGGGTTTTCGGCAACGAACGGGAACGCGCGAGGCGACGATGAGCGGATTGCTGGCACTTCTGGACGACGTGGCCGCGCTGGCCAAGGTGGCGGCGACCTCCATCGACGACGTGGCGAGCCAGGCGGTCAAGACAACGGCCAAGGTCGCGGGCGGCGTGATCGACGACGCGGCCAAGGCGGGCGCCAAGGCGGCGGGCGCGGTGATCGACGACGCGGCGGTGACGCCGAAATACACAATGGGATTCCCGGCCGCGCGCGAACTGCCTATTGTCGGGCGTATCGCCTGGGGCTCGATCCGCAACAAGCTGCTGGTGCTGTTGCCGGCGGCGCTGGTCCTGAGCAACTTCGCGCCCTGGCTCATCGTGCCGCTTCTTATGGTGGGCGGGGGCTACCTGTGTTTCGAGGGCGCCGAGAAGATCCTGCACGCGCTGATGCCGCACAGGGAGCACGACACCCACGGCGACACCCCCGAAGATCCCACGCACCTTGAGGAAAGCCGGGTCGCGGGTGCGATCAAGACCGATTTCATCCTCTCGGCGGAGATCATGACCATCGCGCTCTCGGCGATCCCGGAATCGGGATTCTGGACCGAGGCGCTGACGCTGGCGCTGGTGGCGGTCGGTATCACGGTGCTGGTCTACGGCTCGGTGGCGCTGATCGTGAAGGCAGATGACATTGGCCTGCTGATGGCCCAGCGGGGCCGGCTCGGCCTGACCCGGACGATCGGTCGCGGCATCGTGCGCGGCATGCCGACCTTCATGTCGATCCTGACGACCGTCGGCACGGCGGCGATGCTCTGGGTCGGCGGCAGCATCGTGATCCACGGGATGGAAGAGCTGCACCTTGGCGCCGAGGTCGGCCACTGGATCCACGACGTGGCCCATGCGGCCGGGCACATGGTGCCGGAAGACTGGTCCGGGGCGACGATCTGGTTCGTGACGGCGTTCCTCGATGGCATTTTCGGCCTTTTCGTGGGTTTGCTGCTGGTGCCGGTGGCCACGCGTGTGCTCATTCCGCTGGCCGGAATGTTCCGTGGCAAGGATCCGGCCTGACGCGACCGGCACGCCCGGCCCCGAGGAGCTCCCGTCCGGTCGCGCCGCATCATGGATGCGGCCTCCCGGTTGGGCGTGGCGCGCGGCTTGCGCCGCGCGCGGCGCTGCGGGTCAGGTGATCTCGGTTTCCCGAGCCGTTGCCCTATCACGAAGGTTCGACTGGGGATGTCGGCGACCGGGATCTGGCGGTGTCGAACGTCTTCCCGATCCGGGTTCCCAGGTCCCTGATGGCAGGTGGCACGTTCGCGCATTGGCAAGTGGATGACGGGTAAAGCCGGTCTGGCCGGAAATGGTGACCCGATGCAGTATGGCGACGCCCTGCCAAGCTTTTTCATCGAGGCTTTCGCGACCTCGGGCAGGGTGGGACGGCGGCCGTTTGCGACGCACGCGGCCAGATGGGCCGCGTGCCCGGCCCAACCGGGCCGGAGACATCTCCGATGTCGCCGGGCCGGGCGGGAGCGCACCGGCCGCGGCGGGGGAACGCTCAGAGCAGGGACTTGACCTTTTCGGCGGTGGCCGCGGCGGTGATGCCGAAATGCTCGAAGAGCTCGCCGGCCGGAGCCGAGGCACCGAAGCTGTCCATGCCGATGAAGCCGGCCTTCGCCTCGCGGCCGCGCTCGCCGCAGAGCCAGCGGTCCCAGCCCTGCTGCACGCCGGCCTCGATCCCGACACGCACCGCGCCGCTCGGCAGCACCTTGCGGCGGTACTTCTCGTCGGCCTGGGCGAAGAGCTCCATGCAGGGCATGGAGACGACGCGGGTACCGATGCCCTCGGCCTCGAGCAGGTCGCGCGCGGCCATCGCCACGGCAACCTCGGAGCCGGTGGCCATCAGCACCGCCTGGCGCTTGGCTTCGGACTCGGCCAGCACGTAGGCGCCGCCGGCGGTGAGGTTGGCGGGTTTCGCCACCTTGCGCAGGGTGGGCAGGCCCTGGCGGGAGAGCGCCAGCACCGAGGGGGTGCCGGTCTGCTGCAGGGCCAGTTCCCAGGCCTCTGCGGTTTCCACCGCGTCGGCCGGGCGGAAGACCAGGGTGTTGGGCGTGGCACGGAGCATGGCGAGATGCTCGACCGGCTGGTGGGTCGGGCCGTCCTCGCCGAGGCCGATGCTGTCGTGGGTCATCACGTAGACCACCGGCACGCCCATCAGCGCGGAGAGGCGCATGGAGGGGCGGGCATAGTCGGTGAAGCACATGAAGGTGCCGCCGTAGGGCCGCACGCCGCCATGCAGGGCGATGCCGTTCATCGCCGCCGCCATGCCGTGCTCGCGCACGCCGTAGTGGATGTAGCGGCCCTTGCGATTGCCGGGCTCGAACACCGTCATCTCCTTCGATTTGGTGTTGTTGGAGCCGGTGAGGTCGGCCGAGCCGCCGAGGGTTTCGGTGAGGATCGGGTTGATGACGTTGAGCGCCATCTCGGAGGCCGAGCGGGTCGCCACCTTGGGAGCGTCGGCCACCAGCTGCGCCCGGTAGTCGCGCAGCGCCTTGGCGAGTTTCTTCGGCAACTCGCCGGACTGGGCGCGGGCAAACTCGGCGCGCTTGCGGTCGGAGAGGGCGGCGAGGCGCGCGTCCCACTCGGCGCGGTCGGCCGCGCCGCGAGCGCCGATGGCTTCCCAGGCCGACTTGATCCCGGCCGGGATCTCGAATGGGCCGTGCTCCCAGCCATAGGCGGCGCGGGTGTCGGCGATGAGCTGCGCGTCGGTCAGCGCGCCGTGGCCCTTGGAGGTGTCCTGGGCAGAGGAGCCGAGGGCGATATGGGTCTTGCAGGCGATCATCGTCGGGCGATCCGAGGACTTGGCCGCGGTCAGCGCCGCGTCGATCGCCTCGGGGTCGTGGCCGTCGCATTCCAGCACGTTCCAGCCGGAGGCCTGGAAGCGCATCTTCTGGTCGGTGATGTCGGCCAGCGCGACCTTGCCGTCGATGGTGATGCCGTTGTCATCCCACAGCACGATCAGGCGCGAGAGCTGCTGGCGACCGGCGAGCGCGATCGCTTCCTGGCTCACGCCCTCCATCAGGCAGCCGTCGCCGGCGATGCAGTAGGTGTAGTGGTCGACGATCTTCGGGCCCCAGGTGGCGCGCAGGTGCTCCTCGGCGATGGCGAAGCCGACCGCGTTGGCGATGCCCTGGCCGAGCGGGCCGGTCGTCGTCTCGACGCCCATGGCGTGGCCGTATTCGGGGTGGCCGGCGGTGATCGAGCCGAGCTGGCGGAAGTCCTTGAGCTGCTCGAGCGTCATGTCGGGCGAGCCTGTCAGGTGCAGCAGCGAGTAAAGCAGCATCGAGCCGTGGCCGGCGGAGAGGATGAAGCGGTCGCGGTCGGGCCAGCCGGGATTGGCGGCGTCGAACTTCAGGTGCTTCTCGAACAGCACCGTTGCGACGTCGGCCATGCCCATCGGCATCCCGGAGTGGCCGGAGTTCGCGGCGGCCACGGCGTCGAGCGTGAGCACGCGGATCGCGCAGGCCTTCTGCCAATGGTCGGGATGGGCATCTTTCAGAGCTGCAATATCCATGGCGAGATCCTTTCGTATGCGCCGCGGTCGCGCACGGGGCGCGACAGAAGGGGTTGGCGCGGTGTAGCAGGGGGAGCGGGCGGGTCAAGGCGGCTTGGCGCGCATGAAGAAGCCGCCCTAAGTGCCTGACCACCAAGGGGGGCGCATTCCGCTGGCTTGTTGGTTAGTATTCATTCAATTGAGGGGAGGGCCGATTCGCTGCGGCTGCCGGACCCGCCCCTGAGACAAGAGCCGCGAAACGGGGAGATGAGCATGAGCGAAATTGCCGATCTCGAGAGCCGGATCAGCGCCGCGATGGCGCGGATCGGACGTGCCGTCGAAGGGTACCAGGGCGGTGGCGGCGGCGCCTCGTCCGAGGAACTGGATCACGCCCGCGGGGCCGCGGAGGCAGCCGAGGCCGAGGCGCGCAAGGCGCAGGCCCGGGCGGAGGCCGCCGAAGCGGAGGTGGCGCGGCTGCGCCAGGCGCTCGAGGCGGAAACCACCGCCGGCGGGCAGCTGCGCGAGCGCGTCGGGTCGCTGAAGTCGATGAAGGACCGCCAGCAGGAACGGATTGTGGAACTGGAGGCCGAGCTCTCCGCGCTGGCCGGGCAGCGCTCGGCCGACCGCGAAGAGCTCGACGGCCTGATCTCGGCGCTGGAGCCGCTGGTGAAGGAGCAAAGCGATGCCTGAAGTTCGGATTGTCGTGGGCGGCAAGGAATTCACCGTGGCCTGCCAGGAAGGCGAGGAGCCGTTCCTGCAATCCGCGGCGGCGATGCTGGACCGCGAGGCGCAGGGACTGGTCAGCCAGATCGGCCGGATGCCGGACGCCCGGATGCTGCTGATGGCGGGGCTGATGCTCGCGGACCGCACGGCGGCCTACGAGGAAAAGGCAGCCGCCGCGGAGGAGAAGCTCGCCCGGCAGGAGCGCCTGATCGAGGAGATGAAGGCAATGCCCGCGCCCGAGCCCGAGCGCGTGGAAGTCGCGGTGATCCCGCCGATCGTCAGCGACACGCTGGCCGAGATCGCGGCGCGTGCCGAGGCGCTGGCTGCGCTGGCCGAGGAAAAGGCCGGAAGCTGACGGCAGGGCCGGGGGGCTCCCGCCCCTTGGCAATGCCTTGCGGCATCTTCGCGGGTTGGGCGTGGCACGCTTCGCGTGCCGGTCCTGGCTGCACCGACGCGGCCAGGGGCTGCGACCCGGGGATGGCAGGACGACCATTGTAGGTGTCCGGTCGGCCGAACGGCGGGCACGGGTCATCCGGCGAGCGCGCCCCGACGCAGCGCAAACTGCGCCGGGGCGGAAACTCAGGCGTTGGCTTCGCGGATCTTGTCCGCGGCGTCCTTGTTGTAAGCGACGCCGTTTTTCTCGAAGAGTTGGTCCAGTTCGCCCGACAGCGTCATTTCGGTGACGATGTCGCAGCCGCCGACGAACTCGCCCTTAACGTAGAGCTGCGGGATCGTCGGCCAGTCCGAATATTCCTTGATGCCCTGGCGGATCTCCTCGTCGGCAAGCACGTTCACATCGGCGAAATCGACGCCCATGTAGTTGAGAACGCCGGCCACCCGCTGCGAGAACCCGCATTGCGGCGCCATCTTGGTGCCCTTCATGTAGAGCACGACATCATTCTCGGAGACGGTCTTTTCGATCTGGGCTTTAGCTTCGGTCATTTTTTCACATCCATTGTCCTGTGCCGGCAGGCGCGGTTTCCTACACTCTGGAGAGGTCCGAGCGGAGTTCTTCCTTGCGCTGACGTTCCATTTCGCGCCGGCGGAGCCTGAGCTCGATTTCATAGGCATCCGCCACGTTGGGGTCCACCCCATCGCGCCGTGCTTGCTCCAGATAGGCACGGCGCGCCGTTTCTTCAGCTTCCAGCGGGTCGAGCCCGGAGTATGGACCACTGAGAGCCCGCTTCAGGGCAAACGCCATGATGCCAGCCAGCGCAGCGAGCGCGAGGGTGACGGCCATGGAGTTGCCACCGGACATCAGCCCGGCGCCTTGGTGGTCAGGGCCAGCGCATGCAGGTCGGCCTGGCTGCCGTCCATCATGCCCTTGAGCGCGGCATAGACGGCGCGCTGCTGCTGGACTCGATTCATGCCGCGAAAGCTCTCGTCCACCACCTCGGCGGCGAAATGCGCGCCGTCGCCGGCCATGTCGGTCACCTTGACCTTGCCTTGCGGAAAGGCCTCGCGAAGAAGCGTCTCGATCTGCTGGGCCTCGATGGCCATGGGTGTAATCCCTGTCACGTTGTGTTTCGATGAAAGTTAGGGCCGTCGGACAATGGCCGCAAGGGTGCGCGGGGCGATCCCCGCCACGGCGTGGCGCCAGTCACCTGAGGTGCCGGGCCTCGTCTTCTTGGCGAAAGTACCCTCGCCGAAGGCACCGCGCCATCGGCGCGGCCCGCTCGGTGTGCTCCGCGATCAGCCGACGGCTTCGGCGAAAGCGCCGCGGAAGATCCGCGAGAGGTCCGTCAGCGGGGCCTCGGCATCGCCGATGCGCACCGTCTCGCCTGCAAATCGGCCGACCGTCTGCAGCGGCACGCCGGCCCGGCCCGCGGCCACCATCAGGGCCTCGGCCTTGTCGAAGGAACAGGCGATCAGGTAACGCGCCTGGTCCTCGCCGAAGAGCGTCGCCGTGTCGGCGGGGTCGAGAATTACGCCGACGCCCGCGGCCTCGGCCATTTCGAAGGCGGCGAGGGCGAGGCCGCCGTCGGAGAGGTCGGTGCAGCCGTCGATCCACTCGCGGTTGGCGAGGATGAATTCGCCATGCGCCTTCTCGGCGGCGAGATCCACCTGGGGCGCGTCGCCGTCCTCCCGGTTGAAGACCTCAGCGAGAAGCGCCGACTGTCCAAGGTGGCCGGTGGTCTCGCCGAGCAGCAGCAGCACGTGGCCCTCTCGGGCGTCGCGGCCGATGACCTGGCCCAGGTCCTCGATCAGCCCGACCGCTCCGATGGTCGGCGTGGGCAGGATCGGCTCGCCGTCGGTCTCGTTGTAGAGCGAGACGTTGCCGGAGACGATCGGCATGTCGAGCGCGGCGCAGGCCTCGCCGATGCCTTTGATGGCGCCGACGAACTGGCCCATGATCTCGGGCTTCTCGGGGTTGCCGAAGTTGAGGTTGTCGGTGGTCGCGAGCGGTTTCGCACCGACGGCGCAAAGGTTGCGCCAGGCCTCGGCCACGGCCTGCCGGCCGCCCTGGAGCGGGTTGGCGCGGACGTAGCGGGGCGTCACGTCGGAGGTGAAGGCCAGCGCCTTGTTGGTGCCGTGCACGCGGGTGATGCCGGCGCCGAGGCCGGGGACGCGCACGGTGTCGGCCATGACCATGTGGTCGTATTGCTCGAAGACCCAGCCCTTGTGGGCGTAGTTGGGCGAGGAGATCAGCGCCTTGAGCGCGTCGATCGGGTCGACCTCGGGCACCGGGTCCATTTCCGGTGCGGCGGGAGTCTCGACCCAGGGGCGGTCGTATTCGGGGGCGGAGCCGGCGAGGGTGGCGAGCGGCAGGTCGGCCACCACGGCGCCCTTGTGCTCGATCAGGAAGCGGTCCTCGGGGATGGTCTCGCCGACGATGGCGAAATCGAGATCCCATTTCTCGAACACCGCACGGGCCTCGGCCTCCTTCTCGGGGCGCAGCACCATGAGCATCCGCTCCTGGCTTTCGGAGAGCATCATCTCGTAGGCGGTCATGTTTTCTTCACGCTGCGGCACGCAGTCGAGGTCGAGCTTGATGCCGAGCTTGCCCTTGTCGCCCATCTCGACAGCCGAGCAGGTGAGGCCTGCGGCGCCCATGTCCTGGATCGAGATCACGGCGCCGGTCTGCATGAGTTCGAGGCAGGCTTCCATCAGGCGCTTCTCGGTGAAGGGGTCACCGACCTGCACCGTGGGGCGCTTTTCCTCGATCGTGTCGTCGAATTCGGCGGAGGCCATGGTCGCGCCGCCGACACCGTCGCGGCCGGTCTTGGCACCGAGATAAACCACCGGCATGCCGACGCCCGAGGCGGCGGAGTAGAAGATCTTGTTGGCATCCGCGAGGCCCGCGGCGAAGGCGTTGACCAGGCAGTTTCCGTTGTAGGCGGGGTGGAAGCGGACTTCACCGCCGATGGTCGGCACGCCGAAGCAGTTGCCGTAGCCGCCGATGCCGGCCACCACGCCGGAGACGAGGGAGCGGGTCTTGGGGTGCGAGGGTTCGCCGAAGGAGAGGGCGTTCATCGCCGCGATGGGGCGCGCGCCCATGGTGAAGACGTCACGCAGGATGCCGCCGACGCCGGTCGCGGCGCCCTGGTAGGGCTCGATGTAGGAGGGGTGGTTGTGGCTCTCCATCTTGAAGACCACGGCCTGACCGTCGCCGATGTCGACCACGCCCGCGTTCTCGCCGGGGCCGCAGATCACCTGGGGGCCCTCGGTCGGCAGAGTGCGCAGCCACTTCTTGGAGGATTTGTAGGAGCAGTGCTCGTTCCACATCGCCGAGAAGATGCCGAGCTCGGTGAAGTTCGGGTCGCGGTTCAGGATCCGCAGGATCTCGGCGTATTCCTCGGGCTTGAGGCCGTGGGCCGCGATGATTTCCGGCGTGATGGCTGGCTCTTGCATGTTCGTCCCCTTTGTCCGCTGCGCTTTTATTCGGGCGCGGAGAAAAGGGGAAGGGTGGTTTGGGCAAGGGCGGCTTTGCGCGGGCTCGGAGAGGGGGAGGGGGAGGGGGAGGGGGCGCTGCCCCCGCTGCGGCAGGGCCGCAGCCCCCCCGGAATATTTTCGGACAGAAGAAGCGGGCGCGGGCGATGGCGTATCGCGCGCATCCGGAAGGGCCGGCTCAGCCGTCGATCTGGGCGCCCATCACGGCAAGCGATTGCTGGTATACGGAGGCCGCGTTCCATTCCTTGAGCACATTGTAGTTGCGGGTGCCCGGCTGGTAGGGCTGCCCCGGTGCCCAGCCCTTCATGCGCAGGTAGTTGGCGGTCGAGGCGAGCGCGTCGGACATGTCGTTGAAGTCGATGCGGCCGTCGCCGTTGCCGTCCTGGCCGTAGCGCAGCGCGTTGCCGGGCAGGAACTGGGTGTGGCCAAGCTCGCCGTGCATGGCGCCGATCGCGCCGGGCGACAT
Organism: Tropicimonas aquimaris; assembly: GCF_042676185.1. Lineage (NCBI taxonomy): Bacteria > Pseudomonadati > Pseudomonadota > Alphaproteobacteria > Rhodobacterales > Roseobacteraceae > Tropicimonas > Tropicimonas aquimaris. The sequence continues at coordinate 329,645 of NZ_JBHTJT010000006.1, read as the reverse complement.
CATGCCCCGGTCGATCATCACCAGCGCGCCCAGAAGGTGGGGTTGGAAGAAGGCGGGGCGGCGGCAGTCGTAGGCGAGGGTCGCGGTGGCGTTGAGGACGTTGGAATCGCCCATGAAGCGGCCGAATCCGGTTTCCATGCCGTGAATCGCGATGATGACGCCGGAGGGGACGCCATAGGCGCGCTCGAGCGACTGGTAGAAGCCGGGGTTCTGCGCCTTGCGCTTCTTGCCCTGCGAGACGATCACGTTGCAGCCGCGCTTCTGGCAGAACTGGTCGTAGCTGAGCTTGAAGCTCTTCTGGCCGCGGTCGGCGTTGATCGTGGCCTGGGAATACTGGGTGTTGGCGAGGGCCGAGAGGCCGCGCTGGCCGATGCCAGCGCGCGACGCTTCGGCCGCGAATTCCCGCTTCCACGCGTCGAAGCCGGAGGCGGAATTGCCGCAGCTGGCGGCGTGGCCGGCTGTGGGAAGAGACAGTGCCGCGGCGAGTGCGAGAGCGGCGAACTGGCGAAGCATGGGACATCTCCGGATCTGGGTTTTGTGCATCATAGACCAGCTTTCCGGTTTGCAAAATGCCGGGATTCGCGGAAGGGGCCTGTGGAAAACGGTGACAATTTCAGCGGTTCGGGCACGAAAAGGTCGAAAAAAAAGGCCGAGACAAGTCTCGGCCCAAGTCCAACAGGGAGGTAAAGACGAGCGAATAACGCCCGTCGATACTCTGGATTTAGAAAAGTGAACGGTCCGGTTCAAGTCCAAAATTGCCGCAAGTGCAAATAGCAGCTTTGCCTGTGTTGCAACTGCAACGACGCCTGGACGCTGGCCGGGAGGGACCTGTCAGCCTTCTTCGGACTGGCTGGCTTCGAGAATCCGGCGGTGTGCCTGGATCTCCTCGACCACGAAGTCGCGGAAGGCGGCGATGCGCTTGGATTGCCGCAGTTCCTCGGGATAGGCGAGGAACACCGGCACTTCGGCGCTTTCCACTTCTGGAAGGACGCGCACCAAGTAGGGCTCCGATGCGACGATGTAGTCGGGCAGGACGCCGATGCCGAGGTTGTTCTTCACGCATTGCAGAACGCCGAAGTAGTTGTTGACGTTCAGCCGCGAGGTGATGTCGTGCCCGATCAGCCACTGCACCATCGAAGCGCCGGCCGAGACCTGGGTAGAGGAGGTCCCCTGGCAGATCAGCCGATGGTCGCGCATCTCGTCCGCGGTTTGCGGCATGCCGAACTGCTCGATGTAGTCCCGCGATGCGTAGAGCCGCATCCGGACCGTCATCAGGCGCTTGCGGATCAGGTCGGCCTGCGAGGGCTCCTTCATCCGGATCGCGACATCGGCCTCGCGCATCGGCAGGTCGAGCACCCGCTCTTCCAGCATCAGGTCGATGTTGAGATCGGGGTACTTGCTGTAGAGCTTGGCCAGACGCGGCGCCAGCCAGAGGCAGCCGAATCCGTGGGCGGTGGTCACGCGCAACTCGCCGAAGACCTCCTCCTCGCTGTCTCGAATGCGGGCCGAGGCGGCCTCCAGCCGCTTGCTCATGCCGCGGGTCGCCTCGTACAGAAGCTCGCCCTGCTCGGTGAGGATCAGGCCGCGGGCGTGCCGGTGGAACAGGGTGGTGTTTAGGCTCTCCTCGAGCGCGCGAATCTGCCGCGAGACGGCCGACTGGCTCAGGTGGAGGGAATCTCCCGCGTGGGTGAGACTTCCGGCGGAAGCGACGGCGTGAAAGATCCTGAGCTTGTCCCAATCCATGGATTTCAATTCCGGCTGCGAAGGTTGGCGATGGTCCGCGGATGCGTCAAAGCGTTTTGGCACGCTCTGCGCCAGGATCATATCCCCAATGCGTGAAAATTTGTAAATCGCGACGACTTGGCCCCGGTCGCCGCCCGGCGATCGGCCGAGGGAGCGCCGCGGCCCTCCCTATACCTGTCATGCTGTCCTATATGATGTGGCTAAGCTCCGGAAGGCACTGTATGACGCCCGGCAGATTGGAGGCAGCTGGAATGGCAGGCAGGCATGTCGCCCGAGACATAAGCTATGCAACGAGCGTTCGGTCGCGGGGCGGCCGGGCTCTGGTGCGGGTTCTGGAGAACGCCACCGGCAGGATCGGGCTGATCCGGCGGGCGGAGGGCTATGAGCACGAGGTCGCCGCGGGCAAGGATTTCTGGGGGGTGATGGTCGCGCGCTACGGGCTGAGCCTCGACGTGGTCGGCGGAAGCCTCGACAACATCCCGACCGAGGGGCCGCTGATCCTGATCGCCAACCATCCCTACGGCATCCTCGACGGGTTGATAATGGGGCATATGCTGTCGATCGTGCGGGGGGATTTCCGCATTCTCGCCAACAGCGTGTTCCGCAAGGCCGAGGACCTGAACAAGGTGATTCTGCCGGTCTCCTTCGACGAGTCCAAGGAGGCGATGAAGGAGAACCTGGCGACCCGGAAGATCGCACTGGAATACCTCGCCGCGGGCGGCGCGATCGGGGTGTTTCCCGGCGGCACCGTCTCGACCGCGGCCAGGCCGTTCACCCGGCCGATGGATCCGGGCTGGCGCAGCTTCACCGCGCGGATGGTGGCCAAGTCGAACGCCTCTGTGGTGCCGATCTTCTTCGAGGGGCACAACAGCCGGCTGTTCCAGTTCGCCAGCCACCTGCATTCCACCTTGCGGCTCGCGCTGCTGATCAAGGAGTTCCGCAAGCGGGTGGACGAGCCCGTCCGGGTGGTGATCGGCGAGCCGATCCCGCGCGAGGAACTGGCCAAGCGGGCCGGGGATTCCCGCGCGATGATGGATTTTCTGCGCTCCGAGACCTATGCGCTGTCGCCGCGGCCGTTGAAGTCGCTCGACTATGGCTTCGAATTCGAGGACAGATACCGGGAAGACAAGGGCGAGAGGGGGCCACGGATCTACTGATGGCAGTTGGCATATTCGACAGCGGGCTGGGCGGGCTGACCGTTCTGGATGCGGTGAGCAAGCGTCTCCCCGAGGTGCCCTTCGTCTATTTCGGCGACAACGCCCATGCGCCCTACGGCGTGCGGGACGCCGACGACGTCTATGCGCTGACCACCTCGGCGGTGGAGCGGATGTGGCAGGAGGGGTGCGACCTGGTGATTCTCGCCTGCAACACGGCCTCTGCGGCCGCGCTGCGGCGGATGCAGGAGAGCTGGGTGCCGCGCGAGAAGCGGGTGCTCGGTGTCTTCGTGCCGCTGATCGAGGCGCTGACTGAACGCCAGTGGGGGGACAACTCGCCGCCGCGCGAGGTCGAGGTGAAGCATGTGGCGCTGTTCGCCACGCCGGCGACGGTGCGCAGCCGGGCCTTCCAGCGCGAGCTGGCCTTCCGTGCCATCGGGGTCGACGTGGAGGCGCAGGCCTGTGGCGGCGTGGTGGATGCGATCGAGGAGGGGGACATGATCCTCGCCGAGGCGCTGGTACGCAGCCATGTCGACGCGCTCAAGCGCAAGATGCCGGACCCGGAGGCCGCGATCCTCGGCTGCACCCATTACCCGCTGATGGAAGACATCTTCCGCGATGCGCTCGGCCCCGACGTGAAGGTCTATTCCCAGGCCAACCTGGTGGCGGAGAGCCTTGCCGATTACCTCGAACGTCACCCCGCTATGATCGGGCCGGGCGAGGCGCCGCGCTTCCTGACCACCGGCGATCCGCGCAGGGTTTCGAGCCGTGCGACCCAGTTCCTGCGACGACAGATCGAGTTCACCGCCGCGTGAGTGCGGCAATTCTCGACCTTTGACGCAATCGAAATCCTAATATGTAAGGGCAGACATGACCTATTCCGTCGCCATCCTCGGGGCGTCCGGCTACACCGGCGCCGAACTCGTACGCCTGATCGCAACGCATCCCGGCCTGGAGGTGCGTGCGCTGTCGGGCGACCGCAAGGCTGGCATGGCGATGTCGGAGGTCTACCCACACCTGCGCCACCTCGACCTGCCGCCGCTGCAGAAGATCGAGGAGATCGACTTCGACTGCGTCGACCTGTGCTTCTGCGCGCTGCCCCATGCCACGAGCCAGGCGGTGATCGCGGAGCTGCCGCGGAGTGTGAAGGTGGTGGACCTGTCCGCCGATTTCCGGCTGCGCGACCCGGCGGAATACGAGAAATGGTACGGCAAGCCGCATTCGGCGCCTGAGCTTCAGAAGGAGGCCGTCTATGGCCTCACCGAGTTCTACCGCGACGAGATCCGCGGCGCTCGGCTGGTCGCCGGCACCGGCTGCAATGCGGCGACGGGGCTCTATTCGCTGCTGCCGCTGATCCGGGCCGGGGTGATCGACCTCGACGACATCATCCTCGACATGAAGGTGGGCGTCAGCGGGGCCGGGCGGTCGCTCAAGGAGAACCTTCTGCATGCCGAGCTGTCGGAAAGCTGGTTCCCCTACAGTGTCGGTGGCAAGCACCGGCACCTGGGCGAGTTCGATCAGGAGTTCAGCAAGGCCGCCGGCCGCAAGGTCGAGGTGCAGTTCACCCCGACGCTGCTGCCCGCCAACCGGGGCATCCTGGCCGCGACCTACGTGCGCGGCGATGCGGCCGAGATACATGCGACGATGCGGGCGGCCTATGGCGACGAGCCGTTCTTCGCCGTGCTGCCGATGGGCGAGGTGCCCGCGGCCAAGCACGTGCGGGCGAGCAACTTCGTCCATATCGGCGTGGTGAAGGAGCGCGCGGCGGGGCGAGCGACGGTCTATGCCACGCTGGACAACCTTACCAAGGGGTCGTCCGGCCAGGCGATCCAGAACGCGAACCTTATGCTCGGGCTGCCGGAGACCGAGGGGCTTATGCTGGCCCCCGTCTATCCGTGAGGCCCGGGGCTGTCTCCGAGGGAGGGCGACGACCATGCAGGGAATGAAAGGGCTCAAGAAGAAGCGCCGGATCCAGGTGATCCTGGTGGCCTTTATCGCCCTGGCGGGCAGCACGGCGCTGGTCGGCTACGCGATGCGGGACGGGATCAACTATTTCCGCGCCCCGTCCGACGTGGTCGCCGAGCCGCCGGCGGAGCGCGAGACCTTCCGGATCGGCGGCCTGGTGGAGGAGGGCACGCTGGTGCGCGGGCAGGGCGAGACCATCACCTTCAGCGTGACCGATGGCGGCGCCTCGGTGCAGGTCTCCTACACCGGCGTGCTTCCGGACCTGTTCGGCGAGGGACAGGGCATGATCGGCACCGGCAACCTGGTGGACGGCGTCTTCGTCGCTCGCGAGATACTCGCACGCCACGACGAGACCTACATGCCCAAGGAGGTCATGGACGCCCTCAAGGAGCAGGGCGTCTACCAGGACCCGGCCGACAGCGGCTCCTGACAAAGAGACCGGGCTGGTGTGAGAAGGGCTCCATCGGCCCGCCTGCGCGCTTCCCATTGAACGCGATGCATCTCATGTTGCGGCGGTTCGCCGGTTCGAAGCGCTCTTGGGACAGGCAACAAGGCGGAACCTGCGGGCAATATCCGGAGCGATTTGCAATCTGCGCGGGGCGGCTGTGTCCCATCCCGATCCGGACCTTTTGATCCCCGCCAATTCCACTTTTGCACGGGAAATTCGCATGGCGGCGCGGGCAACTTGCCTGGCCGCCCTTGCTTGACAACGCAGTCCAAAGCCGAAATAGCCTAGGATGTATGGGGCGCAGTTGTGTTCCGGTGGTTTTGTTTGAGTGAAAGGACGTCAGAGATGCGGAATACCAGCATCGATCTGATGCGCCTGATAGCAGCGCTGTTGATCATCTCCCTTCACGTTCCGCAAATTCCGGAGTCGTCTCTGGTTGAATGGATCCGTGTAACGGTGCGCTGGTGCGTTCCGTTCTTCTTCATCGCGATCGGGTATTATCTTCCTGACCCGCAAAAAGGGGAAACCAGGATCCTCGACTTTTCGGCGCGGCTGGCGACGACCTTTCTCGTCGCGTCTCTTCTTTATGTTCCGGTCAGGCTGTGGTTCTGGGGTTTCCGCTTTCCCGTCAGCATTTTCTCACTCGGAACGTGGTATCATCTCTGGTTCTTGTCTGCGGCAGTATACGGAACGATCGGCGTCGTCATATTCAGCCGCCTGCGCATCTTGAATTTCGCAGTCCCCGCCGCAATTGCGATCCTCGCGGCATTCATCGTGATGGATTTTCTGGCCGGGATTAACGATCGGTTTTCCCGGGAAACTGCGACGCTGCAGATCCTGAGCGGGTTCGCTTTCATTACGGCTGGGATGCTTGCCCGCAGGAAGAGCGAGTCATTCGTGCGCCATTCCTGGGCGTTCCTTTTCGCCGGACTGGCGCTTCAGATTCCCGAGGCCCTCCTGAGTTCGGCTCTTGGATCCGATATGGCCGCAAGGAAGATGTTCCTTGGAACGATCCTCGTCGGTCTCGGCCTCTTCGGAGTGTGCATTCGGCACGGACATATCGTTGGCGGTCGTGTTGCAGGCGCTTCGGCTTTACTGGCGCTACCTGTCTACATCATACATCCCTTGATCATTCGTAGTCTTGGGACGTTTTTGGAATGGCGTCCGCAGAACGAGACCGACTACTTCGCCTTTCTTGCCGTGACGGCTGGATTGACGCTGACGGCGGCGGTGAGCCTGAGTGTCTTTCTGCCCGGTGCGATACGGGTTCTGAGTGGAAGGCCGAACGATGCGCCTGTCTCCTCCAGGCGCCCGGACAAAGATGTCCGTTCATCGGGGGCATTTCCGTCTCGGAGCAGCCCCACGGCATGAATTTGGCGAGCCGTGGATTGGCCATTCGCCGATCTCCATGATCCCGGTCTGAGCCGAGCCTGTCGGGCGGTGCCATTGAGGTCTGCGGTCTCTTACGGAGACTGTCCGAGAACGCCGTGCCCCGCGCGCCGGTCGTGGTCTGCATTGGGGCCACCTGCTCGGATGTCTCCGCAGGCGGCGAAACCGGCCTCGGGGCCTCCGGCACCGAACGGCCGGGTTCATCTTTCTTAAACCATTTGGACCAGCTTCAGGGGCATTCCTTGGCACCGGAGAGCAGGCTCCATGAAAGACATCGAGGCAATCGCCAGCGAGATCGTCGCCCGCGAGGGCGGCTTTGTGAACGATCCGGACGATCCGGGCGGGGCGACCAAGTATGGCGTCACCATCGGCACCCTGCAGCGGCTCGGGATGGATCTCGATGGCGACGGGCGGGTCGGCGTGAGCGATGTGCAGCGGCTCGACCGGGCGACGGCGGTGCGCATCTTCATCGAGCATTACTTCCACCGGCCGCGGATCGCCGCGCTGCCGCAGACGCTGCATGCGAGTGTCTTCGACATGTACGTGAACGCCGGGTCCAACGCGGTGAGGATCCTGCAGCGGCTGCTGGTGCAGATGGGCGAGACGGTTGCGGTCGACGGAGTGATCGGGTCGCAGACCATCGCCGCGGCGGAACGCGCCGCCGTGAGGGCGCCGGACCATCTGGCGGACGCCTACGGGATTGCCCGGCGCAATTACTACTACGCCCTGGCTGATGCCCGGCCGGCCAGCCGCAAGTACGCCCGCCGCCGGGATGGCGGGAAGGGCGGCTGGATCGTGCGGGCGGAGGAGTTCATCGCTCCGCGCTTTCACCTGTCGGAGGCCCAGCACCGGGCGCGGGTGGCGGCATGGGGGTGATGTCGGCGCTGATGGGAACGCTGTTCGGCGACGGGCGCAACGCTGTGGCCGAGACGGTGGAGCTGTTTCGTGAGAATGCCGAGAACGGCGCCGTGCGGGAGGCCGCGCTGAGCCAGGCGGCGCTCGCGCAGTTCGCGGCGGAGTTCGCCGGCACGCGCCGGTCGCCGTTCGACGCGGTAATAGACGGGCTCAACCGGCTGCCGCGGCCGGCGCTGGCGCTCGGCACGCTGGCGCTCTTCGTGTCGGCGATGGTGGACCCGGTGTGGTTCGCCTCCCGGATGCAGGGCATCGCGCTGGTGCCGGAACCGCTGTGGTGGCTGCTGGGCGGGATCGTCGGGTTCTATTTCGGCGCCCGTCACCAGGCCAAGGGGCAGGAGTTCCAGCGCTCGATCGCCACAACACTGGCGCAGGCGGGGCAGGTGACCGAGGGGCTCGCGGCGCTGGAGGCGCTTCGGGGCGGGGCTCTCGCCCGGCCGGCCGCGCTGCCGGCGCCGGTTTTCGAGCCTGACGACGACGAGGAGGCCGCCACAGAAGCGCCAAATGCGGCGCTGGCGGAGTGGAAGAATGCCCGTGGCTGAAGGATTCTGGATCACCCTTGTTACCGAACACGGGCCCTGGGTGCTCCTGGTCTTCTACCTGCTGTTCCGGGACCATCAGAAGGACGATGCGACCCGGACCATCCTGAACCGAAACACCGAGATCATCGTCGAGATCACCACGCTGATCCGCGAGAGGCTGCCGCGCGACCGCGTGTGAGCCGGTACCCTCCCGAGAGAGGAAATGGACGTGAAACAGGCACTTACCATCTATTCCGTCCTGCTGGGCGCGATCCATGCGTCCTACCTGAGCCAGGGCTACCTCGGCACGGCGGAGATCGCCTTCGGGGCGTTGACCGTGATGGCGCTGATGATCTCCGCGATCTTCCTGTGGCTCTGGGCGATGCGGATGTCGCCGCTGTCGCTCGGCATGGCGTTCTCCTGGGCCGGGGCCGCGATGGTGATGGGGTGGTGGTGGCTTTTCACCCTACTGGGGGCGCCGGTCTGGATGGAGCGCAGCGAGATGCTTCTGGGGCTGGTGGGGTTGATGCTGACCGGGGCGGTGCTGCATTTCGAGGTGCTGGAGACCTCGCTCGGGCATCGGCGCGGCAGTTTCCTGCTACCTGTGGCCGGCGCCTTCGCGGTTTCGGTCCTTTTTCTGACGCTTGTCAGGTGAGCGGTCCGATGCGCGGGATCTGGCGGGCCGGGATGGGAAGGGTGGCGGCGGAGATGCGCCGCACCGCGCGCAAGCTGCTGCTGGGTCGGCGATTCCTGCAGACGCTGGAGCGCAACCGTGAGGCGGCGGATCTTCTGGACCTGGCATTGAAGGAGATGCTCGGACGGTAAGGCCCGGGCGGGGTGAGACGGATCTTCTGCGAAGATCCCGCCTTCGGCGAGGGTATTTGGGCCAAGAAGAAACAGGTGGAGTCTTTGTCGGCCCGATGCGGCTCGTGGCAAGCGGTCTGCTCCCGCTATCGTGAGGGCATGGTGCCGCAGGCCCGTTGCCGGAAGGCTGGGGCTCGGCTAGTTTGCCGGCCATGATAGTCGAACTCGGCCACTTCGCCCTCGTCCTCGCCGCGCTTGTCGCGATTGTGCAGATGATCGTTCCCATGGTCGGGGCGTCCCGGCAATGGAGCGGCTGGATGGCGGCTGCCGTGCCGGCGGCCACGATCCAGTTCCTGCTGGTGTCCGCCTCCTTCGCGGCGCTGACCTACGCCTTCGTGGTCTCGGACTTCTCGCTGCGGTTGGTGGTGATGAATTCTCACACCGCGAAGCCGATGCTCTACAAGATCTCCGGAGTCTGGGGGAACCACGAGGGCTCGATGCTGCTCTGGGTTCTGATCCTGGCGCTGTTCGGGGCCTGCGCGGCCTGGTTCGGCGGCAACCTGAAACCCTCGCTCAAGGCGCGGGTGCTGGCGGTGCAGGCATCGGTCTCGGTGGCCTTCTATGCCTTTATTCTCTTCACCTCGAACCCGTTCCTGCGGCTCGCCACGCCGCCGATGAATGGCGAGGACCTGAACCCGCTCCTGCAGGACCCGGGCCTCGCCTTTCACCCGCCGTTCCTCTACCTCGGCTATGTGGGCCTTTCGATGGCCTTCTCCTTTGCGGTGGCGGCGCTGATAGAGGGCAAGGTGGATGCTGCCTGGGGCCGTTGGGTTCGGCCCTGGACGCTGGCGGCCTGGCTCTTCCTGACCATCGGCATCGGGCTCGGCTCCTGGTGGGCCTATTACGAGTTGGGCTGGGGCGGGTTCTGGTTCTGGGACCCGGTGGAGAACGCCTCCTTCATGCCCTGGTTGCTGGCGGCGGCGCTGCTGCATTCGGCCATCGTGGTGGAGAAGCGGGAAGCGCTGAAATCCTGGACCATCCTGCTCGCCATCATGGCCTTCGGCTTCTCGCTGATCGGGACGTTCCTGGTGCGCTCCGGCGTGATCACTTCTGTCCACGCCTTCGCCAACGACCCAGAGCGCGGGGTCTTCATCCTGCTGATCCTCGCGGTGTTCATGGGCGGCGCGCTGACCCTGTTCGCGGCGCGGGCCAACGTGATGCAGGCCAAGGGCGTCTTTGCCATGGTCAGCCGGGAGAGCGCGCTGGTGGCCAACAACGTGCTGCTGGCGGTGTCGGCCTTCGTCGTCTTCGTGGGCACGGTCTGGCCGCTGGTCGCGGAGATCGCCTTCGATCGCAAGCTGAGCGTCGGCGCGCCCTTCTTCAACGCGGCTTTCACGCCTTTCATGGTGGCCCTGACCGCGATCCTGCCGATCGGCGCAATGCTGCCCTGGAAGCGGGGCAATCTCGGTCGGGCGATGCAGCCGCTCTGGGGCGTTCTGGCGCTGAGCGTGGCCTTTGGTGCGCTGGTCTGGGTGATGCAGACCGGCGGAGCGATGCTGGCACCGGTGGGGCTTGCGCTGGCGACCTGGGTGACCCTCGGGGCTCTGGTCGATTTCTGGAGCCGGACCGGGCGGGGCGACATTTCCAGCCGGCTGCGGCGCCTGCGCAACCTGCCGGGCGCGGACTGGGGCAAGACGACCGCCCATATCGGCCTCGCGGTGACGGTCTTCGGGATTTCCGGCCTGATGGCCTGGGAGAGCGAGGACATCCGCGTCGCGCAGATCGGCGAGCGTTTCGAGCACGCGGGCTACGAGATCGAGCTGCGGGATGTGCGGGACGTGCAGGGGCCGAACTACGTGTCCACCACGGCGACCATGGCCGTCTATCGCAACGGCGACGAGATCGCGCTGCTGCATCCGGAAAAGCGCGTCTATCCGGTGGCCGGGATGCCGACCTCCGAAGCAGGGATCGACAGTGGCTTCCTGCGAGATGTCTACCTGGTGATCGGCGATGCCCAGGCGGACGGCGGCTATGCGGTGCGGACCTATATCCGACCCTTCGCAAACTGGATCTGGGCGGGCTGCATCATCATGGGGATCGGTGGGGTATTCTCGCTCACCGACCGCCGTTATCGCGTTGCCGCGGGCGCTCGCAAGCGCCGGGCTCCGGTCGCCGGAGTGCCTGCAGAATGAAACGCCTGATCCTCTTTCTTGGCCTTCTGCTCGCCGCGCCGGTGCAGGCCGTGACGCCTGACGAGATCCTCGACGACCCGGTGCTGGAGGCGCGGGCGCGGGAGATTTCCAAGGGGCTGCGCTGCCTGGTCTGTCGCAACGAGAACATCGATGAATCCAATGCCGAGCTGGCCTCCGACCTCCGGGTGCTGGTTCGCGAACGGCTTGTCGAGGGCGACAGCGACGAGGAGGTCCTAGACTACGTCGTCGACCGCTACGGCGAATACGTGCTTCTCAAGCCGACCGCGACCGGGGCGAACCTGGTGCTGTGGATCGCGGGGCCGGCCATGCTGCTGGTCGCCGGTGGGCTCGGTCTGGTCTATGTCCGCCGCCGTGGCAGCGCGCCGGACGCCGCCGCCGCCGGTCTCTCCGCCGAAGAAGAAGCGCGGCTGCGCGACATTCTCGAGGAATGACGTAACGGCCCGGCCGGGGTGGACTTTTGCGATGCCAGTGGCCGGCCTATGCTCGCGCCGACAGGTTATGAGGGAGACGGCAGGGTGCAATACGACGCAATTACCTATGCGGTGCGCGACGACGTCGCCTTGGTGACGATGAACCGCCCCGAGGTGATGAACGCTCTCAACACGCAGATGCGGGCCGAGATCGCCCATGCGGTGCGGCGCGCCGGATCGGAAGCGCGGGTTGTCGTGCTGACTGGCGAGGGGCGGGCCTTCTGCTCCGGGCAGGATCTGGGCGACCGCGCCAACGTGGGCCACATCGACCTCGAGCGGACGCTGCGCGACGAATACATCCCGATGCTGGAGGCGATCACCGAGAGCCCGGTGCCGACCATCGCGGCGGTGAACGGCGCAGCGGCCGGGGCAGGGGCCAACCTCGCGCTGGCCTGCGACGTGGTCATCGCGGCCGAGAGCGCCGTGTTCCTGCAGGCCTTCGCCCGGATCGGCCTGATCCCGGATGCCGGTGGCACCTACATGCTGCCCCGCCAGATGGGCGCGGCCAAGGCGATGGGGGCGGCGCTTTTTGCCGAGCCGATCACCGCGCGGCAGGCCGATGCCTGGGGGATGATCTGGGAAGCGGTGCCGGACGAGGATTTCCCGGCGCGCTGGTGGAGCCGGGCGCTGCACCTGGCCAAGGGCCCGACGGCGGCCTATCGCGCGGCGCGGCAGGCGCTGCGCCAGGGCTGGGACAACACGCTGGCCGCCCAGCTTGAGCTGGAAGCGCAGTTGCAGGGGGAATGCGGGCTGAGCCGGGACTTCAAGGAAGGTGTGCTGGCCTTCCTCGAGAAACGTCCGGCCCATTTCGAGGGACGCTGAGCGCCGGCGGTTCGGCCCTGAGCCTGCTCTTCACCGCCCGCGCCCGCCGCGTGCCGAAGGCGCGCGGCCCGGCCCAACCGGCCGGGGCCCATCTTTGATGGGGGTCGGCCGGGCGGGAGCCTTCGCCGCTGGCTTTTTTCTTTGGGCACGGTGCGAAACGTGGTTCCCTTCGGCCGGTGTGGATTTCGGGGTTGGTGGAGAGCGTGGCATGGCCGCAGGGAGGCAACTCGGGGCAGGGCGCGGAGTGCGGCGGCTCGGGCTCGCCCTGGCGCTGGGGCTCTCCCTGGCGCTGGGGCTCTCCCTGGCGCTGCCCGCAGCCGCCGATCCGCCGGGGCCGCCGGAGCTGGACCCGGGCCAGCTCCGCCCGCCGTCGCGGCCGGCGGCGCTCGGCAAGGCCGGCCTGCGCTGCACCCCGGATGGCGCCCATTGCATCGCGCTCGAGAGCTACACCGCAGATGTCTGCCGCACCATCGAGGCAGCCGCCGCGGAGGCCGGGCTGGATCGGGATTTCTTCGCCCGGCTGATCTGGCGCGAGAGCCTGTTCGACGCCTCCGCCGTCAGCCCCGCCGGCGCGCAGGGCATCGCGCAGTTCATGCCGGGTACTGCGCTGCTGCGGCGGCTCGACGACCCGTTCAACCCGGCCAAGGCGCTGCGGGCCTCGGCGATCTACCTGGCCGAGCTGCGGGACCGCTACGGCAACCTCGGCCTCGCGGCGGCAGCCTACAATGCCGGCGAGGACCGGGTGGAGGATTTCATCGACCACGACCGCATCCTGCCGCTGGAGACCCGGCGCTACGTGCCCGCGATCACCGGCTATTCGGCGCTCGACTGGCGCGACGCCCCGCCCGAGAGCCTGGCGCTGACGCTCGATGACGACCGGCCTTTCCGCGAGGCCTGCGTCGAGCTGGCCGAGTCGCGCCGGTTTCGCGAGTTCCGGATGCCCGACGTCTACCACCCCTGGGCCGTCATCCTGGCGGCCAACCCGAGCCAGGGCGTGGCCGCGCAGCGGGTTGAGCAGTTGCGCCGCCGCCGGCCGGTCCTCGAGGAGTATGACGTCACCTTCCGGCGGATGCGGCTGCCGGCCCGGTCCGGCCGGCAGGTCACCGCCCAGATCGGCGCCGACAGCCGTGCCGAGGCGCAGCGCCTCTGTGGCCGCCTGCGGGGCGGCGGGGTGCCCTGCGTGGTGCTGCGCAACTGACCCCTTGAATTTGCGGCCGCCAGGGGCCAGATAGGCACTCGGTCAGGGACGCCGGCCGCTCGCATGCGCTGGTCGCAATGGTGAAGTCCCGTAGAAGATAATCATCCCGAGCCCGAGCGACATCCGGCAGGGTGGCAATGCGAGCCCCATCGAACCGCCATCGGTCGCGTTTCACGAGGCAACAGATGACCCATTCTCCTTCCAACGACCGCCTTCCCGGCGTCGATGCCCTAAAGGCGCAGGCACGCCGCCTGCGCGACAGTCTCGCCGCCACCGGCACGCCGGTGTCCCATTCCCGCAGCCTCGAGCTGCTGGCCGCCCAGCTCGGCTATCGCGACTGGAACACCCTGCACGCCGCCGCCAACGCGCAGCCGAAGCCGAACCGCCCGCTGCCGCCGCTTTCCGTCGGCGACAGGGTGCGCGGCAGCTATCTCGGCCAGGCGTTTACCGGCGAAGTTCTGGCGCTGCGCCAGATCGCCGGCGGCACGCATCACGAGGTGACGCTGCATTTCGACGATCCGGTCGACGTGGTGCGCTTCGACAGCTTCTGCTCGTTCCGGCAGCGCGTGTCGGCGACGATCGACGGGAAGGGCGTCTCGCCGCAGCGCACGTCGGACGGTGCGCCGCACCTGCGCGTCGCCGCGATCTGAGACGACCAACCCCTGAAACGGCAGAAGGCCGGGGCATTGCCCCGGCCTTCGCGTGTTGTGATAGGGAGGTCGCCGAGCCTCAGCCGCGGTCCTCGACCTCGACGTAGTCACGGAACGGATGGCCGGTGTAGAGCTGCCGCGGGCGGCCGATCTTGTGCGCCGGATCGGAGAGCTGCTCCTTCCACTGCGAGATCCAGCCGACGGTCCTCGACAAGGCGAAGATCGGGGTGAACATCGACGTCGGGAAGCCCATCGCCTCGAGGATGATGCCGGAGTAGAAGTCGACGTTCGGGAACAGCTTCTTCTCGGCGAAGTAGGGATCCTCCAGCGCCTGGCGCTCCAGCTCCTTGGCGACTTGAAGGGTCGGGTTGTCGTGGATGCCGAGCAGGTCCAGCACCTCGTCCGCCGATTCCTTCATGACCTTCGCCCGCGGGTCGAAGTTCTTGTAGACGCGGTGGCCGAAGCCCATCAGGCGGAACGGATCGTCCTTGTCCTTGGCGCGAGCGATGTATTCCGGGATCTTGTCCACGGTGCCGATCTTGCGGAGCATTTCCAGGCAGGCCTGGTTGGCGCCGCCGTGGGCCGGCCCCCAGAGACAGGCTGCGCCCGCCGCGATGCAGGCGAAGGGGTTGGCGCCCGACGACGAGGCCAGACGCACCGTCGAGGTCGAGGCGTTCTGTTCGTGGTCGGCGTGCAACGTGAAGATCCGGTCCATGGCGCGGGCCAGAACCGGGCTGACCTCGTAATCCTCGGCCGGGACCGAGAAGCACATGTTCAGGAAGTTCGCCGCGTAGTCGAGATCGTTGCGCGGATAGACGAAGGGCTGGCCGATCGAATACTTGAACGCCCAGGCGACGATCGTCGGCATCTTGGCGATCAGCCGGTGCGTGGCGATTTCGCGCTGGCGCGGATCGGAGATGTCGGTCGAGTCGTGGTAGAAGGCCGACATGGCGCCCATCACGCCGACGATGATCGCCATCGGGTGCGCGTCGCGACGGAAGCCGCGATAGAAATACGTCATCTGCTCGTGGAGCATGGTGTGACGGGTGATGGTGTTCTCGAACTTTTCCATCTCGGCCGCGGTCGGCAGTTCGCCGTAGAGCAGCAGGTAGCAGACTTCGAGGTAATGCGACTTGGACGCCAGCTGGTCGATCGGGTAGCCGCGGTGCAGCAGCTCGCCCTTGTCGCCATCGATGAAGGTGATGGTCGACTCGCAGGCCGAGGTCGAAGTGAAGCCCGGGTCGTGGGTGAAGACATCGCCCTGGGCGTAGAGCTTGCGGATATCGATCACGTCCGGCCCGACGGTGGGCGAGTGGATCGGCAGTTCGAGCGTCTTGTTGTCGAACGTCAGCGTCGCTTTTCTGTCTGTCATGTGGCGTCCCTTTCTGACTGGCACCGATGTCGCACGGGGCGCACATCCGGGCTCGGATTTCTGCTACGCGGGCCGTGGGATCACTCCCCCGGATGGCCCGCGGCGTCTTCTATGCGGCCCAGGGTCTCCTCCCGGCCGATCACGAGCATCATGTCGAAGACGCTCGGCGTTGCTGTGCGTCCCGCGAGGGCCGCACGAAGGGGCTGTGCGATCTTTCCGAGCTTGAGCCCCTTGAGGTCGGCGAATTCCTTGACGGCCCCCTCGAGACCGTCGCGCGTCCAGCTAGCATTTTGCAGGTGCGGCGTCAATTCTTCCAGTATACCACGGGATACCGGATCGAGCGCGCCGGCAGCCTTTTCGTCCGGCACAATCGGCCGCTCTGTCAAGGCGAAATGCGCCTTTTCAAGGAGTTCTCCGAAAGTCTTGGCGCGTTCCTTGAGGCTGTCCATGCCCCGCGACAGTGCGTCCTTTTGCGTTTCGGAGAGCGGAGCGGCCTCGATTGCAGCGAGATAGGCGATCAATTCCTCGAGGAGATCGGAATTTTCTGCAGCTGCAATATGCTGTCCGCAGAGGTTTTCGAGCTTCTTGAAATCGAACCGCGCGGCGGCCTTGTTGATGCCGTCAAGGTCGAACCATTCGAGCGCCTGCGCATCGGTGAAGAACTCGTCGTCGCCGTGGCTCCAGCCGAGCCGGGCGAGATAGTTGCGCATCCCCGCGGCCGGGTAGCCCATCTTCTGGTATTCCTCTACGCCGGTGGCGCCGTGCCGCTTGGAGAGCTTCTTGCCGTCGGGGCCGAGGATCAGCGGGATGTGGGCATAGACCGGCAGCGGCCAGCCCATCGCGGTGTAGATCAGCGACTGGCGCGCGGCGTTGGCCAGGTGGTCGTCGCCGCGGATCACGTGGGTGATGCCCATGTCCACGTCGTCCACCACGACGGCGAGCATGTAGGTCGGCGTGCCGTCGGACCGCAGCAGGACCATGTCGTCGAGATCCGCGTTCTTCCAGCGTACGTTGCCCTGCACGGCATCCGCGATCACCGCCTCGCCCTCGCGCGGGGCCTTGATCCGCACCACGTAGGGCGCGTCCGGGTGGGTGGAGGGATCGGCGTCTCGCCAGGGCGACTGGAAATTCGTGCTCCGCCCCTCGGCGCGCGCCGCTTCGCGGAACGCGGTGATCTCCTCGGGGCTGGCAAAGCACTTGTAGGCCGCGCCCCGCGCCAGCAGTTCATGCGCCACCTCGGCGTGCCGCCCGGCGCGCTCGAACTGGCTGACGGCCTCTCCGTCCCAGTCGAGCCCGAGCCAGCGCATCCCGCGCAGAATCGCCTCGGTCGCTTCCGGCGTGGAACGCTCCCGGTCGGTATCCTCGATCCGCAGCAGGAACTTGCCGCCGCGGCCCCGGGCGTAAAGCCAGTTGAAGAGCGCGGTGCGGGCCGTGCCGATGTGCATGAACCCGGTAGGGGACGGTGCGATGCGGGTGACGACTGGGGGCGTGTCCGACATGAAAACCTGAGACCTCTCGCTGCATTGGGCGCGCCGTCAAGCGAGGTTCCGGGATCGTCCCGGCCCCGCGCATCGCGCCCTCCGATATCTGTCGTCGCGGATATATTTCAGCGCTGGCGGGATGGAAAGCCAAGCCCGCGGCGAATGCAAGAGGGCTTGATGAGGACGCCGTCACGGAAGCCTGCGACAGGCTGAACCGGGGGCGACCGGCGGGCGTTAACGCTTTGGCAAGGATGATCGCCGAAGGCTGGCGCGATGGAACCCGTTGCACCGGCCGAAATGCCCGATGCCGGAGAGGCAGGCAGGCAGGGAAGGATCGCCGCGGCGCTTCTGGCGCAGCGGGGGCGGCTGTTGCTGTGGGTCCCGATCTGCCTCGGCCTCGGCAGCGGCGGCTGGTTCGCCTTGCGGGTCGAGCCGGGGGCGGAGGCTTACCTGGGCGGCGCGCTGGCGATCCTGGTGCTGATGACGCTCGGCCGCTGGGCCGGGGAGGTCGCCGCGCCACTGGTCTGGGCGGTGGCGCTCATGCTCTGCGGCGCGATGCTGGCGGGTGCGCGGGCGCATTCGGTGGCGGCGCCTGTGCTCGGGTTCCGCTATTACGGGCCGGTCGAGGGCCGGATCATCGAGATCGACCGCTCCGTCTCCGACATGCCTCGGTTGACGCTGGACCGGGTGGTGCTCGCCGACGTCGCCCCGCACCGGACGCCCGAGCGCGTTCGCGTCTCCCTGCACGGCGCGCAGGATTACGTGACCCCAGAGCCCGGCCTGACGGTGATCCTTACCGGCCATCTCTCGCCGCCCGCCGGTCCGGTCGAGCCCGGCGGCTTCGACTTCCGCCGCAATGCCTGGTTCGAGCGGCTTGGCGCGACCGGCTACACCCGGACGCCGGTGCTCGTGCTCGCCCCGGCAGAGGAGGGCCGGGCCGGGCTGGCGGTGTTCCGGATGCGAATGGCGATCAGTGCCGCGGTTCAGGAGCATATCCCCGGCGCGGCCGGGGCCTTCGCGGCCGCGATCCTGACCGGTGACCGCTCCGCCATGCCGCGCGAGGTGGTCGAGAACCTGCGAAACTCCAACCTTGCGCATCTGCTCGCGATCTCCGGCCTGCACATGGGGCTGCTGACCGGATCGGTCTTTGCCGCGCTGCGCGGTTTGCTGGCGCTGGTGCCCTGGCTGGCGCTGCGTTTCCCGATCCGCAAGGCGGCGGCGCTTGGCGCTCTGGCGGCCGGAGCTTTCTACCTCGCGCTGTCGGGCGGCGCCGTGTCCACCATGCGGGCCTTCGTCATGGTGTCGGTCATGCTGGTGGCGGTGATCCTGGAGCGGCGGGCGATCTCGCTGCGCTCGGTGGCGCTCGCGGCGACGCTGTTGCTGGTGATCTCGCCAGAGGCGCTGCTCGGTCCGGGGTTCCAGATGTCCTTTGCGGCCACGACGGCACTGGTCGCGGCCTTCGGCGCGCTGCGAACACAGCGCGAGCGGCTGAAGCGGCTGCCACGCTGGCTGATGCCGGTGCTCGCGGTGGCGCTGTCCTCCGCCGTCGCGGGGGCGGCCACAGCGCCCTATTCGGCGGCCCATTTCAACCGGCTTGCGGATTACGGCCTGCTGGCCAACCTTGCCTCCGTGCCGCTCATGGGCGCGCTGGTGATGCCCGCGGCGGTGACGGCCGCGGTTCTCTGGCCGTTTGGGCTTGCCGCCCCCGCGTTCTGGGCGATGCAGATGGGGCTGGAGTGGATCCTCTACGTGGCCGATCGCGTCGCCGGGATGGAAGGGGCGGTCACCCACGTCATTTCACCCGGAGGCGCGGTGCTGCCGCTCCTGACCCTCGGGTTCCTGTTCACGCTCATCTGGTGCGGCCGGATGCGCTGGATCGGCCTTGGCGCGGTGGCGGTGGCGCTCGCGCTCTGGACGCAGGCCTCCCGCCCGGACGCGCTGATCGCCGACACCGGGGGGCTGGTGGGGATCATGGGGCCGGACGGGCGCGTCCTGTCGCGCCCGCGGGGCGACGGTTTCGCCGCCCAGGTCTGGCTGGAGAACGATGGCGACGGAGGGGACCAGGCGAGCGCCGCCGTGCGCACCGGCTTCACCGGCCCGCCCCACGACCGCCGCGCGGCGCTTGGCGACACCACCGTTCGGCATCTGGCCGGCAAGACCGGCCTGAAGGACCTCGGCGAGCGATGCGGACCGGGGGTCATTGTCGCCAACGTAAAGGTCGAAACCCGGCCCGCCGGACCGTGCTGGCTGCTCGATCCGGTGGACCTGCGCGCGACGGGAGCGATTGCGCTGCGGATTCGGGAAGGTGGCCTGGAGGTCGAGACGGTGGCGGACCGCTCGGGGCAACGCATGTGGTCGCCCTGATCAGAGCCGTGACAGCCGTCTTTCTTGAAGGGGGGCGGGGTGCCCGCCCGGTGGCTGCCGCGCGAAGCGCGGCCCGGCCCAACGGGAGGAGGCGCATCTGCGATGCGCCGACGACGGGCGGGAGCCCTCCCGGGCGGCGCTCCCGACGGATCAGTAGGTGCGGATCAGTCCCACCAGACGGCCCTGCACCTTGACCTGGTCGCCCCGCAAAAGGCGCGTCTCGTAAGCCTGGTTCGCGGCCTCCAGGGCGATCATGCCGCCCTTCCGGCGGAAGCGCTTCAGCGTCGCCTCGTGATCCTCGACCAGCGCCACCACGATATCGCCATCGTCCGCCGTGTCCTGCTCGTGGATCACCACCACGTCGCCATCGTTGATTCCGACCTCGATCATCGAATCCCCGCGCACCTCGAGCGCGTAATGCCGGCCCGCGCCGACCATCTGGCCGGGCACCGCCACGGTGTGGCTGACCTCGCTGATCGCCTCGATCGGCACGCCGGCGGCGATCCGGCCCATCACCGGCAGTTCCGTCGCGTGCAGATCCACTGGCATCGAGTTGGCCGGTCGGGGCGGCGCTGTCGGAGCGACCTCCGGGGCGTCGCCCTCGATCACCACGGGCTGGAACCCCTTGGCCTGAAGCGCCTCCGGCAGTCGAACGATCTCGATTGCCCGGGCGCGGTGGGCGAGGCGACGGATGAAGCCCCGCTCCTCCAGCGCCGTGATCAGCCGGTGGATGCCAGATTTCGACCGCAGGTCGAGCGCGTCCTTCATCTCGTCGAAGGAGGGCGGAACCCCGTCGCGCTGCATCCGCTTGTGAATGAACTCCAGCAGGTCGAGTTGCTTCCGTGTCAGCATGGCACCCTTCCGTTGTCTGCCCGCGCGGGCGCATTCGACCGGCCCACGTTTCCCCCATGTTCTGCCAGTGTTCACGTTTTGTGTCAACCGGGCGCATGGGAGCAGGCGATCAGATCGGGAGGATCTCCACCGCCTCGCCGGCCTTGCGCGGCCCGTCGGCCACCGGGCGGACGAGCAGGGCGTTGGCGCGCGACAGGATGCCGAGCAGGGCGCTGTCCTGCCGTTCGAAGGGCGTGACCACGCCATCGGCCAGCACCGCCCG
Organism: Tropicimonas aquimaris; assembly: GCF_042676185.1. Classification (NCBI taxonomy): domain Bacteria; kingdom Pseudomonadati; phylum Pseudomonadota; class Alphaproteobacteria; order Rhodobacterales; family Roseobacteraceae; genus Tropicimonas; species Tropicimonas aquimaris. The sequence continues at coordinate 309,025 of NZ_JBHTJT010000006.1, read as the reverse complement.
CATGTAATGTTCGCGGGGGCCGTTCGCGTCCACGTCGATCCCAAGCACAGCCGTCTTCCGAGGCGCGGGCGCCCGGCCGAGTCCGAGCATCGCGCGCAGCAGGGGGAGGATGAAAATGTGGCCACAAACCATTGCGGAGACGGGATTTCCTGGCAGTCCGACCATCGCGGAGCCGTTCAGGCGGCCGGCCATCAGCGGTTTGCCCGGGCGCATCGCCACCTTGTAGAAGGCGCGCTCCATGCCGAGGGCCCCGGCGACCGGCGCGACGAGGTCGTGGTCGCCCACCGAGGCGCCGCCGATGGTGACGATCAGGTCCGCGCCGGCGGCCAGTTCGAGCGCGGCGCGCAGGCTGGCCTCGGTGTCGCGGGCAATGGGCAGCATCCGTGCCTCGGCTCCGGCGGCCTCGATCATCGCCTTCAGGCCGAAGGAGTTGGAGGCGATGATCTGGTCGGGCCGCGGATCCTCGCCCGGCATCACCAACTCATCGCCGGTTGCGAGCAGAGCGACGGAGGGCCGGCGGGCCACCACCAGTTCCGGCACGTTCATCGCCGCGGCCAGTGCCACGTCGCCGGGCGACAGGAGGCGTGGCGCCTCGATCCGGTCGCCGGGGCCGAAGTCGCCGCCGGCCGGGCGGATGTTGTCGTTGTGCAGATCGGCCTCGGTGATCGTCATTACCTCGCCGTCGCGGGCGGTGTCCTCCTGGATCACCACAAAATCCGCGCCCTCGGGCAGGGGCGCACCGGTGAAGATCCGAACCGCCTCGCCGGGGCCGACGGTGCCGGTGAACGCCCGTCCCGCCGGGGCCTCGCCGATCACCCGGAACCGGGCGCCCGTCGCGATCTCGGCCCGGCGCAGGGCGTAGCCGTCCATGGCGGAGGCGGCGAAGGGCGGTTGCAGGCGGCGAGCGATCACCGATTCGGCCAGCACCCGGCCAGCGGCGTCTGCGAGCGGCACGCACTCGGTGCCGAGCGGCGTGGCGAGGTCGAAGAGCCGGTCCAGCGCCTCGGAGACGGGGATCATGCGCCCGCCTCGAACCGCCCGGACTTGCCGCCGTCCTTCAGGATCACCCGGATGCCGCCCATCTCCATGCCGCGGTCCACCGCCTTGAGCATGTCGTAGACGGTGAGCGCGGCGGTGGAGACCGCGGTCAGCGCCTCCATCTCGACCCCGGTCTGGCCGGTGGTCTTGACCGTCGCGGCGATGCGCACGCCGGGCAGGGCGGGGTCAGCCTCCAGTTCCACCGCGACCTTGCTGATGGGCAGCGGGTGGCAGAGCGGGATCAGGTCGGCCGTCTTCTTGGCCCCCATGATCCCCGCCAGCCGTGCCACGCCCAGCACGTCGCCCTTCTTGGCGCTGCCCTGCTGCACCAGTGTCAGCGTCTCGGGCAGCATCCGCACCCAGCCCTCCGCCACGGCGACGCGGCTGGTGATCTCCTTGTCCGAGACATCGACCATGTGGGCGCGTCCCTGCGAGTCGAAATGCGTGAGAGCCATCACATGCCTCCGCCGTGCGCGGCCGTGAGCGGGTTGGCGAGCAGCGCGCGCGTGGCGCTCTCGACATCCTCGTTGCGCATCAGGCTTTCGCCGATGAGGAAACAGCGGGCGCCGTACATCGCCAGCTCGGCGAGCTCCTTCGGCCCGTTCAGCCCGCTTTCCGAGACGATCAGGTATTCCTCGGGGACGTGCTTGATGAGCCCGCGGGTGACGTCGAGCGAGGTCTCGAAGGTATTGAGATCCCGGTTGTTGATGCCGATGAGCCTCGACTCGAGATGCAGGGCGCGGTTCAGTTCCTCGGCGTTGTGCACCTCGATCAGAGCGTCCATGCCCCATTCATGGGCCGCGGTTTCCAGCTCGGAGGCCTGCGCGTCGGAGACCGAGGCCATGATGATCAGGATGCAGTCTGCGCCGAGGGCGCGGGCCTCGGCGACCTGGTAGGTGTCGTACATGAAATCCTTGCGCAGCGCCGGCAAGGAGGTCGCGTTGCGGGCGGCGGTCAGGAACTCGTCGGCGCCCTGGAAAGACGGGCCGTCGGTCAGCACGCTCAGGCAGGTTGCGCCGCCGCGCTCATAGGCCTGCGCCAGCGCCGGCGGGTCGAAGTCGGCGCGGATCAACCCCTTGGAGGGGCTGGCTTTCTTGACCTCGGCGATCAGCCCATAGCCCTGCTTGACCGCCTTGCGCAGCGATGCCTGGAAGCCGCGCACCGGGTCCGCGCCGCGCGCCAGCGCCTCGACGTCACTATAGGAGCGGGCTTCCTTGCAGGCGGCGATATGCTCCAGCTTGTACGCCTTGATCTTCTCGAGAATGGTCGGGGTGCTCATGACGTCTCCGGGGTCGTCCAGTTGATGGGAGTATGCCCCTGGGCGCGCAGCCAGTCGTTGGCGCGCGAGAAGGGTCGGGAACCGAAAAATCCGCGATGGGCGGAGAGTGGCGAGGGATGCGCCGTCTCGATCTTGAGGTGCCGCGTGGCGTCGACCGAGGCCGCGGCGGCCTGGGCCGGCTTGCCCCAGAGCAGGAAGGCGCGGGGCCTGTCGGTAAGGCGGGCCAGCACCTGCGCGGTGAGCCTTTGCCAGCCGAGCGCCCTGTGGCCGTTGGCCTCGCCCGCGGGGACGGTCAGCACCGCGTTCAACAGCAACACGCCCTGTCGGGCCCAGAACCGCAGGTCGGCGTTGGGCGGCACGGCGCCGAGGTCGTCCTGCATCTCGCGAAAGATGTTGGACAGCGAGCGCGGCAGCGGCCGCACCTCGGGCTCGGCGGAAAAGGCCAGCCCGTGGGCGTGGCCCGGCGTGGGGTAGGGGTCCTGGCCCAGGATCACCACGCGCACGTCCTCGGGCTGGGTCATCTCCAGCGCGGCGAAGACCCGGTCGGGTGCGGGCAGGAAGGGCCGCTCCTCGGACGTCAGCGCCGCGTCGATGCGGGGCAGGTCGTCTCGGAAGAACGGCAAGCTCGCCCAGGCGCCCGTATGATCCGGGTCGAGCTTCATTCGGCGGCGGAGGTGAGTGCGGCCAGCGCCTGCACCTTGGCGCGCGCCTGTCCGGAATCGATGCTGGTCCGGCCCATCTCGACGCCTTCTTTCAGGTCGGCGGCCACCCCGGCGACCAGCAGCGCGGCGGCGGTGTTCAGCAGCACCGCGTCGCGATAGGCGCCCGGCGCCCCGTCGAGCAGCGCGGCGAAGGCGCGGCCGTTTTCCTCCGGCGTGCCGCCGAGGATCGCCTCGAACGGATGGACCGGAAGGCCGGCGTCCTCGGGCGAGACCTCGAACTCGGTCACCGTGCCGTCCTTCAGCGCGGCCACCTGCGAGGGGCCGGCGATGGAGAGCTCGTCCGTGCCGTCGGAGCCGTGCACCAGCCATGCGGAGACGCTGCCGAGCGCGCCGAGGGTCTCGACCATCGGGCGCAGAAGGGCGGGAGAATAGGCGCCGGTCAGCTGGCGCTTCACGCCCGCGGGGTTGGTAAGCGGGCCGAGGATGTTGAAGATCGTGCGGGTGCCGAGCTCGGTGCGGGTCGGCATGACGTGGCGCATCGCCGGGTGGTGCATCGGCGCCATCATGAAGCAGATGCCGGCCTTGGCCAGTGCCCGCTCGGCGACCTTCGGTCCGACCATCACGTTGATGCCCATCTGGGTCAGCGCATCGGCGGAGCCGGATTTCGACGACAGGTTGCGGTTGCCGTGCTTGGCCACCGGCACGCCCGCGCCGGCCACGACAAAGGCGGTGGCGGTGGAGATGTTGAGCGTGCCCTTGCCGTCGCCGCCGGTGCCGACGATGTCCATCGCCCCGTCCGGCGCTGCCACGGCGTGGCATTTGGCGCGCATGACGCTGGCGGCGGCGGCGATCTCCTCGACCGTCTCGCCGCGGGTGCGCAGCGCCATCAGGAAGCCGCCGATCTGGCTCGGCGTCGCCTCACCCTCGAACAGCGCGTCAAAGGCGGCCTCCGCCTCGGCGCGGGTCAGGGGGCGGTCGGCGGCAAGGCCGATCAGGGGTTTGATCGCGTCGCTCATGCCGGCACCTTCATGCGGTCGAGGAAGTTCCGGAGCATCAGGTGGCCGTGCTCGGACCGGATGCTCTCGGGGTGGAACTGCACGCCCTCGATGGGCAGCGTCTTGTGGCGAAGGCCCATGATCGTGCCGTCCTCGAGCCAGGCGGACACCTCGAGGCAATCGGGCAGGCTCTCGCGCTCGACCACCAGCGAATGGTAGCGCGTGGCCTGGAACGGCCCCTCGATGCCCGCGAAAAGGCCCTTTCCGTCGTGGTGGATGAGGCCCATCTTGCCGTGAACGATCTCGTGGCAGCGGACGACCTTGCCGCCGAATGCCTCGCCGATCGTCTGATGCCCGAGGCAGACCCCCAGAAGCGGCGTCCCCGTCTCGGCGGCGGCGGCGGTCAGCGCCAGGCAGATGCCGGCCTGGGCGGGGTCGCACGGTCCGGGCGAGAGCAGGAACGCGTCCGGGTGCAGGGCCATCGCCTGTTGCACATCCAGCGCATCGTTCCGGCGCACTTCAACTTCGGCCCCCAACTCGCCAAGATAATGGACGAGGTTGTAGGTAAAACTGTCGTAATTGTCGATCAGAAGCAGCATTCCGGGGTGTCCGAGCAATTGGGGGTGAACCGGTCTCAGTGTCGGGCTATACATGCTCAGAGGCACTCGCCGGGGTCAAGGTCAAGGCCTCGGTCGGGGAATGCCCGAGGCGAGAGCGCAACGATAAGCAAGTGGGGATAAGGCATGGGTCGCGGTATCCTGTCGGGTCTGATCTGGGGCAGCATCATTTCGGTCTTTGTGCTCAGCGCCGTGTCGCTGCTTGCACCCTTGCCGCAGCGCCCGGGCGAAGCGGGCGAGGACCTCGCTGCGGTGGAGCCGGAGCCGGAGGCGGAGGAAACCGCGCCGGAGCCTGACGACCTGCCGGAGGCGAGCACGCCACCTGAAGCCGACGCCACCGACACCCCTGAGCCTGACACGGAAACGGCCGATACATCCGAGCCCGAACGCCCCGCGCCGGCCACGCAGCAGACCATTGGCGAGGCCGTCTCGGTGCCCGCGGGCTCCGAATTCCGCCGCCCTCCGCCCGAGACGGAAGCCGCGCTGCCGGTCGCCGACCCGACGTCGCCGGTGGCCGGCGCCCCTGCGGTGCCGCCGAGCGTGACGCAGGAGGGCGGGCTGGACCTGCCTTCGACCGAGGGCGCCGTGCGTCCCGACACGCCGGGTATGTCCGTCACCGCGCCGGTTGCACCCGTGATCGACGAAATCGCCCCCGAGGTGACCGCCGACGCCTCTGGAGGAACGGTGTCCCGGCCGGAGGGTGAGTCGCTGAGCCCGGTCTCCGGACCGAACGCAGATAGCTCCCTGCAACTCGACGGTGGCGGCCTCCCGCCGGCGGTCACGCCGCAGCCGGTCCCGACCGACACGCTCGAGGTCACCGAAGCGCCCACCGAGTCGTTGGCCGCCAGCGACGCCGCGCCCGCCGAATCCATTGCCGCCACGGACGCCGCGCCGGTGCCGGCGGAAGGCGGCGCGGCGGTGGTTGAAGGAACCGCGCCGCCGGAGATCGGCGATGTGGCAGAGAGGCCCGCCGTAGAAGCGGCGGAGACCACGGCGCCCGCCGTGGAAGCGGCGCAGGCAGCGACGCCCGCGACGGAGGCCGAAACTCCGCCGGCCGTATCTGCGGCGCTGACCTCGGAAGAAAGCGACGCGGCCAGCCCCATCGCGCCGGTCGATCCGCCAGCGGCCACGCCGCCCGTGAACGGCGATGCCGCGTCGGAGGCAGAGGTCGTGACTGCCAGCCCGGGCACGCGCGTCGAGGAGTCCGAGCCGGCCCCGACGGCGGACGGCGAGCAGATCGCGATGGCCGAGCCTCAGACCGAGCTGCCAGGCCCTGTCGCGCCGGAGCGGGTGGCCGAGGAGCCGCAGTCCGGCACGGCTGTGCCCGCCGATGGCACCGATCCGCTTCCGGCCGCACCGGCGGATGCCTTGCCTGAAGGCGGCGACGAGCCGGACCGGCCGGAGCGCATGGAGATCCGCCGCGCCGATCCCGGCGAGGCCGCGCCCGAGGTGGGGGATGAGGCGCCCACAGTGCCGGGCGTCCGGGTCCTGCCGCTGACCGACCGGTCCCGAGGGTCCTCTCGGCTGCCGCAGATCGGGCGTGAACCGGAGGGCGATGAGGTGGCTGTCGCCGTCGAGCCGGAGGCCGAGGTCGATCCTCTGCCCGGCGAAGCGGAGCGGCCGGGGCTCGGTGCCCTGAGCCGCCACGCGGTGCCCTTCTCCAACCCCGAGGGCAAACCGCTGTTCTCGGTGATCCTGATCGACGACGGGTCGCGGACGCTGGACCGGCAGGTTCTCAGCACGTTCAACTTCCCGGTCACCTTCGCCATCGACCCGGCGCTGCCGGACGCGGCGGAGGCGGCGGAGTTCTATCGTTCAGCCGGTTTCGAAGTGGTTGCGCTGGCCACCGGTCTCACCCCGAACGCCACCGCTCGGGATCTCGAAGTGGCGCTAGAAGCCAATCTGGCCGCCGTGCCGGAGGCCGTGGCGATCATGGATCCCGCCGCGGACGGGATCGGCGGCCGCAGGGCGCTGGTGGAGCACGCGGTAGAGATCGCCGCGGGCGACGGGCTGGGAATGATCGGCTGGGACCGCGGGCTCGGCGCGGTGCGCGCGGCGTCGGCGCGGGCCGGCCATCCGGCGGCGCTGATCTTCCGCAGTCTCGATGAGCAGGGCGAGCGCAGCAGTGTGATCCAGCGCTATCTCGACCGCGCGGCCTTCAAAGCGGCTCAGGACGGAGCCGTCGTCATGGCCGGCCATGCCCAACCGGAAACGGTGGAGGCCCTCTTCAGATGGGCGCAGGACGACAAGGCGCGGGACGTGGCGCTGGCGCCGGTTTCGGCGGTGCTGAGAGGCCAGTAGAAAGCCGGTTCCGGCCACGTTCTTCCCGGGGGGTAGCGGCTGTCAGGCGGGGTCTGCCGGCACGTCGACTCAGGCGCGGGTCGGTTCCTGTTACGGGTCGGAAAGGGTAACGCGCCGCGTCCGGCTGGATTACCGGGCGCGACGCCGATGGTCCACGGTGCGGCTGCCGCATGGGCGGCTTTTCCCACGTATTTACCAAAGCCTGTCCGGACGCGGTGCTGGCAGACCGGGCGGCGCTGGCTCTGGAGGACGCGCGCGCTGCCGCTCAAGCCCGGAGCCTGATTTCCCCCTTCAGACTGCCTGGGGAGGACCTGCACGGAACCTTTGCCACTGCCAAGCATTACTTGCATCGCAGGGGGCGCTGCGTTCAGTATCGCCGAAGAGCCGGAGCCGACGTTGGAAAGGGAGGTCTGACATGTGGGTCACGATCTACGCCGTCGCCTATCTGGCTCTGGAGGTCGCGGCCGTCTATTTCGCCCACCGCGCGGTGACCAAGGCGCGCACGCCGCAGGGGTCGCTGGCCTGGGTGATGTTCCTAATTACGCTCCCCTGGCTGGCGGTGCCGGCCTTCCTGTTCTTCGGTCACTTCCGATTCAGCGGCTATGTCATCTCGCGGCGCGATTCCTCTGCCGTGATCGCCGGCATCGACGCGCTGGCCGAGCTGAACCGGGCAAAGGGAGACGGTGGCCCCTATGGATTCCGCGCCTTCGAGAGGATCGCCGAAATGCCGGTGGTCTCGGGCAATTCGGTGGAGCCGCTGATCGACGGGCAGCAGACCTTCTACGCGATCTTCGCCGCGATGGAGGAGGCGAAGAGCTATATCCTGGCGCAGTTTTACATCATCCACGACGACGAGCAGGGCCAGGCCTTTGCCGAGCGGCTCAAGGGCGCGGCGGCGCGCGGCGTGACGGTGAAGCTGCTTTACGATTCCGTCGGCTGCTCGAAACTGCCCAATGCCTACCTCGAGGATCTCCGCGCCGCCGGGATCGACGTGGTCAACGCCCACGCCAGCGGCGGGCCGCGCCACCGTTTCCAGATCAACTTCCGCAACCACCGCAAGACGGTGGTGGTGGACGGGCAGGTCGGGTTCATCGGCGGGCTGAACGTGGGCGACGAATACATGGGGCGGGATCCGACTTTCGGCCCCTGGCGCGACACGCATTGCCGGCTGCGCGGGCCTGTCGTCTCGGAGCTGCAGCTGGTCTTTGCCGAGGACTGGCACTGGGCCACACGGACGCTCCTGCTCGATTTCCTCGAGTGGCGGGCCGAGCGGGTGACAAACGGCATGGACGCGTTGGTCGTGCCCACCGGGCCGGGCGACCAGCTGGAGACGGGGAGCCTTTATTTCTGTGCCTGCATCACCCGCGCGACCACGCGGGTCTGGATTGCTTCGCCCTATTTCGTTCCGGATGTGGACATCCTGACCGCGCTCAAGCTGGCGGCGCTTCGCGGGGTCGACGTGCGCATCCTGGTGCCCTCGGCGATCGACCACCGGATGCCCTGGCTCGCGGCCTTCGCCTATTTCGACGAGATCCGGGACGCCGGGGTGCAGGTCTGGCGCTATACCGAGGGGTTCATGCACCAGAAAGTCGTGCTGGTGGACGACAACCTTGCCTCCATCGGCACCACCAACATGGACAACCGTTCCTGCCGGCTGAATTTCGAGGCAACCGTCGTGGTCTTCGACGCCCGCGCGGCGGCGGAGGTGGCGGCAATGCTGGAAGCGGATTTCACGCGTGCCTATCTACTGGAGAAGAGCCTGAGCGAGCAGCCCTGGCCGCGGCGCATCGGCGCGCCCTTCGCCAGGCTGATGGCGCCGGTTCTCTAGCGGCTGCCGTTGCATGCAAGACAGGCGGGGCCGGGCCGGCAGGGGAAACGGGAGCGAAGCCAGATGCGGCTGCGACTAGCCAGCTACAACATCCAGAAGGCCGTCGGCGTCGATCTGCGCCGCGACCCGATGCGGATTCTGGAGATCGTGAATGAACTGGACGCCGATGTGGTCGCGCTTCAGGAGGTGGACAAGCGCCTTGGCGAGCGGCCTTCGGTGCTCTGCCGCACCTACATCGATACCGAGACGGATTACGAGATCGCGCCGCTGGCCCAGAACGAGGTCAGCCTCGGTTGGCACGGCAATGCGGTTCTGGTCCGCAAGGGGCTCAGCATCGCGCATGTGGAGCGTGTGGACCTGCCGGGGCTGGAGCCGCGCGGGGCGGTGCGGGTCGATGTAGAAGGCGAGGACGGTATGCTATCCGTCGTGGGCGCCCATCTCGGGCTGGTGCGCTACCACCGGCGGCTGCAGTTGCAGACCATTCGCGAGCATCTGGGCGACATGCCCGGCCGGGCGGTGGTGATGGGCGACTTCAACGAGTGGTCGACGGATCGCGGACTGGAACCGCTAGAGCGCGATTTCCAGCTGGTCTGCCCCGGCAATTCCTTTCACGCAGCACGGCCTGTCGCCGGGCTCGACCGGTTTGCGCTCGGCCGCGATGTCGGGCTGCGGGATGCCGGCGTTGAGGAGGGGCAGCAGGCGAGCTGGGCCTCCGATCACCTTCCCATCTGGAGCGACATCGAACTCGCTCCATACACTGCGCCGGAGATCCAGGACGGGCGCTAGAGCGTTTTGCCGTCGGATTGCTCCGGCGCGGCGGAGATGGGGTCGGAGGCCTGGTTGATCCAGTGGACGAGTAGCCGGTGGAACACGGCCAGGATGACCGGCCCGACGAAGATGCCCACAACGCCATAGGCCATCAGCCCGCCCAGCACACCGACGAGGATCACCAACATCGGCGTGTCGAGCCCGCGCCCCATGAAGATCGGTTTCAGAATGTTGTCGATGATGGTCACCGGGGCCAGCAGCACCGTGAAGAGCACGGCTTGCGACGTGTCCATCGCGGTCCAGGCCCAGATGATCGTCGGCAGCAGGACCGGGCCGGCGCCGATCTGGATCACCGCGAGCAGAAGGCAGGCCAGCGCCAGCGGTCCTGCGGCGGCGAGGCCGAAGGCGCCCATGATGATGCCGGCCATCAGGGCCTGGATCACCGCGACCCCGATCACCCCGCGAGAGACGTTGCGGACCGTGGCCCCTGCCATGTCGAGCAGCTCCGGCCCGCTAGTCTCGAAGATCCGGTCGGCGAAGGTCCGTGTGCCGGCGGCAAAGCCCGGCCCGACGACCAGCAACGCGCCCATGATCAGAACCGACAGGGCCATCATCAGCAGCCCGATCCCGAGCCCAGCCAGTTCGCCGAGCACCCGCCCGCTTGCCCGCAGGATCTGCGGCACGAACCGGCCAAGCGTGTCGGCGAGGTTGGCGTGGGAGGCCGTCCAGACCTCGTGCAACTTGGGTCCGACGAGCGCCCAGTCCCGGATGCTTTCGGGGGGCGGCGGGATATGGAAGGTACCGGCATCGACGCTCTCGGCAACGGCGTTGGCGGCTTCAAAGATGCCGGCGGCCAGCAGTGCGACCGGCCCGGCCACCAGCATCAACCCGAGGATCGTGAGAAGCGCAGCCGAAATCCGGACCCGGCCCCCGAGTAGGCGCGAGAGCCACCGGTGCAGCGGGTAGACCGCGACCGCGAGGATCACCGCCCAGAGCATCAGCCCGATGAGCGGCGCGACAAGCATGACCGCGCCGTAGACGAAGATGGCGATGAAGCCGATGCGGATCGCCAGGTCGATGATCTGGCGCTCGGAGAAGGGTGTCATGCGTGCCTCCCGGTGCTGCCCTGAACTGGCACCTGCTCATGCCGGCTTGAACTTGGCAAGTCCGCGGGATTGCAAAGCCCGAGAGCCCGGCCCAGATATTACACATGGAAACGCCTGATATCCGCCAAGCCCGCGTCGAGGACGCCCCGGCCTTCACCTCTGTCATCCGCGCTGCCTATGGCCCGTGGATTGACCGGCTGGAGGGCCTTCCGGATGTCGATGCGGGGGTGGCTGACGAGATCGCGCATCACCCGGTCTGGGTGGCGGCGCAGCCGGGCACGGGGCGGATCGTCGGCGGGCTGGTGCTGCATCTCGAACCGGGGGTGGCGCGGGTCGCCAACCTCGCCGTCCATCCCGACTGCGGCGGCCAGGGGATCGGACGCGCGCTGATGGCGGCGGCGGAGGAGCACGCGCGTGCAGCCGGATACCGGCAGATGACGCTCGCAAGCCACCGGGACATGACCCCGACGCTGCGGTTCTACCGCAACAGCGGCTGGGCAGAGACCGGCCGCGAGGGCTTCCGCGTCTTCATGGTCAAGGATCTGGACTGACGGGCAGGGCCTCGATGCTATTGGCGGCGCTGTTCCAGCGTCTGCGCCGGAGATAGCGGACAAGGCCGGGACCGAGACAGAGCAGCCCGAGGATGGCGAGGAAGGCCGGCCCCATGAAGGTCGCATGAAGCCCCGCGCCGGCGGCGACCGAGAGGAGCAGGATCGGCAGGATGCCGACAGCCGTGGTCCAGAGGAAAGTCCACCAGCCGACTGAGGTCAGCCCAGCCCCGTAGTTGATGAGGTTGAAGGAGATCAGCGGCACCAGGCGCACGCCGATCAGCCCCGGCGCGCCCCAGTTTTCCCAGTCTCGCTCGATTCGCGCGAGGTGGCCGGAGGCGTCGCGCGCGGCGACGAACCCGCGGCCGTAGCGACGCGACAGCCAGAAGGCGAGTGCCGCCCCCAGCATCGCCCCGATCCAGATCGCCACGGCACCGGTTGCAATGCCGAGCGTCGCGCCGGCGCAGATGGCAATGGCCTCGGCCGGGATCGGCAGGAAATTATGCAGGATCATCAGCGCGACAAGCAGCACGACGATGTGTTCCGGGCTGTTGGCCATGCGCTCGACCAGCGCCGCAGGGTCGAGGCTCGGCAGCAGCCAGACGACCGCGCCGATGGCCAGTGCGCAGAGGCTCAGAACAGCCAGCCCGCGGTATTTGCGGCGTGAGGCGGTGCGTGAGGATCGCGAAGAAGAGCTGTCCATCGTCTGACCATACCATACGGCCGGCACCGCAGGGCATGTCATATCCAAACGTTCTTCCCCGCGCCAATGGTCGCCGGCAAGGGCATTTTCCGGATCGGCGAAGTCTGGGCACGGTCCCATCTCGAGCGCGGTGTCGACCTGTTTCAGTGCACCGAAGACCTCCTCGCGTGGGAACGGGATGGCATTGTGCGCGTCCGTCATACTGTTGAGAAGGAGAGGAAAAGGCGTCACCGGCTTCCAGGCCGAGCGCGAGCCAGAGCCAGAGAGCCGCGCGTGGGGTTGCCGACGTCCCACATCCCGAGATCGGCAAACGCGTCATCGGGCGCGGGGAGTGGGGGGACGGGAACGGGTGGTTGTCCATGCCGCTCGGTATCCGGCTCATCCCGAGGATCCAGCGGCCTCATCCGCCCGGCCGAACATGCGGGCCCGATGGTGCCGCGGCGGTTGCGATGCCGGCATCTCGGTGTGCTCGGTGAGCTCAAGAACGTCCATCGAACGGACCGGCTGACGCGCCGCGCCGGTGTTGGACAGGATCATCTGGTCGCGAGTGATGCGAAAACCATCGTTGGCCGGCTGCAAGGCGCCGATCGGCCCGGCCTCAGGGCGAACCGGATCTCAGCGGTTGCCCCGGCGCACGAATCGGCCTGCATCCTGCGCGGCGGCGCGGATGGCGCGGGATTTGTTCACTGTCTCCAGCCATTCCGCTTCCGGGTCGCTGTCATAGACCACCCCGCCACCGGCCTGGATATAGAGCTTCTCGTCCTTCAGCACCGCGGTGCGCAGGGCGATGCACATATCCATGTCGCCGTCGGCGGAGAAATAGCCCACGCCGCCGCCGTAGACACCGCGTTTCTCGGGCTCCAACTCGTCGATGATCTCCATCGCGCGGACCTTGGGCGCCCCGGACACGGTGCCGGCGGGCAGTCCGGCCAGCAGCGCGGAGAGCGCGTCCTCGCCGTCCTTCAGCTCTCCGACGACGTTGGAGACGATGTGCATGACATGGCTGTAGCGCTCGATCACGAATTCTTCCGTGGGATGCACGGTGCCGATCTTCGCGACCCGGCCCACATCGTTGCGGCCGAGGTCGAGCAGCATCAGGTGTTCGGCCATTTCCTTCTCGTCTCCGAGCAGGTCGGCTTCCAGCGCGCGGTCCTCGTCCTCGTTGGCGCCGCGCGGACGGGTGCCGGCGATGGGCCGGATCGTGACCTCGCCCTCACGCAGGCGAACAAGGATCTCGGGGCTCGCGCCGATTACCTGGAACCCGCCGAAGTTGAAGAAGAACATGAAAGGCGAGGGGTTGGTGCGCCGCAGGCTGCGGTAGAGCGCGAAGGGCGGCAGCGGGAAATCCACGGTCCAGCGCTGCGAGGGCACGACCTGGAAGATGTCTCCGGCGCGGATGTAGTCCTTGGCCTTCTCGACGGCCGCCAGGTAGTCCGGCTTGGTGAAGTTCGAGACCGGCTCGCCCACATGGGCCTGGTCCGCGAGCGCGCGGCTCTCGCCCCGCATCCCGGACTCGAGGTCGCGGATCGCGTCCATCACCCGCTCGGCGGCCTGGGCATAGGCGGCCTTGGCAGACAGCCCCTGGCCGGTGAAGGCGGGGGAGACGACCATCACCTCGCCCTTCACCCCGTCGAGCACCGCCACGACGGAGGGGCGCATCATCACCGCGTCAGGCAGGCCGAGCGGATCGGGATTGACGCCGGGCAGGTGTTCGACCAGCCGGATCATGTCGTAACCGAGATAGCCGAAGAGCCCGGCCGCCGCGGAGGGCAGGCCGTCGGGCAGCTCGATCCGGCTCTCCGCGATCAGCGCGCGCAGAGATGTCAGCGGATCGGTCTCTTCGTCGACATAGGCGTCGGGGTCGAAGCGGGCCGACCGGTTGATCCGGGCCGCGCTGCCGTTGCATTTCCACACGAGGTCCGGCTTGAGTCCGACGATGGAGTAGCGGCCGCGCACCTCGCCGCCGGTCACCGATTCCAGCATGAAGCTGTCGGTGCGGGCGTCGGCGAGCTTGAGCATCAGGCTGACGGGCGTGTCGAGGTCGGCGGCCAGGCGGGCATAGACCACCTGGTTCTGCCCCGCATTGAAACCGCGGGCGAAATCGTCGAAGCCGGGAAGGAGCTGTACCATCGGGCGCTCAGCGGAAGAGTTGCGAGTTCACGGCGTTCAGCCCTGCGTCGTTGAAGCGGATCCCGGCGCTCGAGGTCAGCGACTGCGCGAAGTAGAGGAACAGGTCGGAGGCGGTGCCCTGGGCGACCTGCGCCCGGATCTGTTGCTCCATCAGCGCGTTCTGCGGGTCCTCTGCGTCGACCGGATCGATGCTGTCGAGCACCACGACGATCGCGAGGCCCGGAAAATCGACCAGTGTGCTTTCACCGGCTTCCAGCGCGAAGACGGCGTCGGCCAGAATCGCCGGCGCGCCGGTCTCGGCAAAGTTCGCGCGGGTTGCGTTCTGCGCCGTCTCGACCGTGGCCGCGTCGCTGCCGAGCGTGCCGCCGATCTCGAGCTGCGCCTGCGCCGCTGCGGCCTCTTCACGGGCGCGGTCGAGCGCGCGCTCGGCCAGCAGCGCGTCGGCCACCTGGTCGCGGATCTCGTCCAGAGGCTGCAGCCGCGGCGACACGGTCTCGTCCATCCGCAGGGCAAAAATGCCGCCATCGTCGAGCGTGTCGATCTCGGGGAAGTCGCTCTCGGTCACCGCCTCGGCGGCAGCGCGAAACGCCTCGTAGCCCGCAACACCGGCATCGACGCCGGGGTAGTAGTCGATCGTGCCGAGCTCCATTTCGGTCTCGGCCGCAAGGTCTTCAAGCGTTGCGCCGCCGGCGAGCCGGTCGTCGAAATCGCTGATCATGTCCTCTATCATGCGGGCGGCGCGCTCGCGGCCGAGCTCGGCGCGGAGATCCGGCTCTGCTTCTTCAAACGTGGTTTCCTGCGCCGAGAGGATGCCGTTCATCCGGAACAACGCCGGGCCCAGATCGGTCGGGTAGGGGCCGACGATGCCCGGCTCTTCCAGCCCGAAGACCGCATCCGCGGCCGCGCCGAGCGCGTCGCGGGTCACGTCGCCGAGATCCACGTCCTGCAGGGTCAGGTCGCGCTTCGCGACCTCGGCGGGGAAATCGCTCTCGCCGGCCTCGATGGCCTCGCGGGCGGCAGTCGCTTCCTCGGCCGTTCCGAAGACCAGGCGTTCGACCAGCCGGCGCTCGGGCATGACGTATTGAGCGGCCCGCTCGGTGTAGAGCGCGCGGAGGTCGTCCTCGTTCAGCTCGACCTCTCCCGCGATCATGTCGGGCGTCAGCAGCGCATAGGTGATGCGCTTGGTCTCGGGCAATGTGAAGGCTTCCTCGTTCTCGGCATGGAAGGCCGCGAGTTCGTCCTCGGTCGGCTCTTCCAGCTCGGCAAGGTAGCGGGTGGCGCGGAAGGCGGCCCAGCGGAAGCTGCGGCGCTCGCCGAGCCAGTTGGTCAGCTGGTCGACCATCTGTTGCGACGGAGCGACCCCGGCCGAGACAGCGCCCTGCAGGATCTGGCGGGTGGTCTCCTCGCGCACCGAGGTCTCGAACTCGCTCACGCTCCAGCCGTTCTGCTCCAGCGTGTATTCATAGGCATCGCGGTCGAACTCGCCGTTGACGCCGGCAAAGGAGGAGGACGCCCGGATCTGGCGCGCGACCTCGGCGTCGCCCACCGACAGGCCGAGCCGGTCGGCCTCGCCGTTGATCGCCTCGATCCCGGCAAGCTGGCCGCGCACCTGCGAGGGGATTCCCTGGGCCTCGAGCGTGGCGAAGTTCAGGTCGGTCGCGCCGGCGGCTTCCTGCGCCCGGATCGCCTCGACCATCGCGCGGTAGTATTCCTCGGCCGTGATCTCGCGGTCGCCAACCGTCGCGACAGTGGTGCCGCCGCCGGAGAAATTCGAAATGCCGAACCCGCCGAGACCTGCGATCAGCGCCGCCATCAGCGCATAGACGAGGATGTTACCGGCCTTCTTGCCTTTGCTCATGGGGCACCTGTCTCCTGCGGATCCGTGTCGCGCTTGTCTATGCGCCTGATCGCAGGGAGGCAAGCGCCCTCAGGCCGGGAAACTGACCTGTGAAAGCCGCTCGTAGAGCGCGCGGATCCCGGCGCGGTCGATGTTGGCATAGGCGATCCGCAGGTGGCGGCTGCCGGCGCCGCCACCCGGCGCCTTGCTTACCGGTTCGAACATCGTGCCCGGCAGGCAGAGCACGCCCGCCCGGCCCACCAACTCTCGGGCCAGCGCGTCGGAGGACATCGCGAAGGGATGCTCGACATAGGCGAAATAGGCGCCGCAGCCACGCAGCCGCCAGCCCCGATCGGCGAGTTCCCCGAAGCCCTCCACGATGGCCGCGCGCCGGTCGAGGATCTCGCGCCGCTCACCGGCCAGCCAGTCGCCAAGGTGCCGGATGCCCCAGAGCGCCGCCCGCTGGCCGACCTGGCTGGGGCAGATGGTGACGGAGTCGATGAACTTCTCCACCTCGGCAAGGCGCGCCGGCGAACTGACCAGCGCGCCCACCCGGTGCCCGGTGAGCCGGTAGGCCTTGGAGAAGCTGTAGAGGTGGATCACCGTGTCCTCCCAGTCCGGATCGGTGAAGAGCCCGTGCGGCGCACCTGGGTCGGGATGGAAGTCGCGATAGGTCTCGTCGATCACCAGCGCCAGTCCGCGCGCGCGGGCGAGGTCACGGAAAGCGGCAATGGTTTCAGCCGGGTAGGCGACGCCCGTGGGGTTGTTCGGCGTGACCAGAACGATCGCCCGGGTGCGGCTGGTGATCCGCGCGGCCGCGGCATACGGATCGGGCACGAGGTCGTCTCCACTGGGCAAGGACACCGCGCGCACGGAGGACATGTCGAGCCACATCTTGTGGTTGAAGTACCAGGGCACCGGGAGCAGCACCTCGTCGCCGGGCCCGGCAAGGGTCGCGATGGCGGCGGCGAAGGCCTGGTTGCAGCCGGAGGTGATCGCCACCTGTGCCGGTGCGACGGCGCCGCCATAGATGCCTGCGATCTGTCCCGCCAGCGCTTCCCTCAAGGCCGGCAGGCCGAGGTCGGGGCCGTAGTGGTGCGCGCCGGCCTCCTCCATCACCGCCCGCGCCATCGCCTCGCGCAAGGGCAGGGGCGGCGGCGCCACCGGCGCGGCCTGGCTGACGTTGATCAGGGGCCGGTCGTCGGGAAACTGCCTGCCGGCGACCCAGCGGGCGGCCTCCGGCACCGGAGACACCGCCGTCGCGGCCATGGCTGGGTTCAGGGGCATGGGCATCGGCGGGGCTCCTTCGGTCCTTGCCCTGTCTAACAGCGCCGACACCGGCCCGAAAGGGTCCTGCTGCGGCGCGGCAATGGCGGCTTCTGCGCACCCTCAACACGTTTTGGTGACGGGCGTCGCGCGGCCGGATTCCGGTGCTACAGTCCGCCCGGACACCCTCGCCAAGGAGCGCGACATGACCCGCAAGAAGGCAACCGATTTTCATCCCAAGCTATTGGAACTATACGACGGCTATGCCCACGGGCAGCTGACCAAGCGCGAATTCCTGCGTCAGGCGGCGCATTACACCGCCGTCGGCGTGACTGCGGCCGCGGTGCTGCAGAGCATGCGGCCGAACTATGCCCTCGCCCAGCAGGTGGCGGAGGACGACCCGTCGATCGAGACCATGATCGCAGAATACGAAAGCCCCGAGGGGCACGGCACCATCCGCGGCCTGATGGCGAAACCCGCGGGCGCCAACGGCCCGCTTCCGGCGGTGCTGGTGATCCACGAGAACCGGGGCCTCAACCCCTATATCGAGGACGTCGTGCGCCGGACTGCCAAGGCGGGCTACCTCGCCTTCGGACCCGACGGGCTCACGCCGCTCGGCGGTTATCCCGGCAATGACGACGACGGCCGCGCCATGCAGCAGACGCTCGACGGCGCCAAGCTGATGGAGGATTTCTTCGCCGCTTTCGAATTCCTGCGCGACCACGAGGGCTCGACCGGCAAGGTCGGCGCGGTGGGCTTCTGCTACGGCGGCGGCGTCTGCAACGCGCTGGCGGTGGCCTATCCCGAGATGGCCGCCTCCGTGCCCTTCTACGGACGCCAGCCGGAAGCGGCGCAGGTGCCGTCGATCCAGGCACCGCTCTTGCTGCACTACGGTGGCCTCGACGAACGCGTCAACGCCGGCTGGCCCGCCTACGAGGAGGCGCTGCAGGCGAACGGCAAGGCCTATGAGGCGCATATCTACGAGGGCGCCAACCACGGCTTCCACAACGACTCGACGCCGCGCTACGACGAGGCGGCGGCGACCCTGGCGTGGGATCGCACGCTGGCGCATTTCGCGGCGAACCTGGCCTGATCAGACCAAGGCAGGCAGCTTCTCCTGGTGGGAAATACCCTCGGGGGGAGGCTGCCCCGAACGGGGCAGGCGGGGGGCAGACGGCCCCCCCTCGCCCCTTAAGGCCAGCGCCGTCAGTCGGTGCCGCGATAGGGCTCGACGTATTGCAGGGCCATGTCCCAGGGGAAGAAGATCCAGGTGTCCTGGCTCACCTCGGTGATGAAGGTGTCCACCATCGGCCGGCCCTTGGGCTTGGCGTAGACGGTGGCGAAATGCGCCTTGGGATAAAGCTTGCGGACCAGCTCCAGCGTCTTGCCGCTGTCCACGAGGTCGTCGATCACCAGAATGCCCTCGCCGTCGCCCATCATCGCCTCGTCCGGCGCCTTGAGCACGACCGCATCCATCTGGTGCTGGTGGTTGTAGGACTTCACCGAGATCGTATCGACCATTCGCACGTCGAGTTCGCGGGCGATGATCATCGCCGGCGCCATGCCGCCCCGGGTGATCGCGACGATCGCCTTCCAGGCGCCGCCTTCCATCGGCCCGTGGCCGTCGAGACGCCAGGCGAGCGCGCGGCTGTCGCGGTGGATTTGATCCCAGCTGATGTGGAATCCCTTTTCGTGGGGCAGGCGGTCGGGGCGCTGGCTCATCTGGGTCTCACTTCTTTCCGGTGGTCACGTCGATATCGGGCGCATCGACGGCCTTCATGCCGACGCTGTGGTAGCCGGCATCCACGTGGTGCAGCTCGCCCGTGACGCCCGCGCCGAGATCCGACAGCAGGTAGAGCGCCGAATTGCCCACGTCCTGGATGGTCACGTTGCGGCGCAGCGGCGAATTCAGCTCGTTCCACTTCAGGATGTAGCGGAAATCGCCGATGCCGCTCGCGGCCAGCGTCTTGATCGGGCCTGCCGAGATCGCGTTGACCCGGATGCCGTCCTTGCCCAGGTCCTCGGCAAGGTAGCGCACGCTGGCCTCCAGCGCGGCCTTGGCGACACCCATCACATTATAGTGTGGCATCACCCGCTCGGCACCGAGGTAGCTGAGCGTCAGGCAGGAGCCGCCGTTTTTCATCAGCTTCTCTGCCCGCTGGACGACGGAGGTGAAGGAGTAGACCGAGACATCCATCGTCATGTTGAAATTGGCCCGGCTGGTGTCGACATAGCGGCCGCGCAGCTCGTTCTTGTCGGAGAAACCGATGGCGTGCACGACGAAATCGATGGAGCCCCAGGCCTCTTCGAGCTGCGCGAAAACCGCATCCACCGAGGCGTCGTCGGTCACATCGCAATCGGCAAGCTGGGTCACGCCCAGTTGCTCGGCCAGCGGCAGCACACGCTTGCGGAAGGCGTCGCCCTGATAGGTCAGCGCGAGTTCGGCGCCGGCATCTGCGCAGGCCCGCGCAATTCCCCAGGCGATGGACTTGTCGTTGGCAAGCCCCATTATAAGGCCGCGCTTGCCCGCCATAAGACCTGTCGTCATCTGTCCCTCCGCCGCTCGGATTTCCTTTCGGCCCCTTTACGGCAAGCGGCATGGGCAGGGCAAGAGCGACGGAAGACACTGGAAATGCCCGCGCATCGCGTATAGCCCGGGCTGCGCAACGCAGGAGTAACCCCGATGAGCGACCGAACCGGCATCTTCGCAGGCGACGATCCCTTCGCGCTGGCCCGTGACTGGCTGGCCGAGGCGGAGGCCAGGGAAGTGAACGATCCCAACGCGATCGCGCTCGCCACGGTCGACGAGGGGGGCATGCCCAATGTCCGGATGGTGCTGCTCAAGGAGATCGAGGCCGATGCCTTCGTCTTCTACACCAACTACAGCAGCGCCAAGGCGGCCGAGCTGGAGCAAGCCGGCAAGGCGGCCTTCGTCGCCCACTGGAAGAGCCTGCGCCGGCAGATCCGGGTGCGCGGCACGGTGGAGCGCGAAGAGGGGCCGCAGGCCGATGCCTATTTCGCCTCCCGGTCTCTGAAATCCCGGCTGGGGGCCTGGGCGTCGCACCAGAGTCAACCGCTCGCGTCGCGCGCGTCGCTCATGGCCGAAGTGGCCCGCGTCACGGCAAAACACGGCACCAACCCGCCGCGTCCGCCATTCTGGGGCGGTTTCCGGCTGCGGCCGACCGAGATCGAATTCTGGGCCGATGGCGCGTTTCGCCTTCACGATCGTTTCCAGTGGCGGAAAACTGCCCAGGGTTCATGGGAAGTTCGCCGGCTATCGCCGTGAAATCTGTCGAAAATGTGGTTTTTCTTCATCAATCTAGGTCATTTCGTGGCATCTGCGTTGAAACGAAGGCCAAAGCTTGAAACGATGGGTATCATGCCCTAACCATCGAAGCTCTGAATTGATTGTTTCCATTTACGTCACGCTTTTACTCTCCAAGCTCTTTGATTGGTGTAGTGGTAGAAAACCGAAGGCCCGTAATCGGGAGTGTACAAAGGTGACCCGCTGGTGACCGCGAAAGACGAGACTGGGAACGCGTGGCCGGTGAACGGCCGTGTAAAATGGTTCGACCCCAGCAAGGGGTTTGGCTTCGTGGTCGCCGAAGAGGGCGGTCCGGACATTCTGCTTCATGCGAATGTGCTTCGGAACTTCGGGCAATCTTCCGTTGCCGACGGGGCGCTCATCGAGATCCTCGTCCAGCAGACCGCTCGCGGGATGCAGGCGGTCGAGGTGCGTTCGATCACCCCGCCCGACGAGGACGACGGCCCGCCGCTGGAAGATGCGGCCGCCATCACGGCCGAGGAAATCGCCGCCCTACCGCTGGAGCCCGCGCGGGTTAAGTGGTTTGACAAGGGCAAGGGCTTCGGCTTTGCCAATGTATTTGGCCGCAATGAGGATATCTTCGTGCATGTCGAGGTGCTGCGCCGCTCCGGTCTGGCGGATCTTCAGCCCGGCGAGGCCGTCGGCCTACGCGTGGTCGAGGGGCGCCGCGGCCGCATGGCGATAGAGGTCGCGGCTTGGGAACGCGCGATCAGGGATCACTGACGATGTTCACGGGGTGGGGCAGGACGGCGTTCCTGGCGCTTGTGATGGCGGCACTTCCCGCGGTTGCGAGCGCCGAATGCGCAGAGGACCAGATCGACCTGCGCGGCGACTGGGGCAGTGCGCGTTTTTCCGTCGAGGTCGCAGACGACAACGAAGAACGTGCCCGCGGCCTGATGTTCCGCGAGTCGCTGCCCCGGTCCGCAGGCATGCTGTTCATCTATCCGCAGCCGCAGCACGCGAGCTTCTGGATGAAGAACACGCTGATCCCGCTCGACATGATCTTTGCCGATGCCCGCGGCGTCGTGACCCGCGTGCATTCGGAGGCGATTCCGGGCGACCTCACGCCGATCGACGGCGGCCGCGGCGTGGTGGCGGTGCTGGAGATCAACGGCGGGCTGGCCGAGGCGCTGAACATCGCGCCCGGCACCCAGATGCGCCACCCCGCCCTTGGAGAGGACGCCGCCTGGTCCTGCGCGGACTGAGACGCACTGGCGGCGTTTCGTAAACGCGCCGCTCGGCCTATCAGGACTGAAATGGATCTTATTGGCGGGCTGGCCCGGCCATATCTCCCCGAAACAACCCGGCCAGCCGTTCCGCTTCGCGTTCGGTGGAGAATTCATCGATCACTCGCGCGCGTCCGGCCTCTCCCATGGAGCGCATCCGGTCCGGATCGTCCAAGAGGCGCAGAAGCGCATTGGCGAAGGCGTCCGCATCCCCTGGTGCCACGGCAAGTCCGCTCACGCCGTCCTCGACCAGTTCCTGAACCCCGCCAACGCGCGTCGCGACGACCGGCAGGCGCGCCGCCATCGCCTCCATCAACACCACCGGCACCCCCTCGGCGAAGGAGGGCAGAACGAACAGATCCGCATCCGCCAGAGCGGCGGCCACCTCCTCCTGGCTGCGATACCCGGCAAAGGCCGCCTGCCGCGAAACGCCGAGATGCTCCGCCTCGGTTTCCAACCGGGTCCGCTCAGGGCCATCGCCAATCAGGGTCAGATGGGCTTCCGGGTGCTGCGCGGCCACCGCCTTGAACGCCTCCAGCAGCACCGGCACCCCCTTGACCGCCGCCAGTCGCCCGACAAACAGCAGCCGCTTGCCGGTTCGTTCCCGCGCTCCGGTATCGTCGAGTGCCGGATCGACGCCGCAGTGGATCACCTTGAGACGGTCCCAATGCTCGGGCGCGGCAAAGATCATCGCCTGGCTTCGGCAGTACTGGCTGATGCAGGCCACGAAGCGCGCCCGGGCGATCTTCTCGTCGATCCGCCAATGCTTCGGCGCATAGAAGATCGTTGGCCCGTGCAGGGTGAAACTGTAGGGGATGCCGGACAATTCGCTGGCCAGCATGGCGACGCTGCAGGCGGAGTGTCCGAAATGGCAGTGCAGGTGCGTGATGCCCCGCTGGCGCAGGTGGCGCGCCAGGACCGCGGCCTCGACGAGGTAGAATGCCTGGTAGAGCATGGCCCGCAAGCCCGGTGGCCGGCTGCGCCAGGCGAGCCCCGCTGCCCGCAACCATCGTCCGGGACGTGCTAGTGCAGCCAGTTGCGCGGAAATCAGCGCCAGGGGAGACCGCGCAGCACTCAGGACGTAGAAGGTCGATGCCGCTGCATGCCGTTCCTGCGGCCCGCGATGGTGAAGCTCCGGATCCGTCCGCCGGATCGAGCAGGTCTCGACCTCGAAACCGAGCCGCCGCAGGGCGTTGACCTCCCGCAGTATGAAGGTGTGAGACACCGCCGGGTATTCGCTGGTCAGGTAGGCGAGGCGCGGCAGGGCCTTCGATTGCGGGCGGTCGTCCATGAGGGTCCTTCGATGCGGGCGACGGCACCTTGCGACGCGGCAGGGGCGGAGGTCCATCGCAAAACGGCCCATACCCGTCTTCTTGGGGAAAATACCCTCGGGGGGAGCCCCGGAACGGGGCGCGGGGGGCAGACGGCCCCCCGTCCGCCGCAGATCATCCGCGCCCGAACTTGCCGTACAGGTAGCGCCAGAGCCCCTGCGGATGATAGCGCAGCGCCGCACCGATCGCGCGCACGGCCGGCAGGATGTGCCCCTGTTTCAGATGTCCGGCCGCTTCGCTGGGCAAGCCCGGCCCATAGGTCGCGATCCAGCGCCGCCGGCCCGCTTCAAGGGCGGCCTTCAGCTCCGGGTCGTCCGCGACAAGTGCACGGTTGCGCTCCAGCAGGTCGAGGCTGGCCTTGAGCAGCCTGGCACGATTGCGGGTGATGTTGCGGCCGTGGCGGCGATATTCGACGATCAGCGCCGGGTGGGCATGAATCTCGAAGACCCGCGCCATGCGCAGGTAGATGTCCAGATCCTCGCAGCCCGACCGAAGCGCGGTGTCGAACGGGCCGGTCGCCTCGAAGGCCGCGCGGCGGAACATCACGGTGGAGGGCGGCACGAAGGAATGACCGGCCAGCAGGGTGGCAAAGCTGCAGGGGCCGGGACTGCCGAGGCGCTTGTCGGGGCTGGTCCGGGTACCGGCGGCGTCGATCGGCGTGGCGCAACCGGCGACGAAGGCCGCCTGCGGGTATGCGGACAGGAGACGCAGCCCCGTGGCGAGGTTCTCCGGCAGCATCCGGTCGTCATCGTCGAGAAACACCACCGCGTCCGACTGCACGGCGGCGAGCCCGGTGTTGCGGGCGGCGCTCAGTCCCTGGTTCTCCTGCCGGATCACCCGCACGCCGGGATGGCTGCGCGCGATCTGCCCGCTGGAATCAGTCGAGCCGTCATCGACCACGATCACCTCGTCCGGCACCCGGCTCTGCGCGAAGACGGAGGCGAGCGCCGCGCCAAGGAAGCGTTCGCCGTTGAACACGGCGAGGACGACAGCGACCGTCTCCGGGGCAGGAAAGGTGCGGGGGCGGTCAGGCAGGGCGAAGTCTCCAGGTGGGGCGGGGCGTCAGCCCCTGCCGTAGACATCCTCGTAGCGCTGGATGTCGTCCTCGCCGAGATAGGCTCCGGTCTGGACCTCGATCAGATACATCGGCAGCTTTCCGGGGTTGGCCATGCGGTGCACGGTGCCGAGCGGGATGTAGACCGATTGGTTCTCGGTCACCAGTTTGACCTGGTCGCCGATCGTAACTTCGGCCGTGCCGGACACAACGATCCAGTGCTCCGACCGGTGATGGTGGCTCTGCAGGCTCAGCACCCCGCCGGGGTGCACCATGATCCGCTTCACCTGGAAGCGCGTGTCGATGCAGAGCGTCTCGTACCAGCCCCAGGGACGGTGGAAACGGGGGTAGTCGTCGGCTTGACAGACGCCGCCGGCGCGCAGGGTCGAGACCAGGCCCTTGACCTCCTGCACCCGGCTCTTGTCGGCCACCAGCACCGCATCGCGCATCGCCACTGCGACGACCCCGTCGAGCCCGAGCCCCACGAGTTGCAGCCCCGGCTCCTCGGACCGCAGGTAGCTGTCGCTGCAATCGATAGCCGTGACGGGACCTCGGGTGGCCAGCCCTTTGGGGTCGGGGGCCTCGGCCGCCCAGATTGCGTCCCAGGCGCCGAGGTCGGACCAGGCGCAGTCGAGCGGCACCGCCGAGACCCGCCCGGCCTTTTCCATCACGGCATAGTCGAAGGAGATCGACGGCGACCCGGCGTAGGAGTCAGGGTCCAGCCGGAACAGGTTCAGATCCTCGCGGCCGCGATCCAGAGCGGCGCGGGCGGGGGCGACGAGGTCCGGTGCATGGGCCTCGAAGGCCGCGATCACGTCGGCGGCACGGAACAGGAAGATCCCGGCGTTCCAGAGATAGGTGCCCTCCTCGAGGAACTTCGCTGCGGTCGCGGCATCGGGCTTCTCGCGGAAGCTGGACACCGGCAGGGCGGCGCCGGTCCCGTCGGGCTTGCGGGCGATCTCGAGATAGCCATAGCCGGTTTCCGGCCGGTCCGGCGTCACCCCAAAAGTGACCAGCGCGCCGCTGCAGGCGGCTTCGGCGCCGCGGTCCACCGCATGCAGGAAACCGGGCAGGTCGGCGATCACGTGGTCGGACGGGGCAACCAGCATCAGCCCGTCGTCGCCGTCGTCCTGCGCCACGATGAGGGCCGCGACGAGGATGGCCGGAGCGGTGTCCCGCAAGCAGGGCTCGACCACCACCTGCGCGTCCGAGAGCCCGATCCCCGCGGCCTGTTGCGAGGCGAGGAAGCGGAACTCCTCGTTGGTCATCACAAGCGGGCGGGTAAAACGCGGACCGGTAAGCCGGCGCAAGGTTGCCTGGTAAAGACTGTCCTCTCCGAGGAGCGGCGCGAATTGCTTGGGGTAGCCCTTGCGCGAGGAGGGCCAAAGCCGGGTGCCGGAGCCACCACAGAGAATGACGGGATGGATCATGGCGAAATCCTCTTGCCTGTACTTTCAAATCAATTTCCTGCGTGGGCGCTTGCCTTGCCCGCGCTGGCACAGGGTTAACCGCAGCTTGCCCGCGTCCGCTACCGGTCCGGCCGGATTGCGGGCCACAATTTTCGAGGTGTGATGGTTCCGCCATCGTGGTAGCGGTCGGGCAGGGGGCGCATCGCCGCGAGGCGGTGACGGGGCTCTGGTCCGGGCGCAACGGCCGGGCCGCGGGACGCAGGCAGAACACGGCAGGCGATGGACGGCAGCGACGCAATGGCAGCGGCCCGCGGGGTCGGACAGGGCAGTGAGGACGGGCGGCACGCGGCCCGGATGAACGGGATGCCGCGCCGCCTGATGGCCGCGCTGCCTCCGGAGATTCACCGGGCCTACTACCGGCTTCGCGACCCCGGATATTACGGGAAACTCCAGAGCCTGCGCACGCGGAAGATCTCGCCGGACTACCCTGTCACCCTTGCGCCGATGATCGCGCGGCGCGCCGTCTTCGTGCACATTCCAAAATGCGCCGGCCTTTCGGTGACCAATGCACTTTTCGGCTGCCGCGGAGGCGGTCATCTGCCGATCACTGCCTACCGGCTGGCCCTGACGGGCCGGGAATACCGGGAGTTCTTCAAGTTCACCTTCGTGCGCAATCCATGGGACAGGGTTCATTCGGCCTATCGGTTTCTCAGGGCCGGCGGACTGGTGCCCGAGGATGCGGCGCGGGCGGAGCGAAGCATCGCGCCCTATCCGGATTTCGATGCCTTCGTGCGCGGCTTCATCGACGGCGGCGACATCTGGAGCGCGCTGCATTTCCGTCCGCAGTATGCCTTTGTCTGCATGACCGGGCGGTCCGCGCCCGCGGTCGATTTCGTCGGCCGCTACGAGCGGCTGGACGACGACTACCGCCATGTCTGCGCCAGGCTCGGGGTGGAGGCGCCACTGGCACGGATGAACCCGACCGGCGGAAGCGAGGGCGACTACCGCCGCGCCTACAGCGACGCGACCGCCGAGATCGTCGCCCGCGCCTATGCCCGGGACGTGGAGCTTTTCGGCTACAGCTTCGACGGCGGTGCCTCGTGATGGCTGCGATCCCGCGATGCGGAGGAGTGGCGTGAGCGACCTCGGGATCGGCGAGAGCATCCGGGCGCGGGCCTGGCGCGGCACCCTGCTTGTCTTCGTGCAGTTCGGCGGCGCGCAGGCGCTGCGTCTCGCCTCCAACCTCCTTCTGACGCGGCTGCTCTTCCCGGAGGCATTCGGCCTGATGGCGCTGGTGCAGGTCTTCCTCAATGGGCTGAACCTGTTTTCCGACACCGGGGTGCGCCCGCTGATCGTGCAGAGCGGGAGGGGCGACGATCCGGACTTTCTCAACACGATCTGGACGGTGCAGATGGCGCGCGGACTTCTGCTCTGGCTCTTGACGCTGGCGATCGCGGCGCCGGCCGCGGCGCTCTACGAGGCGCCGGATCTTGCGCTGATCCTGCCGGTCTCCGGACTGGCGCTTCTGGTGAACGGCTTCGTGCCGACGGCGCTGCACACCGCGCATCGGCATCTGCGGCTGGGGCAGGTGACGGCGATCCAGCTTGGCTGCCAGGCCTTGACGCTCGTCATCATGGCGGTTCTCGCAGTAACCCTGCGGTCGGTCTGGGCGCTGGTGATCGGCACGCTGATCGGCGAGGTGATCCGGACGCTCGCCTGGTGGATCTTTCTGCCCGATGCGAAGAACCGTTTCCGGCTGGAGCGCGCGGCCCTCGGCAACGCCTTCGGCTTCGGGCGCTACATCTTCATCGGCACGGCTGCCGGGTTCGTCATCGCCCAGGGCGACCGGGCGATCCTTGGCGCGCACCTGAGCCTCGGGGAGCTCGGTGTCTACAACGTGGCCTTCTTCCTCGCCAGCGTGCCGCTTCTGCTGACCCGTGCCGTCAGCAGCAAGATCGTTCTGCCGCTCTATCGGGTGCGGCCGATGTCCGGCGATGCCTCCGGACGGGCCGCGATCTTTCGGGCGCGGCGGATGCTGACCGCTGCCGCGTTGGTGGCGACGGCGGTGATGGCCTTCGGCGGGCCGCTGATCGTCGATTTGCTCTACGATCCCCGCTTTGCCGATGCGGGCCCGATGCTGAGCCTCTATGCCCTGACGCTGGTGCCGCCGCTGGCGCTGAACTCGGTCGGATCGCTGCTTTTGGCGGAGGGCGATTCGGCCCGGAACGCTGTGTTGCAGATCATTACCGCGGCGCTGCAGACGGGGCTGATGTTCGCGGGCATCGCTCTTGCGGGCGTGGTCGGCGCGATCGCGGCGATCGGGCTGGCGGTGTTGCTGACGCTGCCGATGCGGGTGGCCTATGCCCGTCGGTACAATGCCTGGGACCCGGTGCAGGATGTCTGGATGACCCTCGCGGGGCTGGCGATCTGCGCCGCCGGCGTGGCGATCAACTGGGACCGGATCGCGCCGCTCCTCCCCTGAAGCCGGTCACTTGTATTCCACCAGAGAGCTGCGCCGCCCGCCGAGACGGCGGAGCCGGTAGCCAAGGGCGCCCTGCGCCTCGGCGATCTTGCCGACGGTCAGCAGCGCGGCTTCGGCGAGGCCACGAGACCGCGCGAGTCGCAGGATCTGGAGCGGATAAGCCAGGGCGAGGAGCAGGAACCAGGGCGAGATGGCGAGTGTCAGCACCAGGGTCGCCAGCGGCAGCGCCGCGCCCCAAAGGAGGCAGCGGCGGAGCTGGGGTGCGTAGTGCTGTTCCGGTGGTGCGCCATGGCGTGCCGCGCCCTCGGCATAGGCGTGACCCGCGCGGCGCGCGCGCTGCCAGAACTGCGTGAACCGGGTGATGCCGGCGTCGTGGCGTGTCATCTCCGCGTCGAGCCGCCGGACCTTCCAGCCCGCTGCGCGCAGGCGGATGCAGAGATCGGGTTCCTCGCCGGCGATCAGCGCCGGATCGAACCCGCCGACCTGCCGGAACGCCGCGCTGCGCATCATGGAATCGCCCCCGCAGGCCCGCGCAAGGCCGACCGGCGTGTCCCACTCCCGGTCGATCATACGTGTGTAGACAGACGCATCCGGATGCCGCTCCCGCCGTCGCCCGCAGGCTACGGCAAGCTTCGGCTCGGTGGCGAAGGCGGCGCGGGCGGTGGCGATCCAGCTCGGCACCAACGTGCAATCGCCGTCGATGAACTGGATCAGCTCGGGCAGGCCGATCTCCCCGAGGGCGTCGACGCCGGCGTTGCGGGCACGGGCGGCGGTGAAGGGCAGGGCGGGGTCGAGTTCCACCACCTCGGCTCCCGCAGCCAGCCCAACCGCGACGGAGTCGTCCGTCGAGCCGGAGTCGACATAGACCACCCGCCCGACCTCTCCGTCGAGCGAGGCGAGGCAGGCTTTGAGGTGCGCGCCCTCGTTGCGGCCGATGACCACGGCGGCGACCTCGGGCGCGCTCATGGTGCGGCCTCGAAATCGACCGCCGGATCGCCGGGGAACAGCTCGGCCAGGTGCGCCCGATCCTCGGCGAAGATGCCTTCAAGACGCGCGCGCAGGCGCTCCGGCAGGTCGGGTCGGCCTCGCATCTGCCGGCCCTCGCGGATCCGGGTGCGGACGGCCTTTGGCACGAGGCTCCTGCGCAGCGCCTTTGCCACCGGGTTGTCGACGATCAGGCCGTGCATCGGCAGCCGCCGGACGCGCTCTGCGGAGACGTTCTGCGCCCCAAGCTCGGCGTTCCAGCGCAGGTTCGGCTTCCCGAGGAAATCGCCGACGCGGGAGAGCGTTCCCTGCGGGTCGGCCTGCATCCACTCCAGCCGCAAAAGCAGGATCGAGTCGCGTCCGTAGCGGGACACGAAGGGGGCGAGCTGCATTCCGTAGCGGCTGTAGGCGGCAAGCTCCGGCGTGCTCTCGAAGGCCGCGACCGGATCGTCGGGCAGCAGACCCTGCGACCAGTCGTGGATGTAGTGCGAGATCGCCCGCTCCAGCGGGTCGCGCATCAGGTAGATGAACCGGGGCCGGTCGAGGCGCGCCGCCATGCGGTCGAGGGTGTCGGGATAGGTCGGCAGCTTGGTGTAATGGGTCGAGGCCTCGCCTGTCAGGTCGCCAGGGGCGGCGCCGTCGAAGAGGCCGGAATACCAGGCCTCGCCGCGGGCAAAGATCGCGTCGTCGGAAAAGTAGTTCGGTTCCTTCGGCGTTGTCATGAAGATGCCGGGCTGCGCGGCGAGCTGCGCCTGCAGGGTCGAGGTCCCGCATTTCATCGCGCCGATGATCAGGAAGTCGGGGGCCGCCATTGGATCACTCGCCCGGTGCATGCCGTGGCCCGAGCGGGCGGGTGGCGTTGATCCAGATGTCGCGCGCCTCGGCCTCGGCGGCGCGATGCCGCGGCTTGCCGAAGAGGACGCGCCCCTGCGCCAGCAGCCGCCCCAGCAGCCAGGCGAGATTGGCGGAGATCATCCCGGTCCAGCCGCCGGTCTGGTAGAGGAACCGCGTGCGCGAGGCGTAAAAATAGGCTGGTAGGCGTTTCTTTTGCGAGATCAGCGTCTTGACCGGTCCGCTGCCACCTCGATGATGGACGCAGCGCGCCTCCGGGACGTGCACCAGCGCCCAGCCGGCCCGCCGGGCGCGGTGGCAATACTCGGCATCCTCGAAATAGAGGAAATAGCCCTCGTCCATCGGGCCGATCGCCTCGAACATGGCGCGGCGCAGCAGGATGCAGGCAAAGCTCGCCCACTGGATTTCCGCCGGCGCGGGGGCGGGGCCGATGGCGACCTCGTGGGATTTCAGGAGGGCCGTGACCGGTCCGGAGCCCGCGCCGCGGATCAACTCGCTCGCCGCGCCGGGGAAGCGGAAGCTGGAGGTCTGCACCGTGCCGTCCTCGCCCACCAGCCGCGGGGCGAAGAGGCCGGCCTCGGGGTGGGCTTCGGCGGCGGCGAGCAGGGCGGCGAGACAGCCCGGGCGCAGCTCGGCGTCGGAATTGAGCACGAGGGTGAATTCGCTCTCGCAGGCCGCCATGCCAAGGTTGTGGCCGCCCGAAAAGCCGGTGTTTTCGGTCGATCGGACGAGTTCGACCGGCGCGTCCGGATTCGCCGCGATCCAGTCGGCGATCGCTTCGGCCGATCCGTCGCCGGAGGCATTGTCGACGATGATGATGCGGCCGTCCGTCGCCGGGCGGTCCGCGTCGCCTGCGAGATCGGCGAGGACGGAGCGGAGGCAGGCCAGGGTCAGCTCGGCGGTGCGATAGTTGATGATGGAAATCGTGACGTAGGCGCGCATTCAGGTCTTTCGCTGCGGTTGCCAGGCCGAGGTCGTCTTTCGCACCGGCGTATAGGGTGAGTGTGGCGCCGCGGGTGTCCCAGGTGCCGGCTGCACGGCAGCGGCGGGTTGCAGTTCCATCCGCCCGGCAAGGGCGCCCGCGAGCATCCAGGTGAGCGGCGTGATCCCGGCATTGGGAAGCAGGTCGATCAGGTTGGCGGTGAGCGCCAGGGCAAGCGCGATGGCCAGCCCCTGCGCCTTGGGGTCGTCGAGGTGCCGTCGCCGGAACGCCAATTGCAATACCGGCAGGCACAAGAGCCCGAACATGGCGAGGTAGCGGGCCCAACCGCCCTGAGAGAGCGTGATGATCCAGAAGCCGTCGCTGGTGGTACGGTCGATCCCGCGCTCGTCATAAACCCGCCAGCGCCCCCATTCCCCCCAGCCGAAGAGCGGCTTCTCGGAGACCCGCTCGAGCAGCATGTTCTCGTTCCGCAGCCGGCCATTGAAGGACTTGGCCCTGTCGGCGTCGATCTGTTCGGTAACGGCAGCGATCTGGTCCACCGCCACCAGACCCGATCCGCGCAGCATCGGGTAGCCAAGCACCGCGAGCGTGATCGCCGCGACAAAGACAAGCTGCACGCGACGGCCAAAGAACAGCGCGATCGGGGCGAAAAGGATCGACAGGACCAGCGCGCCGAGCGACTTGGAGACGGCCTGCGTGGCAAAGATCCACGCCGCGGCGGCCAGAAGCCGGACCTTCTGGCCGCCCACGCTGATCCGGGCATAGCCAAGCGTGGCTACCAGCGCGCTGGTGAAGAAGATCGCAAGCCAAAGGCCGTGCTGCAGGAACACCACCGGCCGGTAGCCGTCGCCCCGGATGTGCTGCAGCCAGGAATGCGGGAAGAAGCCGTAGACCATGCGGTTGAGTTGCGGCGACATGCGCACTTCGAACAGCGCCAGCAGCGTGTAGGCGAGCGCGGCGAAGACGAGCACGCGGATCATGCGCTCCTGGTCCTCGGTCGCGGCGATGTATTTCCGGGCGAGCAGGAAGGGCAGGATCGTGCCGAAGCTGCCGAGGATCATCGCCATCGCGTCCTTGAGGGTCATTCCCGGCAGGGACCGGTCGGCAAGGCGGAGCGGTTCGCTGTTGGTGAGCGTCGTGCCGAGCGCGCCCATGACCAGCAGAAGCAGGCAGAGCCGGAGGGCGATGCTTGCGGGAAGCCAGCCCGGAAGGTGCGTGGGCGGCGTGACCCGTGCCAATGCGGGCGTCGGGCGCGGAGCCATGAGCACCAGCAGGAGGCCGGCAACGGCGGAAGCCAGGCGTTTTTCGTAGGGCGGCAGCAGTGGCAGGTTCACCGAGATCGCGGGCGGCACAAGGAGATAGCCGCCGATCATTGCCAGCGACAGCCCGGTGGCCAGCGGCAGCCTGCGAAACGCGAGCACGCAGAACACGGGCCAGGCCCAGAGCACGACAAGGGCGAAGGTGTTGGGCATGGCCCCCCTCTGAAGGATCCGCGGGCAACATAGACCCGGCCCGAGCGATTGAGAACCCGCCAGCGCCCCCTTTCCTCGGCCCGGGCGCGAGCCTAGAACGGGGCCGAAGGCGGCCTCTGCGGTCGGCAGGGATCGAGCGATGGACGACACCACGAAACGGCGCAAGAGCGCCCATGCGAAGCGGCCGCCCCGCGTGCTGGCGGTCGCCTCTTCCGGCGGGCACTGGGCCGAGCTGTTGCGGCTCACGCCGGCCTGGGAGGGCTGCGAACTGGTCTATGCAACCACCGACCCTGCGCTGGAGGCGGATATGGCCGGGCACGGTGCCGCGCGCTTCGTGGCCATTCCCGACGCGAGCCGCTGGAGCCGCTGGCGACTCGTGCGGCTGGTGGCGCACCTTGCCTGGCAGATGGTGCGCTTGCGGCCTGACGTGATCGTCTCCACCGGGGCCGCGCCGGGCTACGTCGCGCTCAGGCTCGGGCGGCTTGTCGGAGCGCGGGGGATCTGGGTCGACAGCGTGGCCAACGCGGGTGCGCTTTCGATGTCGGGGCGGATGGCCGGTCCGCATTGCGATCTCTGGCTGACCCAATGGCCGCATCTCGGCCGCGAGGCGACGGGTGCTTCGGAAGGGCCTGAGTATTCGGGGAGCGTGCTGTGATCTTCGTGACGGTGGGCTCGCAGTTGCCCTTTGACCGGCTGGTGGGGGCGATGGACCGCTGGGTGGCGGCGCATCCCGACACCGAGGTCTTCGGCCAGATCCTGACCGACGGGCAGTCGGGCTTCCGTCCCCAACACTTCCGGACCGTGCGGAGCCTTGCACCGGCGGAATTTGCCAGCCGCTGTGCTGCCGCGCGCTGCATCGTCAGCCATGCCGGCACGGGCGTGATGATCGCCGCGATGACACATCGGGTGCCGCTCGTGGTGCTGCCGCGCCGGTCCGGAACCGGCGAGGTGCGCAACGATCACCAGCTCGACACCGTGGCGCATCTGGGCGGCCGGCCGGGGATCTTCGTGGCGATGACGACCGCAGACCTGCCCGACGCCCTTGAGGCAGCACTGGCCGAGGGTGCGCCGAGCCCTGAGATGAAGCCGGAAGCCGACCCGGATCTGATCGCGCGAATCAGGGCGGAGATTTTCCGCGGCCGCCGCTAGGGCGTGCCGGGGCCTTGCAGGCCGGCCTGCCGGGCTTCGACCTCCTCCAGCGCCCGCCGCTTGCCGACCGTGAGCGCCCGGCGTTGATAGCGGCGGATGAAGGCGATGAGCGCGGCGTCCTTCTGGCGGGGCTTGCCCGCGAGCCAGGATTCGCCATAGCCCCAGAGCATCGCGAGGCCGCCGATCACATAGGGCGGGCGGGTCATGCGATAGAGCGCGGTCGCGGTGAAATAGAGCGGATCGGTGCCCATGAAATACTGGGCGTATCCCGCCCGCCGCCGGCCACTGACGATGCCGCGCTGGCTCGACCCCATCGGGCGAAGGTGCTCGATCCGGATTTCCGGGTCGTCCCAACTGCGCGCCGTCCAGCCGAGCTGCCGCGCCTTGTGGCAGTCGATCGAGTCCCAGTTCACCTCGCGGACGAACCCGCCGATCTCCCGGAAACAGGAGGTGCGGTAAAACTTGGTCATGCCGACCGAGGCCTCGTCGCCGCATTTCTCGCTGATCCAGGCGCCGGAGGCGGTGCGGTACCAGGGCTTGCCGGAGCAGGTGCCGAGGCGCGGGTCGGCTTCCAGCCGGTCCATCAGCGTGGCGAAATAGGCGGGCGGCAGATCGAGGTCGAGGTCGAGCTTGCACAGGTAGTCGAACCCGTCGAGCGGCGGCGCGGCAGCGAGCCCGGCCTCGAAGGCCTCGATCACCCCGGGCCCGACGGCACGGTGGCCGCGGTCGGGTTTGGGAACGACCCGGATCCACTCATGCCTCGCCGCGTAATCCGCGAGAATCGCGGGTGTTTCGTCTGTCGAGCCGTCGTCGACCACGATCCAGAGCTCCGGCCGCTCGGTCTGGGCGACCACGGCGTCGAGTGTCCGGCGCAGGTAGGCCGCCTCGTTCCGGCAGGGCGAGACGAGCAGGTAGCGGCGGGAGGCGGGCGGGGCGGTGTCTGGCATCGGGCGTGGCGTCGGAATTGGCGGGTTTGCCCGTGGCTTCTACGCCAGCGGAGCCCGCATTGCCATGGCGTGCCGAGGGGGGCAGCGAACGGTGGGATCGGGCGGCGTTAACTCTCTCTTCACATAGTCTGCCGCAACCGGCCGCCAGACATATCGGAGCAAACCTCATGCAGACCGTCCGCTCGCTCGTCCAACCCTTCTCGCGCAAGATCTCGAGCGGGAGCACTCCCACGAGCACGCCGAGCGCCACGCTCTCCATCATCACCCACCAGCCGCAATCCATCGCGCCGGCGGGGGTGTTTTTCGAGGCCGAGGTCACGGGCATCGGAGGCGAGGCTCCCAACCACGAGCTGCGCTTCAAGTGGTGTTTCGGCGAGGTGGCCGACAACCCGCTCGACCTGCCGCGCAACGCGGCGATCTGGGGCAACACGCTGTCAGAGGCCTATGGTCCGACCGCGAGCCATGTCTTCGCCCGGCCCGGCACCTTCACCGTGACCTGCGAAGTGACCGACGGCAGCCGCACGCTGACCGGGACGACCGAGATCGCCATTGCCGATCCGGACGAGATCTATACCGGCAGCGCGACCTGGGTGGTGGCGGCGGATGGCGATTTCACCGGTGCGCCGGCGGGGGCGGTGCAATACACCGACCTGGGCGCGGCGCTTACGGCCTACCGGACAAAGAGCGCGCCGACCCGGCTGTTGCTCAAGCGTGGCGAGAGCTATCCGATCACGGCGCAGTACGAGGTCCGCTCCTGGGGCGCGCGCGACAACTACACCGTCGGCACCTGGGGCAGCGGGGCCAACCCGGTGATCGACAGCAGCGGCTCGGCCTACGACACCTTCGTGCGAGGCAATTGCTCGGACATCCAGTTCATCGACATCGATTTCCTGGGCGCCTTCGACCCGACCACCGAGACCGGCACCTCTCAGGAGATCTTCCTGCTGACCTATGACGGGAACCTGACCTTTCAGGGCTGCAATTTCCGCAACTTCGGGATCGCGATCAACTTCCAGCACACGACCGGCGCGCTTTCCATGCTGGGCTGTTCGATGCAGGGCTGGCAGGGCTACGGCATCCTCGCCCAGAACTCGCAATACGTCGGCCTGACCGGCTGCCGGATCGAGCAGGACCCGGCCGGGCTCGGCGGTGGTCCGAAGGACGGCAGCGGCCATTGCGTGCACGGACCGCTCCGCTTCGGCAGCCCTTCGGCGGACGGGTTCAACGTGGTCGACCAGTGCCAGTTCTTCTCGCGGAACGGCTGGAGCTATGCCGGCGGGCGGATCGCGCACCAGGCCTGCATCCGCTGGAACGTCTCGGGCATCGAGGGCGCGCGGATCAACGTGCAGCGCATCGTGGCCGAGGGTGGCTGGACGGTCATCGACAGCTTCGGCAACACCTCCACGTCTCCGGAAGTCCCGGGCGAGGTGATCTTCGAGAAATCCCTGCTGATCGGCACAGCAAACAGTCACGGCGCCTTCCGGCTCGGCCATTCCGGCTTCACAGCCCGCAACAACGTGATGATCTTCCCGAACGTGCCGGCAGAGACCAATTTCGGCCCATCGGCGGCGTTCAAATGGGACGTGGACAGCTCTACCGCAGAGAACGATGCCGGTGCCTTCCGGATCTACAGCAACACCGTGATCGACCTGCGCGATGACGCCAACACCCTTGGCGCGACGGTCGCGGTGGAGACGCCTCCGGCGGCCTTCACCGGGGTCGAGGCGGCCAACAACCTGGTGTTCCACCCCAATGTGACCGGCGGCGACACCGGCGCGGCCCCGCTTGACGACACGGTGCTGTTCCAGGCGCTTTATCCGGGACTCCACGATTTCGAGAACACGCCGCTCGATGCCGCCTATGCCAGCCCGGCGGACTTCATCGCGCTTTACCAACCGCTGTTCGGCAGCGCTGCCGACGGGGCCGCGGGCGGGCTGGTGGCGCTCGACGATTTCTTTGGCGCCCTGCGTGGAGCGAGCGCGGCAACCGGGGCCACGCAGCCGCGCCCGTCGCCTTTCACCGCTGCGCAGGCGGCACTCGACGACCAGAGCCATGTCACGGTGACAGGAACGGCCGAGGCCGGTGCGGTCGCGCTCGGCTCGCTGGAGACTGTCACGGCCGCGGGCCTCACGCTGGAGGGAACCTACTGGGCCCATTCCGTCCTGCGGGAAGAGCTTCCCGGCTCCTCCTACCGGGCGCGGCTGCTGTCGCCCACGATGATGCCCTCGGCGCGCAACCGCGGCCTGCACCAGGTCTGGCCCTTCGAGGCGGCATCCAACATGCAGGCGCAGTTCCTCGCGGGGTCCGCATGGTCGGGCGAGCATCTGGAGCATTTCGACGTCGTGAAGATGGACGATGTCCTGGCGCTGCCCTGGGACATTTACGTGCTCGCGGGCCAGTCGAACATGGCCGCCGGGGCTACGACCTCGCTCGGGCTCGATGCGGCGCAGGACGGTTGGAGCGATCCGAGGCTGCTCCAGTGGCCGGGCTCTTCGCAGGAGTCGAGCTATGGCACGGTCATCGACACCGTCCATGCCGCCTATGCGCCGCTGCAGATGTCCTCGCTGACACGCGGTCTTTCTCCGGGCCTCGCTTTCGGCCAGTCGATCGTCGGCCGGAAGCCGGAGCGCTGTGTCGTGCTGGTCTGCGCGGCCTGGCCCGCGACAACGCTGGAGGGGGCAGGCGGCGCCTGGAACCCGGCGGGTACCGATCCTTACGCCTACGCCTATGCCGTCGCGCGGACCAACGCCTGCCGTGCGGCGGCGCCCGCGGGCAGTGCGGTGCGGGCGGTGCTCTGGGGGCAGGGCGAGGCCGATGTGACGGCCGACATGTCCTCTTATCCCACCACTTTCGCGGCGATGCGAACGGCCTTTGGGGCGGCGACCGGAGCCTCCGGGGCGCCGTGGATCATCCTCGGCCCGCTGCCGGACGGCACCAACACGCACCAGGCGGAGTTCCTGCGGGTGCAGGCGGCGATGGACATGGACTCCGGCGGGCCGGAGGCGCAGCCCGACTGCATCTACGTCGCGCGCGATGCCGGCCATGTGGAGGTCGACGGCACCCATTCGGATGCCGAGGGGCAGCGGATTGCCGGCCGCCGCGCCGCGGAGCAGGCGATCCTGCGGCTGGGGTTCTGACGCGGGCGCGTGCGCGCCATCACCGTTCACCCGGGGCGCTTTGCGGGGCGGCGCTTCTCCTGTCGCCCCGTTCGCATTGCGGGTGGAAATGCCGCGCCGCATCGGTCACCTTCCGATCATGGCCGCACGCTGCCAGCAGCGATGCCCGACCGACAGGAGACGATGTGCGCAGGTTCCGATTTCTCTCCATGCCGATCCGAGGGCTGCGCTCACTGACGCCGCTCATTCTGCTTGCCGGACTGCTGATACAGGCAGGCGAGGTTCAGGCCGCGCCCTCGGTGACCATCCGCGCCGAAGCGCCGAACGGGATCGCCCCGCATGGTGTGTTCTTCCGCGCTGCCGTCGAAGACTGGGGCGAACGTCCGGCGCACGAGCTGCGCTATCGCTGGGAGTTTGGCGAGAACCGCGCGGCGCGGGTCGCGCTGCCGCGGGTCGCGGCCATCTGGGGGACGTCGCTCGGCGATGCCTTCGGGCCGACGGCCATGCACGTCTTTGCGACGCCCGGCAGCTACACCGTGACCTGCGAAGTGACGGACGGCACGACAACCATCACGGCCACCGCGACCGTGGTGGTGGAGGACCCGGAGCGCGCTTTTGGCCCCGCGGGCACCATCGTCGTCGCGCAGGACGGCGATTTCACCGGCGCGCCGCCGGGCGCACGTCACACCCGCCTCGATACCGCGCTCCACGCCTATGCCAGGCTTGGCGTGGCGCGGGGGCGGTTGCTGCTCAAGCGGGGCGAGACCTACGCGCTGCGCGACGCCATCGATATCCGCGACGACAAGGCCCGCAAGAACTTCTACATCGGGGCCTGGGGGCAGGGCGCGCGTCCCCTGCTCGACACCTCCGCGAATCCGCGACCGGCGATGCACCGGGGGCCGAAAGCGATGTTCCCCGTGCAGATCTGGGGGCTGGAGATCCGCGGCGGCTGGGATCCGGTGACCGAGACCGGCCGACCCAGCCCGGGGCTCCTGATGACGCAATCCGGCCAGTGGACGGTGTACGACATGCATTTCACCGGCCTCTCGATCGCTGTACACATGTCGAGCAAGGAACCGGGGTCGATGGCGCTCTCCGATTGCGTGATCGAGCGCTGGCAGGGATACGGCCTGCTGGCCAAGCAATCGACCTTCGTCGGTATCACCGGCTGCCGGATCGAGCAGGATCCGATGGCGCTCGGCGGCGGTCCGAAGGGGGGCAGGCACAACGATCATGGGCCGGTCCGCTTCAGCGCGCCGCTGCTGTCGGGCTATCACGTGCTGGACAAGGTGCAGCTCTTTTCGCGCAACGGCTGGTCCACCGCGGGCGGCCGGCAGGCGCACCAGGCGCTGATCCGGTGGAACGTCACCGGCACCCGCGGCCCGCGCCTCAACGCCCAGCGGATCGTGGGCGAGGGCGGCTGGTCCTTTGTCGACCTGCACGGCAACACCTCGACGGCCAAGGACCGGTTAGGCGAGGTGATCCTGGAGAAATCGCTCTTCATCGGCACCGCAAATACCCAGGGCGGCGTTTTTGTCGGTCATTCCGGGGTGAGCCTGCGCAATTCAGTGTTCGTCTTTCCGGATGTTCCGAAGGAGACCAACCGGGGCCCGTCGGCGGTGGTTCGGTGGGCGGTCGATACGCGATTCACCGATGCCGAGAACAACGCCGGGCCGATCCGGGTTTACAACAACACCGTGGTCGATTTGCGCAGCGACGCCAACAGCGACAGCCCGAGCCGGATGGAGGAGGCGAGCCGGCGCGACTTCACCGATGTCGTGGTCGCCAACAACGTCGTTCTGACCCCCAATGTCGGCGGCGGGACGACGGCCGATGCGCCGCTCGACGCCACGCCGCTGTTTGAAGCTTATTATCCCGGGCTGGTCGATACGCAGACCTGGCCGCTCGACCCCGCCTTCGCGAGTCCGGAGGGTTTCATCGCACTCTACAGGCCGCAGTCCGGCAGCGCGGCGATCGGGGATGCGGGGCAGGGGCCGGTGGCGCTCGACGATCTGACCGGTGCGCTCCGGGGGCAATCCCCGAGCCGGGGCGCGCTGGAGCCGGAATAGGGCGCTAGCAGCCAGACTCGGCGGCGGCGATGGCGGCGTGCAGTCGGGTCATCTCGGAGGCGAGCGCCGGCGGATACATCCCCATCCGTTGGGCAAGTGTCTCGAAGCGCCAACGCCAGTCCAGCCGCTTCAGCGCCTCGAGGTGATTGCGGCGGGCGGTCTCCGGGGTCCATGCCGCCGCTGCCTCGGCAAGCCGCGCCACGTTCTCAGCCCGGTCGATCCGCGGGAAGTCCAGCAAGGCGCCGGGCCAGTCGACCAGCTCGAGGTCGCCCTGCGGCTGGCTTCCCGCCACCACCGCGCCGCAGGCCAGCGCATCGGTCCAGCGCGCGGTGATGTATTCGACGCTCGGGTGCACGTAGGGCGCGGGCGCGGCGAGATTGGAATGCGCGATCACGAACTTCGCGTCGGAATAGGCGGACATGATCTGCGCCTGCTGAGCCTCCGGCGTTTCGCCGAAGGGCGGCCGGCCGGCAAAGCGCAACCCGGCGGCGGCGCAGGCCGCGGCGCTCGCGACGTCGTTGTCCCAGTCGGGTGGCTGGCGTCCGACCCGTAGCACATCGACCGGGCGCTCGGCATTGGCGGAGCCCAGGTCCAGCACGTCGCTGCCCCAGCCGAGCCAGAGCGCCCGTTTGCCGAACTCCCTTTCGTAGAAGTCCCGGTCGCCTCCGCGGGTGAAGCAGATCACGTCATATGCGTCGAGCTTGTCGGTGGGGGGCAGGCGGTCGACCCAGAAACTGTCGATCAGCCAGAGCACGCGCAGGCGATAGGAGGCGAGCCGGTGGCGCGGGGTCAGCAGCGAGAGGGTCTCGGCCGGGGTTCGCGCGATGAAGATCGCGATGTCGCCGTCACCGTGCCGGGGCGGCATCAACAACGGCAACAGGTTGCGGCCGGCCACGGAATACCGGGCCACACTCGGCTGGTGAAGCCGCGCGCCCATGCATCGCGCCATCAGCCCGATCATGTGCAGCACCGGAGACCAGCCGACGACCGGCGTCATGTTGGCGATCAGCTGGATGGCCATCGCGTCCGCTTCCTTGTCCGCAGAGGGGCGTTCAGTAGTAGTAGTCTGAATTGTACCCGTAAGTGGACGAAGAGAAACGGTTTTTGTTCAGCACCACGCCGAGCACCGTCGTCAGGTCGTTCAACTGGCGCAGGCTGACGTCGATCTGGTCGATCGTGGTTTGCTCGGCGGCGGCCAGAAGCAGCACGCAATCGACCCGTTGCAGGAAGCCATAATTGTCGTCGGTCGAGAGCATCGGCGGCAGGTCGAAAAGCACGACATCGGGGGCGAATTCCGCCTCGATCCGGGCCAGCGCGGACACCGTGCGCTCGCTCTGGAGCAGTTCCGACGGGGCTGTGGCGGGTTCCACATTCATCCCGATGGCGACGTTTTCGCTCAACTTCAGCGCGTGCTCGGCGAAGCTGACGGAGCCGCGCAGCACGTCGGCCATACCGTGTTCGACGTTTTGCCCGAGCATCTTGGCAAGCCGCGGCCGGCGCAGGTCGAAATCGAGCAGCAGCGCGGTCACATCCGGCTGGCGGCTGAAGGCGAAGGCGAGGTTGGCCGCGACCGTGGTCTTGCCGCATTCGGGAGTGGGCGAGACGATCCCGACCCGGCGCCAGCCGTTCTGCTTGAGCTGATGCAGCATCCGGGTGCGGAGCAGGTCGAAGGGCACCGCTTCCTTGCCACCACGCAACGCCAGCAGGCGGTTGCGCTTGAGTTCCTTGGCCTCTCGGTCGAACGGGCGCAGCGACTGCCAGACCTGCGGACGGCCCCGCCCGACGGTCGGGGCGGGATCGGTCGGCGGCGAGACAGGGAACGGCACCTGCGGTGCGGCTGCCGGGCCCAGAAGCGGGTCCTGGGCCGCGCCTGCGGGCAGGGGCGGCGGCGACAGCGGGCGGGAGGGCTGGCCCGCCAGCGCCTTCTCGCGTTCGGCGCGGGCCTTCTCGATGGCAGCGTGCAATCTGTCCATGGGTCGCCTCTTCTCTCCGTCGCCGTCCGGGCCTACCAGCGTACGCCCAGGCGGTTCATCGTGTCTTCGGCGACCAGATCCAGCGGCATGTAGAATTCATGCACGGCATAGATCAACGCCGGTCCCCCGACCAGAATCGCGAGGATCAGCGCCAGCTTCAAGCCCCGGTCGATCATCTGCTGCCGGCTGGAGCGCACGTAGGGGATGGTAGCGATCGGCATGACCTCGAAATGGGCCACTATGTCGTCGGCGCGCCGCACCGAGCGGTTCAGGAATTCCAGCAGGAAGACGAGGCCGAGCCCCGCGAGGATGCCGGTCGCGATGCCGGCCCCTGCGAGCTTGATGCGGTTCGGGCGGGTCGGTGCGCTCGGCACGGCGGGCGGCTCGATCACGGTGATCCGCTGGCCGCGAGACAGCAGCTCGATCCGCTCCCCGGTAGAGGCGCTGCTCAGCCGGTCCGAGGCGGCGTTGTATTGTTTCTGGGTGTTCATGTAGTCGCGTTCCAGCGCCTCGAGCTGCAGAGCGTTGGCCGGCGTGCGCGCGATGGAGCCGCGCAGTTCCTCGACCCGCCGCAGCGTCTCGTCGCGCTGGCTGGCAAGCGTGGCGACGCGCATCCCGATCCCTTCGAGCTGCAGGTTCAGCATGGGATTGTCGGTCTGGGCGAGGTTCGCAATTCCGTTCTCGGCAGTGCCGTCGTCGGCGGTGGCCTCCCCCTCGGGCGCGGTGCCGATGCCGAGTTCCGCCGCGATCGCCTCGCGGAGCTGCTCGATCCGGGCGAGTTGCTGGACGACCCGGGGGTTGGTCTCGGAATAGACGCCGCGCATCTCCTCCAACTCGCGCTCCAGTTGCAGAAGCCGCTGCTGGCGCGGGGTGAGCGTGCCGCCGGCGGCGGTGGCGTTGAGCCCGGAAAGCTGGTTCTGGGTTTCCGCGAGGCGCAGCAGCTGCTCCGCCTGTCCCTGGAAGTTCTCGATGTCGGCATCGATGGTTGTGAGCCGTTCCTCAAGTCGCGACAGCTCGGCCATCCGGTAGTTCAGCGTCTCCGGCAAGGCATCGGCATTGCCGTTCTTGAACTCCAGGATCTCGCGGCTCTTGGCATCGAGATCCTCCCCAAGGCGCTCCACCTGCTGTTCGAAGAACTCCATCGTGGTGACGGCCCGCGCGGTGCGGAACTCGGCGTCTTCCTCGAGAATCAGCGTCAGGTAGGCGTTGAGCACCCCGGCGGCGGCCTGGGGCGAGGGGGCCTCGAAGGAGATGTCCATCAGCGTTGCCGCATCCCGGCCCGAGGTGCTGCGCACCCGGGTCTGCGCCCTCATGGCGCGCACGATCTCGTCGGGATTGAGCAGGGACTGGTTGTGGACGGCGGTGATGTCGTTGGCGATGTCGAGCAGGTTCTCGCGGGTCAGCAGCCGCTGCTGCACGATCTGGAGCTGCTCCAGCGCCGGCGTGGAGACAGTCGATTCGGCGAGGTTGTCAGGGATCTGTTTCGACTCGACGATCAGCCGCAGGTCGCTTTCGTAAGAGGGTGGCAGGGTCAGCGCGACAATGACCGAGGCTGCAGAGATCGTGACAGCGACCAGAAGAAACCAGTGCAAGCGTCGGATGAAACGGGAAAAATAGAACCGGACGTCCGACATCTCAGGCCCTCTTGCGCTCCAGGGTGCCGCCGCCAAAGAAGACGCCGTCCTCGATCACCCGCAACACGACGTCTTCGTCCACCACCTTCAACCCGTCGCTCCAGGCATAAAGCATGCAGAGGTCGCAAAGCTGGTTGATCAGCCGCGGAATGCCGTCCGTCGCCTCGTGGACAAGGCCGGTCGCGGCCTCGGAAATCTCCG
The DNA here is from genome assembly GCF_042676185.1 of Tropicimonas aquimaris. NCBI lineage: Bacteria > Pseudomonadati > Pseudomonadota > Alphaproteobacteria > Rhodobacterales > Roseobacteraceae > Tropicimonas > Tropicimonas aquimaris. Next base: position 265,780 of record NZ_JBHTJT010000006.1, on the reverse strand, counting down.
CGCCGGTGCCGCCCGCGGTGCGCAGGCGGTGGCCGATGAACTGGGTGGTGGCCTCGGCGTCCAGCCTCTCCAGGTGGAAGCTCGCCGCGACGCGCTGCGCCATCTGCTGCATGTCGGGCGATAGCACGACCTCGCGCAGTTCCGGCTGGCCGACCAGGATGAGCTGGAGCAGCTCGTCCTTGTTGGAATTGATGTTGGTCAGCATCCGGAGTTCCTCGAGCCCCTTCTTGCTGAGGTTCTGCGCCTCGTCGAAGATCAGCACCACGCGCCGGCCGGCGGCGTAATCGGCCACCAGCATGTCCTGCAGGCGGCGGAACATCTGCACATAGGTCTCGTTCCGGTCGATCTCCATGCCGAGGGCATTCATCGACCATTGCAGCAGCTCGCCCCGGTCGCCCTGGGCGTTCGAGACCATGCCGACCCGCAGCTCGCCGGTCAGCCGTCCCATCAGCGCATGCAGGAGCGTTGTCTTGCCGGCGCCCACGTCGCCCGTGATCAGTGTGATGGGGGCTCGCGAGAGGACGCCGAATTCCAGCACGGCAAAGGCGCGGCGATGTTGCGCTGACCAGAACAGGAACTCCGGATCGGGCACCAGCGTGAAGGGGCGCCGCGCGAGCCCGAAGAAGCCTGCATACATGTCCTGCGACATTGTCGACGTGCCTCCATCGCGTCGCGTCTTGCTTGCGCGACCTGGTGCTGCCCGGCGCTGAGATCACACAGGGCGGTAATATCTGCGTACTTCGATTCGACCGCCGACACAAAACGGATGATCCATGGTCCCGGCGCCGGAACCTCGCACAATCCCTGCGCTGGCACCAGTGTTAACGCCTATCTCGGTATCGTGGCGGTACCCTGCCCGGCAGAAGCTTAATACTCTTGCGAAATTGACTGGTTCATCGCGTTTCAACTGTCTATGGTCCCAACAAGAAGAGGGATACTCTCCATGAGAGCAGGTATTTTGTGATGTCATTTGTTTCGCGCAGGTTTATCGATCAGGTTCCCGCAGACAGCCTGTCCGTTCTGACCTCATCGCGGTGGCACCACAGATTCTACAGGCGCTACGGAAAGCGGTCTGTCGATCTGGCTCTGGTCCTTCTGAGCGCCCCCCTTGTCCTGTCCCTTGTCGGGCTTCTGGCAATCCTCGTCCGCGTATTCTCCCACGGACCTGCTTTCTACTGGCAGGAGCGGGTGGCGCGCGACGGTTCGGCCTTCCGCATGCTCAAGCTGCGCACGATGGTCGTGGATGCCGATGCGATTCTCGAGGCCCATCTCGCGGCCAACCCTGCGGCCCGGCTGCAGTGGGACCGGTCCCAGAAGCTGATCGACGACCCTCGGGTGACCCGTATCGGCCGTATCCTGCGCCGCTGCTCGCTCGACGAGCTGCCGCAGCTCTGGAACGTGCTGCGCGGGGACATGGCGCTGGTCGGCCCGCGCCCGATGATGGTGGAGCAGGCGCCGATCTATCCCGGCACCGCCTATTTCCGCATGCGGCCCGGCATCACCGGGCCTTGGCAGGTCGCCGACCGCCACGGCAGCACCTTTGCCGACCGTGCCGGCTACGACGCCAGCTACGAACTTTCGCTCGGCCTGAAGAACGATCTGCGGTTGCTGATGCGGACCGTTGGTGTGGTGTTGCGCGGCACGGGTGTATAACCTGCCGCGCGATGCGCAGGGCTCGAAAACACCGGGGGATTTCGTGAAACATCGCTTGACGACCGCAGCCATTCTCGCGGCCACCCTGCTTCTATCCGCCTGTGACAGCGCCGAGGAACGGGCAGAGGCGCATTACGAGGCCGGGATTGCCTTTCTCGAAGAGGGGGACGACCAGCGTGCCTCGCTGGAATTCCGCAATGCGCTGCAACTCGTGCCCGATCACCGCGGCGCCGGAATCGCCTTTGCCGAATTGCTGGCCGACCAGGACCGGTTCGACCGCGCGGCGAGCTATTACCTGCGCATGGTGGAATACGATCCCGACTTCGCCGAGGGGCGGATCCGGCTGGCGGAACTGGCGCTCGACTCGGGCGACATCGCGACCGCGCGGCGCAGCGTGGACAAGGCGATCGAACTGGGAGCCGCCTCGCCCAGGACCGAGGCCGTTTCGGCCTCGCTGGCCTATCGGGATGCCCTCCAATCCTCCGACCGGGTCGGTCGCGACGCCGCCGCTGGCAAGGCGCGCCGGCTGGTGGAGGAGAACCCCGGGCTGGTCCATGCCCGCCGCATCGCGGTGTTCGACGCCGTGCAGCGCGAGGCCTGGAACGAGGTGATCGCGCTTGCCGATGCCGGCATCGCCAATGCGCCCGAGAAGTACGAGTTCTACGACATCCGCCTGCGCGCGCTCGAACAGGTCGGACGCAACCCGGAGGTCACGGCGCTTCTGGAGGACATGGTTGCGCGCTTCCCCGAGGAGGAGGCGCTGCCCCAGATGCTGGCACAATGGTACGTTCTGGAGGGCGATATCGCCTCGGCCGAGGCGCTGCTGCGTGTCGAGGCCGCGGAGGCGCCCGAGGACCTGGAAACCCAGCGAACCCTCGTGGCGTTCCTGCGCGAACACCAGGGCGCCGCCGCCGCCGAGGCGGAGCTGGAGCGGCTGGCCGGGCAGGGGGACGCGAACAACCTGTCTTACCGGGCGATGCTGGCCACGCTGAAGTACCAGACCGAGCGTCAGGCCGACGCGATTGCCGACATGCGGGCGCTGCTCGACGAGGCCGCCGCCCTGCCGAAGGAAGAGCAGAAGCCGCAGGAAGTCGCCAGCATCCGGGTGGATCTGGCGCGGATGCTGCTGGAGCAGGGCGAGTCGGATGCCGCCCGGGAGCTCGTCGAGGCGGCGCTGCGCGACGACCCCACCCGGACCGAGGCGCTCAAGATGCGGGCGACCTGGTTCATCGACGAGGACCGCGTCGAGGACGCGATCGTCGACCTGCGGACCGCGCTGCGCGAAAGCCCGCAGGACCCGGCGATCATGACCCTGATGGCCGCCGCCCACGAACGGGCCGGCGAGACCGACCTCAAGCGCGAGATGCTTGCCAAGGCGGTGGAGCTCTCCGGCAGCGCCCCGGCCGAGACCCTGCGCTATGCCGGGATGCTGATCGCCGACGGGCGCTACAACCCGGCCGAGGAAGTGCTGATGGATGCGCTGCGGCTGCACCGGGAGAACGTGGCGCTCTATTCCGAGCTGGGCCGGCTGATGGTGCTGCGCGACGATTGGGGCCGGGCCGAGCAGGTCGCGACCAAGCTGGAGGAACTCGCCGCCGTTGGGCAGGACCCGACCGCCGCACCGGCGATGAACACGCTCCGCGCGCAGATCCTCTCGGCGCAGGATCGCGAGGAGGATCTCTTTGCCTTCCTCGACGGTCTGTCCCGCGCCGAGGATGCCGGCATCGCAGCCGACATCGCGATCATCCGCGGGCTGGTCGATCAGGGCGACCTCGAAGGCGCGCGGGCGCGGTTGACGGAAGCGCAAGAGAAGGCCCCGGATCTTCCCATTCTGCGGCTGCTCGACGTGGCCGTTACCTCCGCCGAGGGCGATCACGCCGCCGCCGCCGCGGCGCTCGACGCGATGCTCGCCGAGGCCCCGCAATCGGAGACGCTCTGGCTCGCCCGGATGCGGCTGGAACTGCTGCAGGGCGACCGGGAAGCCGCTGCCGAGGTGCTCGACCGCGGGCTCGAAGCGGTGCCGGAGGGGGCGAACCTGCTGTTCACCAAGGCCGGACGGCTCGAGGCCGAGGGCGATATCGACGGCGCAATCGCGATCTACGAGACGCTCTATGCCCGCAACAGCAACGCCGCCTTCGTCGCCAACAACCTTGCCAGCCTGCTGTCGATCTATCGCGACGACCAGGCGACTTTGGAACGCGCCTATCGCATCAGCCGCCGCCTTCAGGACGCCGAGGCGCCGCCGCTGCGCGACACCTACGGGTGGATCGCGGCCCGACTCGGCCGCTACGAGGAGGCCGAACGCCACCTTGCCTATGCCGCCGAGGGAATGCCCCGGCACCCGGTGGTCCAGTTCCATTACGCCTACGTGCTGGCCCGGATCGGCCGCGATTCCGAGGCGCTGGAGCGCTTCCGGGCCGTCGAGGCGCTGGACATTAGCATGCTGTCCGAGGCCGACCGCGAGACGCTCGCCTCCGAGATCGCGCGGATCGAGGCCGGGGAGCCGCTCGCGCCCAGCCCGCAATGAGCCAGCCCGGGGCGGGAGGCACCGCCGCGACCCGGCCGGGCGACGGCCTGATCCTTGCGGTCGGGCTTTTGCTGGCGCTCGGCACGCTCTATCGGCTCTGCCCCGTGCTCGCCGGCCCCCCGGCGCTCACCGCGTTCTTCATGACCGAGGACGGCTACCTGATGCTGACCGTGGCGCGGAACATCGCGCTCGGGCTGGGGATGAGCGTGGCCGAGGGCACGATCCCGACCAACGGGGTGCAGCCGCTTCAGACCTTCCTGTCGGCGATCCCGTTCCGGCTGACAGGGGGCGACAAGGTCGCCGCGCTGACAGGCATCCACCTGCTGCATGCTGCAATCGCTTTCGCAGGGGCCTTCGCCAGCCGCGCGTTCGCCGCCCGCCTTCTGGCCCCGCGCGATGCGGCGCCGGTCTGGCCCTGGGCCGTGGCGCTGCTGTGGTTCCTCGGTCCGCTGCTGGTGCGGCATTCGATGAACGGGCTGGAGACCGGGCTCGTCACCCTGATGGTGCTGCTCACTCTGCTCCTGTTCCTCCGGGTGCTGGAGCGCGGCGCCTCGGCTGGCGCGGCGGCGCGGCTGGGGCTCGGGGCGCTCTGCGGCCTCACCTTCCTAGCCCGGAACGACACGGCCTTCCTGATCGTCCCGCTCTACCTCGCATGGGCTGCCGACGGCCTGTTCCGCCAGCCCACCGGCCTGAAGGTCACCGCGCGCCGCATCCTGCCCGCCGGCCTGATGACGCTGGCCGTCGCCGCGCCCTGGCTCCTCAACAACCTTGTCCGCTTCGGGGCGCTGGTGCCGATCAGCGGCACCGCGCAGCGTCTCTCTGCCGAGTTCGGCCAGAACGCCGGTCTGCTGCCCGCAAAGCTTTTCGAGCACGCCTTCCCGATGCTCCCGGTGCCCTTGTCGTTGGAAGCCACCGCGCTGACCCTGCCGCTCTTCGCAATCGCGATGGCCGCGGTTCTGGCTGCCTTCCTCTGGCGGATGTTGCGCCACATGACCCCGCCCGCCCGTATCGCCGCGCTGGTCTGCCTCGCCTATGGCGCGGCGCTCTGCGTCTATTACGGGCTCTGGTTCGGTGCGCCGCATTTCCTGAGCCGCTACCTCGCGCCGCTTGCCCCGCTGCTCATCGCCGCATCGCTGGCCGCCGCTCTCGAGCTTGGCCGCGTTCTGCGCCGCCCGGCGCGTCCGGGACAGCTGCTCGCCGGGGGCGGGCTGGGGCTCTGCGTCATGCTTCTGGGGCTCGCGTTCTTGCCGCGCCCGCCCGGCGAGGGGCACCAGCAGGTGGTTGACTGGGTCGCGGAGAACGTGCCGGAGCAGGCCTGGGTCGGCGCGGTGCAGACCGGCACGCTGGGCTATTGGCACGACCGCACGATCAACCTCGACGGCAAGGTGAACCCCGCCGCGCTGGAGGCCCGCAAGCGCGAGGGCCATGTGCTGAACTACGTCGTGGAGAGCGAGATCGACTTTATCGTCGACTGGCAGGGCGTCGGCGGCTGGGTGGACCGGCCTGAAGCCGCGGGCGGCTTTGCCGAGGCCTTCGAGCTGGTGCTGCGGGACCGGGAGGCGAACCTCTCGGTGATGCGCCGCAGGGAGCCGCGCCTGCCGTAACAGGCCGACAGCTCAGCGCCTATTTCAGCCGCGCGATCTTCTTGCGGTCGATACGGGCCTGCGCGCCTCGCGCCAACGGAGCCAGGTGCAGCCGCGTACCGGCGGCCAACAGCAGCGGGTCGATCACGCCGTAGCGGCCGATCCGGTGGCCCCAGACCCCGCGCTTGTTCTGCAGCCAGAGCCCGAGCCGTCGGCCCGGCCCTGGCGTGATCGCGGGGGCGCCGCTGGCGGCATAGCCCCGCGCCTCCATCAGCCGCCCCAGACGCGGCTCGAGCAGGCCGAGTTCGCGTTGGTCCTGGTGCTGCCGCCATTGCTCCGCCAGGTCCGGGGCGGGCGGGTTATAGGTGGAATGTTCGGCATAGGTCAAAAGGCCGGTGTCATAGTCCAGTCCGAGGAAGTCCATCACCCGGCTAAGCTCCGCCTCCGGCTGGTGTACCAGCGACTCGTAGCGCAGCGTGTGGACCTGCCCCAAGGCAAGTCGCTGCCGGCTCGCCTCCCAGGCGGCCTCGGTCTTCAGCCAGGTCTCGGCGCCGTAATAGCTGTTGCCGGCCCAGCCCATGCCAACGGCGGAGCGCGCCACGTCGCGGGGATCGCGCAGCAGGTGCAGCACCGGCATCCGCGGCCGCAGGTCGAGCAGCCGGTCCAGCCCGCGATGGGCGACGAGCACCAGCGTGCTGTCCTCGCCGGCGCTTTCGGCCAGATCGGCGAACATGTCGGCAAAGGCGGCCTCGGCCTCGTCGGTATCGGGCAGGTTTGCGGGAGAGGCGCGAAAGATCCGGTCGGCGGCGAGCGCCTCGAGGTCATAGCGCCAGCCGCTCGGCGTGCCGGGGGCAGGGCGCAGGTGATCGGTCAGGAAATCCGTTTCGCCCGGGCAGATCAGGCGGGGATGGCCGTCGAGCATCAGCCGCAGCATCGTGGTGCCCGACCGCAGCGCCCCGTAGAGCAGGCAGAGCTGGGTCATCGCGGCGCGCCTGCATCCCCCGGCAGGTAGATCGGCAACAGGGGCAGCAGCTCTTGCGTGACCGAGCGCAGCCGCGCCTCGGCCGTCGCTTCGCTCTCTCCCGGCACCACCGGCGTCGTCAGCCGCACCAGCGCGCCGTCGGTGCGGCCCGTCTGCACGCCATCGACCACGAGCCAGGCCTTGGCCGCGAAATCCCAGGCGACCTTCCGGCCGCGCTGCTCGAACCAGTAATAGACGACCTGCCGCACCATGCCCTTCTGGATCACCGCGCGGTTGATGTTGAACCTGCCGTCCCAGCCGAGTTCAGGTGCGATGTCGACCCGCTCCAGGCTGGCGATCTCCCAGCCCGATCCAGGCAGGCAGATCTCGGGCGAATGCACGCCGCCCTTGGACTGGTCAGCATACCAGGCGGAGAAGAAGTTTACCGCCGCCGGGCTGTCCGCGCCGTAAAGGTTCACCGAGTGGTAATCGTCGGCCGCCAGCCTGCGCGCCACCGGTGCGTCGAGCGCGATCGACGGCCCGGATTGCCAGGCGCCGAGCTCGGTCGGGAACAGGGCGAAGGGCGTCCGCTCGATCTCGCCCACGCCGCGCTCGGGCAGGGACTTAAAGGTCAGCGCGCCGGCGAGCGGCAGCAGGAAGGCCGCGATCATGGAGGGCGAGGGCATGATCAGCTTCAGCCGGTTGACCTGCGGCCAGATGTTGGCGAGGTCCAGGTCGAGCGCCTCGCGACGCGCGCCCGCGCCTTGGAACGACAGCAGCATCAGCATCCGCGCCAGAAGGAACAGCAGCGCGACCGAAATGACGAAGATCACCCAGCCTTCGAAGAAATGAGAGAAACCCTCGAGGTGGCTCGGCCCCCAGTGCTGCACGATCAGCCCGGCCACCGCGATCCGCACCGAGTTCATCAGCATGGTGATCGGCGCGGCGGCCAGCAGCAGCACCGCCTTGTGCCATTTCGGCCCGGTGTAGAGGATCGCGAAGACGTAGGAGAAGGACAGGATCGGGAACAGGTAGCGCAGCCCGGAGCAAGCCTCGGCGACATGGAGCTGCAGCGTGCCGAGATCGATGATGTTGCCTTCCAGAAAGACGCTGACGCCCAGGAACCGCAGGATGTCGACGCCGATCTCGGAGGAGATCAGCTGCAGGAAGGCCGAGAGCTTGTAATAGAGCACGCCAGGCAGCGGCAGCATGTAGACGAGGTGCAGGACCGAGGGCCAGAACTCCACCCCGCGCCGCCAGCCGAAGCTGATCAGCAGGATCCCGGCGACCCAGAGGATCAGCGAATAGGCGACGATCTCTCCGATCCCGGCCAGCCGGCCCGCCGCGGCGAACAGGACCGCGAAGGCCACCACGACAGCGCCTGGCCAGCGGCCCGGGATCGCGCCGGGGCGGACGGGCACTACCCGCAGGTGGCGAAGGAAGAGCAGGGCCGAGATCACCGGGATCAGCGGCCCGTGGCTGTATTCCGGCGTCTGCCATGCCTCGAAAAGGGTCTCGAGGCCGGGCGCAAAGAACCAGCCCGCCGCCATCACCGCCAACGCAAAGACCACGGTGCCGCCGGTCAGCCAGCCCCCGAGGCCCGTGGGCCGGGAAATCGAAACACTGTCGAAGCTCATGAAGTCTGCCCGGTCTCGAAATGCTGCAGGTTTCCATCTCGATACCATCGCACCGGCGGGTTGGCCACAATCCGGCGCCCGTTTCGGCGGGATCTGTCGCAGCTGTGACCGGCGCCTGGCCGTCCCGGCGCATGCGTGGGGTCGGAAGGTGGGATTTTGGGTATTTGTGCCAAGAAGATGGGCGCGCGCGTCCCTGTTTCTTCTTGGCGAAAATACCCGATCCGACGCGGCGATCCCGCGTCCCCGTCGGAGGTCAGGCGCTGCGCAGGGCCGCGATGATGCATTCACTGCGCGAGACGACCCACCGTCCTTCGATCCTCACGTCTCCGTCCCGGAAGTCGTTTCGGATCTGCTCGGCGATCGCGACGGCGCGCGTTGCGGGGCAGTCGATCTCCATGGCGGAGGCAAGGCCGGGCTTTTCCGCGAGTTGGGCGAGCAGCGACGGCTCGTCCATGCCTGACCGATAGGCGCGCCCGATGGTCCGGGGCGCATGGATTCGCGCGAGCGCGACGTCGAGCCTTTCGAGGCGCGCGGCGGTCGCGGTGCTGCGGCGGGCGCAGTAGCGCAGGCTGCCGAGCGCGCCAGCGACACCGAGGCCGCAAAGCCCGGCGAGGTAAACGAGGAAAGCGCGGCGGGGGCTCATATCGCGTTCAGGGCCTTGAGATGGTCGGCCAGGCGGATGCTCAGCGCGACGATGGTCAGGGTCGGGTTGGCGCGGCCGATCGAGGGCATGACGCTGCCGCTGGCGATGAAGAGGTTTTGGGTGCCATGCACCAGGCAGTCCGGATCGACGACGCCGCTGGTGGGCGAGGCCGCCATGCGGGTGGAGCCGAGGTGATGCCAGGCGGTGTTGGCGTCCCAGTAGGGCTGGTCGAAATGATCTTCCAGTTCGAGCCGGCCGAGGTCGGCCGCTCCCGCCTCGATGCCGATCAGCCGCGCGGCGGCGATGATGCTGTCGCGGTCCGCCGCGCCGGGGGACCAGTGCAGGTGGCTGCGCGGCATGCCGAGCGCATCGAGATCGTCGGTCAACCCGACATAGCTGCCGCGCTCCGGTTGCTGCTCGGCCTCGTAGCGCAGCAGCAGGCGGGTCGCGGTCTCGGAGCGGTCGATCAGGCCGAGCGCGTCGAGCGCCACGGCATCGGCATGGGTGACGGCCTGGCAGTAGGAGTCGGAGAAGGAGAAATCGTAGTCGGACCGGCCCAGCACCCATTTCGCCATGTCCTTGAGGCCGCGCCAGCCGCGATTGGCCTCCCGTTCGCGGGCGCGCGCTGCTGGGTCCGCGAAGGGGATGAGGTAGAACTGCGCGTTGGCCAGCCCGTCGCGGCGCAGCACGTCTTCCGAGATCCGCCAGACGAAACTCCGGGTCACCCCGTCCGGACCGGCGATGTCATCGCGCCAATAGGCTTTCTGCGGCGTCGGACGGTCGAGCCAGAGAAAGGCGGCGCCACCTTCGACGTGGTCCATGAAGCAGCGGCCGAGCAGGCCGCCCGCCTCGCCGAAGGACTGGCCGTTGCGGCGGTTGTTGACCATCATCAGCCGGGTGGTCTCGATGCCGCCGCAGGCCAGTACGAGCTGGCGGGCGGCGAAGCGGCGCGGCATGCCCGTCAGGGTGCGGGTGTCGACGCTCCGCGCCTCGCCGTCGGCGGTGATCTCGATGTCCACCACGTTGGTCCAGAGCCAGAGGTCGATGGTGTCGGAGCGTCGCAGGGCCGCCGCGTATTTCGAGCCGAAGCGGGTGGGGGCGCTCTGCTGCACGACGGCTGTGTGGACTGTTTCGCTTTCGGTCAGCAGGAAATCGTCGGGTCCTGTAGAGATGGAACTCGCCGGATCGTAGTCGAAATCGCCGAGGTCGCAGTAGGTGTGGGCGCGGCGGTAGGCGTCTTCCAGCGCGGTTCGGGGGAAGGGCCAGCCGGACATGCCGTTGAGCGGGCCGCGTTCGAAATCGATAGGATCGAGCGGCAGGCAATGGCCGCCCCAGTGGTTCGAAGTGCCGCCGAGAAAGCGCAGGCGGCTGGTCAGCAGGTCGGTGCGGTCGAGCCCGGTGATGCGACCGTCGTACAGGTCCTGTGTGGCGTCGTCGTACTCCTCGCCGCCGCTCTCCAGAAGGGCGATGCGCAGGCCGGTACCTTCCAGTTCGAGCGCCATCGTGATTCCGGCAGGGCCGGCGCCCACGATGACCAGATCGTAATCGAACGCCTCCGGGAAGGTTCCGTTGCGGCCATCCCGTATCATGGGCGGTGCCGACCTCGCTGCTGCAGAATGGTTGCCGGATCGCTCTCGAAACGCCCGTTTCCTCCCCTTATCGCAGCCAGCTCGGGCGGTCCACCGGACGCGATCGCCGGGCTGCAGATCGGGTCTCGAGAATCTGTCGGGGCGGGCTGAAGTTTTTTTTGCATTCCCGAGCAAATCCGCTTAGAGGGCGGGGGTCGCGCCGAACGAAGGGCAGGATGCTCCCTATTCGGCGCGCAGGGCGTGCGGCCCTCCCGTTGGTGTCGCAGCCCTGAATGTGGATCGGGGCGTAGCGCAGTCTGGTAGCGCGACGGTTTTGGGTACCGTAGGTCGCAAGTTCGAATCTTGCCGTCCCGACCATTTTTCAAGGTCAGAGCAGGGCCCGGGTCTTGTGCCTGGCGGTTCAGGGCGGAGATGGGCCCTATCGCGCGGTCGCCCGTCTTGCTGCACCTGCACGGGCTGCGTTTGGTGCAATCTAGGCATGCATGGGCTACATGTAGTGGCTCTTGATTGTGGCCAAGCAGTCGCGGTGTGCGGTCGCACCCGATGCGCGGGTTTGCTTTCGTTAATTCTCAGCCGGACTCTGAACGCCGTGGCGCAAGCCTATATTTTGTTTGTGCTTAGGGCGGAGCCACGATGAATGGTATGCGGCATGTGAATCGCAACGGGCATCCCGGCCCTTGTTCGGCTCGCCCGGTCAAGTGAAAGTTTTCCCCTCGGGGTCACATTTTTCCGTTGACCAGTCGTGCCATCCTACGTCAGTTTGTATGAGCGAACCGATAACGACACAACATATAGTGTCGACGGGACGCGAGAGGGACCAGAATCTCAGGATCATGACGGAGCGCGGGCCGCTCGGTCGCGTGCGTCGGGCAGCCGGCGTGCCGGGATCCCTCTTGTGTCTCAAGGCAAGCGATCGCCCGTGGGGTTGGCTGGGATGGCCGGTCCGGGGCGAACCAACAAAGACGAAACCACCGCCGGCAGGGGCGGACAAGGCGCACGGGGCACCAAAAGATGAAGATCGACAGAAAATTCACCACCGCCGGAGACGACGCCTACGCGGGGCTGGCCTTCACCACCACGACCTCCGAGATTCGCAATCCCGACGGGACGGTCGTGTTCAGCCTTGAAGGCATCGATGTGCCGGCCGGCTGGAGCCAGGTCGCCAGCGACGTCATCGCGCAGAAGTACTTCCGCAAGGCCGGCGTCGCCGCGCGCCTGCGCCCGGTGAAGGAAAAGGGTGTTCCGGAATTCTTGTGGCGTTCTGTGCCTGACGAGGCGGTACTGGCCGAGCTGCCCGAAGACGAGCGATTCGGCGGCGAGACCTCGGCACGCCAGGTCTTCGACCGCCTGGCCGGCGCCTGGGCCTACTGGGGGTGGAAGGGCGGCTACTTCACCACCGAGGAGGACGCCCGCGCCTATTACGACGAGATGCGCCACATGCTGGCCAGCCAGCGCGCCGCGCCGAACTCGCCGCAATGGTTCAACACCGGCCTGCACTGGGCCTACGGCATCGACGGCCCCTCCCAGGGCCACTATTACATCGACCACAAGACCGGCAAGTTGACCCGCTCGACCAGTGCCTACGAGCATCCGCAGCCGCACGCCTGCTTCATCCAGTCGGTTGCCGACGATCTGGTGGGTGACGGCGGCATCATGGACCTCTGGGTCCGCGAGGCGCGGCTCTTCAAGTACGGCTCCGGCACCGGGACCAACTTCTCCTCCTTGCGGGCTGAGGGTGAAGCCCTGTCGGGCGGCGGCAAATCGTCCGGCCTGATGGGCTTCCTGCGCATCGGCGACCGCGCCGCGGGCGCGATCAAGTCCGGCGGCACAACCCGCCGCGCCGCCAAGATGGTGATCTGCGACGCCGATCACCCGGATATCGAGGAATTTATCAACTGGAAGGTGAAGGAAGAGCAGAAGGTCGCCAGTATCGTCGCGGGCTCCAAGATGCACGAGTCGAAACTCAACGAGATCTTCGCGGCTATCGGGCAGTGGGACGGCGCGATCGAGGATGCGACGGACCCGAAGAAGAACGACGCTCTCAAGGGCGCAATCAGAGCGGCCAAGAAAGTCGCCATCCCCGAGACCTATATCAACCGCGTTCTCCAGTACGCGCGTCAGGGCTACGCCTCCATCGAGTTCGCCACCTATGACACCGATTGGGACAGCGAAGCCTACAACACGGTCTCGGGGCAGAATTCCAACAACTCCGTCCGCGTCACCGACGCCTTCCTGAAGGCGGTGCGGGAAGATGCGGACTGGGAGTTGCTGCGCCGCACCGACGGCAAGGTCGCCAAGACCATCAAGGCGCGCGACCTCTGGGAGCAGATCGGCCACGCCGCCTGGGCCTGCGCCGATCCGGGCATCCAGTTCCACGACACCGTCAACGCCTGGCATACCTGCCCGGAAGACGGCGAGATCCGGGGCTCCAACCCGTGCTCGGAATACATGTTCCTAGACGATACGGCCTGTAACCTGGCCTCGATGAACCTGCTGACCTTCCTCAAGGACGGCGAGTTCCAGGCCGAGGACTACATGCATGCCACCCGGCTCTGGACGCTGACGCTGGAGATCTCGGTGACCATGGCGCAGTTCCCGTCCAAGGAAATCGCGCAGCTCTCCTACGACTTCCGCACCCTCGGCCTCGGCTACGCCAATATCGGCGGCCTGCTGATGAACATGGGCTATAGCTATGACAGCCACGAGGGCCGTGCGCTCTGCGGGGCTCTGACGGCGATCATGACTGGCGTGGCCTATGCCACCTCGGCCGAGATCGCGGGCGAGTTGGGCCCGTTCGCTGGCTATGAGCGCAACGCCAAGCATATGCTGCGCGTGATCCGCAACCACCGCAACGCCGCCTACGGCAACACCACGGGCTACGAAGGGCTCGAAGTGAAGCCGGTCGCGCTCGACCTCGCGTCGAACCCGGACAAGCGGCTGAACGAGCTGGCCAAGAACGCCTGGGACGAGGCGCTGCGTCTCGGTGAGCTGAACGGCTACCGCAACGCGCAGGCCACAGTGATCGCCCCCACCGGCACGATCGGCCTTGTGATGGATTGCGACACCACCGGCATCGAGCCCGACTTCGCGCTGGTGAAGTTCAAGAAGCTGGCCGGCGGCGGCTACTTCAAGATCATCAACCGCTCGGTTCCCGCCGCGCTGGAAAAGCAGGGTTACACCTCGTCCCAGATCGACGAGATCGTCGCCTATGCGGTCGGCCACGGCACGCTCGGCAACGCGCCCGGCATCAACCACACCACGCTGGCCGGCAACGGCTTCTCGCAGAAGGAGATCGACAAGATCGAAGCGGCGCTGCCCTCGGCCTTCGACATCCGCTTCGTTTTCAACCAGTGGACGCTGGGGCAGGAATTCTGCACCGACGTGCTCGGCATCCCGGCCGAAAAGTTGAACGACCCGACCTACGACCTGCTGAGCGACCTTGGTTTCACGAGAAAGCAGGTCGAAGCGGCCAACGACCACGTCTGCGGGACGATGACCCTCGAAGGTGCGCCGCACCTCAAGGAAGAGCACTACAGCATCTTCGACTGCGCCAACCCCTGCGGCAAGAAGGGAAAGCGTTTCCTCAACGTCGACAGCCACATCCGCATGATGGCCGCGGCGCAGAGCTTCATCTCGGGCGCGATCTCCAAAACGATCAACATGCCCAACGATGCCACGATCGAGGACTGCCAGAAGGCCTACGAACTCAGCTGGTCGCTCGGCACCAAGGCCAACGCGCTCTACCGCGACGGCTCCAAGCTGAGCCAGCCGCTGGCTTCGGCGCTGGTCGAGGACGACGAGGACGCCCAGGACATCCTGGAAAGCGGCACCCCGCAGCAGAAGGCGGAAGTGCTCGCCGAGAAGATCATCGAGAAGGTGATCGTCAAGGAGATCGTCCGCTCGCACCGCGAGAAGATGCCGGAGCGCCGGAAGGGCTACACCCAGAAGGCGATGGTCGGCGGACACAAGGTCTACCTGCGCACCGGCGAATATGCCGACGGCTCGCTCGGCGAGATCTTCATCGACATGCACAAGGAAGGCGCGGGCTTCCGGGCGATGATGAACAACTTCGCGATCGCTGTGAGCGTCGGCCTGCAATACGGTGTTCCGCTTGAGGAATTCGTCGACGCCTTCACCTTCACCAAGTTCGAGCCTGCGGGCATCGTTCAGGGCAACGAGACGATCAAGAACGCCACCTCGATCCTCGATTACATCTTCCGCGAACTGGCGGTGAGCTATCTCGACCGGACCGATCTGGCCCATGTGAAGCCGGCGGGGCATACCTTCGACGATCTCGGCAGGGGAGATCAGAACGAAGGCGTGAACAACATCGCCGAGCTGAGCGACACCGCGGCCAGCAAGTCGCTTCAGGTGCTCAAGCAGATCTCCTCGACGGGCTACCTGCGCAAGCGGCTGCCGCAGGAACTGGTTGTCCTGCGCGGCGGGGCAGAGGGCATGGCCGGTGGCATGGCGCTCGACAGCGCGCTCGACCCGCTCGCCACGCTCCAAACGCTGGTGCCCGAGACCGGCAGCGCTGCTGCCTCGACCACCTCGGTGGGCGCCATCACCTCGATGGACGACCGCGCCAAGGCCCGGATGCAGGGTTACGAGGGAGAGGCCTGCGGCGATTGCGGCAACTACACGCTGGTGCGCAACGGCACCTGCATGAAATGCAACACCTGCGGCGCCACGAGCGGGTGCAGCTGAGGAGGAGCAATGAGGGACCTGGCCGAGAAGCGTGTGACCGGCACCGTGATCGACCGCCTCGTGCGGATCCGCCGGATGCCCATGTCACTCGATTTTCGGCCTGCCGGCGCCCATGCCATGGCTCATGGCTGGCCGGAGTTGCGCCCCGGGGCTCCCGTCCCGGACCTGCGCTACCCGGAGACCTGGCAGGAGCGTTTCCTGTTCACGTCGGAGGACGGAACGATCGAAGCGCGGGCCTGTGGTCTGACCCCGGTGCTGGGACTGCGGTTCCTGGTGCCATGGGAGCTGGTATTCGGACGCCCCGATTGCGGGGCTGGTGCAAGGGACCCTGGGGCCCACCCCCAACCTGGGTTCCGACAGTAAATGGTGACGTGTTCGCGCCGGTCGTCCCCAGGAAGGCAGGCGCATCTCGGGGGCGTGTGCTCGTGCCCCGGGCGGATCAGGCCGCAGGCAGAAAACCGGGCGGTATAAACAAGTGAGCCTGATAAGCCAGACTGGGGCGCCCTTGCGGCGCCCCGATTTCTTTTGGTGGGGAGGGGGCATCTCGGGGATGCGCAAGAAGCGGTCCGCGTGCACCGACGCTCCAACGCCTCGCCCGATCGCCTTGTGGAACGCCAGCGGGTCGCAATGCGGCAGCGAGAACAGGCAGGGCGACATTGGGGTCGCCGAGCGCCGCGTGGTCCGATCAGTAGCCGTTCACCACGGTCCCGACAGAGACCTCCAGGTCCTTGAACCCGGAGACCGGACGGGTGGGTTGCCCGGAACCGCCCGCTACCCCCATGACAGCCGTGCCGGAGACGGAGACGGGCGACGCGGCAACGTCCCTTTCGGACGACGGGGGCGTGTACTGGGGGCCGCAGCCGGCCAGCACTGCCATCAACCCGGCCACACCGAACGATTTCCGGATCATTGACGCTCTCCTATCCACTGATCTCGCGCGCATTCCCGCGAATGCCGTTCCATACCAGACCCCGACGGTCACCAAAACCAGAGTGTCGACCGGAGAGCAGAATCCGCCTGCTGTGCGCCCCGACGGCAGCAAAGGCCAGATTGCCCCGGGGCTCGCGCGCAGGAAGCGATCACCTTCGGGTGAGGCCTCCGCGTCGGCGCTGTCCGCCTGTTCTGCAAAGGCGGCATGTGACCGTTCCAGAATCCGCCCATGGAATCCGCCCGCGCTGGCGGGAGCCTCTGCGGCCTCACGGCCGCCAGGAACGATTCCTTCCGACCTTGCCGTCGCGCCCGAACCCTCCAGGCTTTGTGGCGAAACTGGGGCTTCGGGGGCGATCTTTCGCGGCGATTTCGCTCTGCATGTCAGCATTTCGCGCTCAATCCGGGGAATCCGATGAGACTGTCCCGCCTCTGCGTTCATTGCTTCGGGAAATTTGACTAAAATGGGGCAGGTCCGTCACAATCCTACCATTGGTTTATGAGTGAGCGGGTGACGGTATCATGAGTCCTATCGAACGGGTGCGGGCAAAGGCGGCGGCGTCGGAGATCCTCGGTGTGAGCAGTCATGCGAGCTTGGAGGAACTGCGCTCCGCGTGGCGCCGCGCTGCGAAGGTTCTCCACCCCGATCAGGACGGCGGAGATACACGGCGGTTTGCTCAGGCCAAGGCGGCCTACGACCTGCTCAGCAACAACGAGACCGCAGATCCCGATCTCGCGGCCTTCGCCCGCGCATCCCGTGCCGCGCCCGCGCGCAATGCTGCGGTCCGCAGGCCGCAAATGTCCGCCCGCGTCAGCCCGCTCGCCCGAGAGATCCAGGAGGAATGCGAAGCGAAACTGAAGCTGCACGGCGCGGCGGAGGTTTCTTCCGAGGGCAGGCGTGCCGGCAACCATGTGCCGCATTCGGTCTCCCGCAAGGGGCGAGAGATCACCTACCGGATCGCGACGCCGCTCGTTGCCGGCGTCAACCGGGTGGCGTTGCCCACGTCGCTTCTCACAGGGCACGGTCGGGCGGCTCCGGCGATCCTGCAATTCGCTTCGCAGCAGGCCGGGGCAGGGGAGATCGAGGTTCCCGAGGCAATCCTTCGGCAGCGGTTCCCCGGCGCGCGCAGCATCCGGATCAGCTTCGAGGCCGCCTGACCCGCGCCGGGAACCGACCTCAGATTTCGTGCTGGATCGCGGCGAGCCGCGCCACGGCCTTGGCGGGCCCCGCCACATAGGCCCTATGCAAATCGCTGTCGATGTAGCGACGGAAGGCAGCCATGTCGTCGAAATCCGCCACCACCGCAAAGTCGTGATGGTTCGGCCCCTTGCCGACATTCTCGCCGCATTCCAGCGCCCGGACTTCAGGCACGTTGTCTCGAAACCCCTCGACGGCGGCGCGCAGCGCGGCGCGTTCCTCTGCCGTCGCCTCGGGTTTGAACGTCACCAGGACGATATGTCTGAGCATCGGTGCCTCCGTTCCGCTGGCTTCTGAGGCCAGCATGCGGTGCCACGCCGCCCGGTCAAGCCGGGCGGAGGCTCAGGCGTCGAGTTCCACCCAGATCGGCACGTGGTCGGATGGTTTCGGGCGATTGCGGATGTCCTTGTCGATCCGGCAGTTCGTCAGCAGGTCCGCCGCCTGCGGGGTCAGCAGCAGGTGGTCGATCCGGATGCCGTCGTTCCTGTCCCAGGCGCCGGCCTGGTAATCCCAGAAGGTGTAGTGCCCGGGGCCCGGTGTGCGGGCGCGGAAGGCCTCAGTGAAGCCGAGGTTCAGGATCTCGCGAAAGGCGCGGCGGCTTTCCGGACGGGCCAGCGCGTCCTCGCGCCAGGCCTCCGGCCGGGCAGCGTCCTCGTCCTGCGGTATCACGTTGTAGTCGCCCGCCATCAAGGCCGGTTCCTCCTGCGCCAGCAGGTCCCTTGCGCGCGCCTTTAGGCGCTCCATCCAGCCAAGCTTGTAGTCGAACTTCGGCCCCGGCGCCGGGTTTCCGTTGGGCAGGTAGAGCCCGCAGAGACGCACCGCCGTCCGGTCTCCCACGACGGTCGCCTCGATCCAGCGCGCCTGCTCGTCCGAATCGTCGCCCGGCAGGCCGCGGGTCACGTCCTCCAGCGGCAGCTTCGACAGGATCGCGACCCCGTTGAACCCTTTCTGACCATGGGTCTCGACGTTGTAGCCGCGCTCCTCGAACATCTCGCGCGGGAAGCCTTCGTCGACGGACTTGATCTCCTGCAGAAGCGCCACGTCGGGCTGCGCCTCGTCCAGCCAGTCGCAGAGCGCGGGGTGGCGTGCCTTGATCCCGTTGATGTTGAAACTGGCGATCTTCATGCTGCGCTCTTTCCGAATGGGGTCCGTTCGGCGCAGTTTCTTCGACTCGCCGGGCAGGGGCAAGCGGAGAGCAAAACCGCGGCGCGAGGGTATCCCGGCGATTGACGACGCCCGCGCCTCCCCCCATAGCTTTGCGCCATGACCGAACGTTTCGATGGCAGCTTCACCCAGCAGGAGCCGATCCCCGAAGAGGGCATCGCCGCAGCGCTCGACGTGCTGCGCCACGGCCGCCTGCACCGCTACAACACCGTGCCGGGCGAGGCCGGCGAGACGGCCCTGCTGGAGGAGGAATTCGCCGCCGCCACGGGCGCGCGCTACTGCCTCGCGGTGGCCTCGGGCGGGCAGGCGATCACCATCGCCCTGCGCGCGGCCGGCGTGAAGCCCGGGGATCCGGTGCTGACCAATGCCTTCACCCTGGCGCCGGTGCCCGGCGCCATCGCCGCGGTCGGCGGACGGCCGGTGCTGATCGAGACCACCCCGGCGCTCACCATCGATCTCGACCACCTCGCAGAATGCGCCCGCGCGACGCCGGAGGCACGGGTTCTGCTTCTGTCGCACATGCGTGGCCACATCTGCGACATGGATCGGCTGATGGAACTTTGCCGCGACGCCGGGCTCACCGTGATCGAGGATTGCGCCCACACCATGGGAGCGGCGTGGAACGGCACGCCCTCCGGCCGGCACGGGCTGATGGGCTGCTATTCGACCCAGACGTACAAGCACATGAATTCCGGCGAGGGCGGCCTGCTGGTCTCCGACGATGCCGAGGCGATGGCCCGGGCCGTGCTGATGTCCGGCAGCTACATGCTTTACGAGCGCCACCGTGCCGCGCCGCCGGCTGAGGCCTTCGAGCCGCTCCGGCTCGACGTGCCGAACATGTCGGCGCGGATGGACAATCTGCGCGCCGCGATCCTGCGTCCGCAGCTCGCCGGGCTCGGGGCGCGCTGCGACGCGTGGAACGCGCGCTACCGCTGCGTCGAGGCAGGGCTGCGCGATCTGCCCGGTCTGAGCCTCATCGCGCGTCCGGAGGCGGAGGCCTACGTCGGCTCCTCCTTCCAGTTCCTGCTGCCGGGCTGGAACGCGCAGGCGATCGGCGCGCTCATCCAAAACTGTGCCGCCCGCGGGGTGGATCTCAAATGGTTCGGCGCCGACCGTCCTGTCGCCTTCACCTCGCGCTACGATCACTGGCGCTACGCCGCGCCCGCGCCCCTGCCGCAGACCGACCGAGTGCTGGCCGGGCTGATCGACATGCGCCTGCCGCTGACCTTCTCGCTCGAGGATTGCGCGCTGATCTCGCGGATCATCCGCAGCGAGGTCCTGTCCCTTCAGGAGAGCGCCGCGCTACCCGCCACCGATCCGGCCCCGCAGCCGGGCTGACCGGCCCTTTCACCTGTCCGGAAATATCCCGGGGGCCGGGGCAGCGCCCCGGTTCCGCACTGCCCGCAACGAGCCGCCGGGGCAGGGCGCGGCCTATCCCGACTGTGCGGCTGACCCGTCGGAGGGCGCTTCCTCGGGGTGTTCCGACTGCTCCATCACCGCCTCGGCCAGCGTCGCCCAGATCGTGACGAAGACACCGGCGACCACTGGCCCGAGGATCAGTCCCACCGCGCCGAACATCCCCAGGCCGCCGAAGGTGGAGACCAGGATCAGGATGTCGTGCATCTGCGTGTCCCGTCCCACCAGGATCGGGCGCAGGATGTTGTCGATCGTGGTCACCACCAGCCCGGCCCAGAGTGCCAGCCCGATCGCCGCCGTCGTGTCGCCCGCCGCGAACAGGAACAGCACGCCGACCGCCAGCACGAGGCTCGGCCCGACGCCGGGGATGATCGACACGATCGCCATGACGACGCCCCAGAAGGTCGCGCCCTCGATCCCGGCCGCCCAGAACCCCAGCCCCCCCAGCAGGCCCTGCACCACGCCGATCACCAGCACGCCCTTGATGGTGGCCCGGCTGACCGAGACCGCGCGGTCGGCAAGCTTGTGCTGGGTTTCCGGCGCCAGCCCGGTGAAGCGCAGGATCTGCTTCATCACCGGTGTCTCCATCTTCAGGAAGAAGAACAGGGCGTAGAGAAAGATGAAGGTGTCGAGAAAGAGCAGCGCCGTGCCCCGGGTGACCGCCGACATCGTGCCCACCATGTAGCGGGCGGTGGCGCTGACAAGATCGCCGATCTTGGCGATCACCTCCGGGCCGATCTGGTCCATGTCCTCCTCGTAGGGCAGCCAGTCCGGCCATTCCCAGGTGGCGCTCCGCTCGGCGAGGCCGTCAAGCACGCGCACCACCGTCCGCGGCAGGCCGAGCGCCTGTTCTGCGGCGACCGTTGCGATGAAGAAGATCGGCACGATCCCGAGCACGATAATCAGCGTCAGGGTGATCGCCGCCGCGGGATTGCGCCGCCCGCCGACCATCCTCTGGATCCGCCGGTAGAGTGGGCGCGACATCTCTGCCACGATCGCCGCCATCAGCAGCGAGATCAGGAAACCCCGGATCATCCCGAAGAAGATCAGCGTGATCAGCGCCGTCGCGAGCACGAGCGCCGAGATCCGGATCACGTCCGGGCTGATGAGCGGCGGCTTGGTCGGGCTGTCTGGCATGGGGGCTCCGGGCGGTCGGCCGAAGTCTATCGGCCAACACCCGGCGGCAGAAGGGAAAAAGCACGCCGTCCCGACGGTGTCGGGGCAGGGCCGGGTTCAGCCCATCCGTTCGGAGGCGTAGCCACCCGGGCTCGCGGGGAACACCACGGTCTTGTTGCCGTTCAGGAACACGCGGTGGTGGATATGGGCGTGGATCGCACGGCTCAGCACCAGGCTCTCCACGTCCCGTCCGAGCGAGACGTAATCCGCCGCCGATTGGGCATGGGTCACGCGCACGATGTCCTGCTCGATGATCGGGCCCTCGTCGAGATCGGCGGTTACGTAGTGCGACGTGGCCCCGATCAGCTTCACGCCCCGCTCGAAGGCCTGCTTGTAGGGGTTGGCCCCCTTGAAGCTGGGCAGGAAGGAGTGGTGGATGTTGATGATCCGGCCCGACATCTTCTGGCACATGTCATCCGAGAGCACCTGCATGTAGCGGGCCAGCACGATCAGTTCCGCGCCGGTTTCCTCCACGATCTCCATCTGACGCGCCTCGGCCTGCGGCTTGTTGGCCTTGGTGACCTTGATGCAATGGAACGGGATGTCATGGTTCACCACCACCTTCTGGTAGTCCATGTGATTGGAAATAACTCCAACGATATCAATTGGAAGAGCGCCGATCTTCGAGCGATACAGGAGGTCGTTCAGGCAATGGCCGAAGCGCGACACCATGATGATTACCTTCATCTTGGCATCGGCGTCGTGGAAGGCGTGCTCCATCTCGAACTGCTCGGCGATGGGCAGGAAGGCCGCGGCGAGCTCGGCCATGTCCTTGCCGCCCTCGCTGGTAAAGGAGATGCGCATGAAGAAGTTCGCCGTCTCGAGGTCGTCGAACTGCTGGCTGTCTGTGATATTGCAATCGGCGTCGGCGAGATAGGTCGAGACGGCCGCGACGATGCCGCGTCGGGTGGGGCATTTCACGGTCAGGGCAAATCGGCTCATGGGTCTTTCCATCCGGTGTTCGTGCTTCGGCAGACCCTGCAGCGCGATGCCGCCGCCTGAAACCAGAAAAACGCGCGTTTATCGGCGAAATGCGACATGGGCCACGGCGATTCCGGGCGCGTGTTTCCGATTGGCGAAGCGATGCCCGCTTCCTGCGCGTTTGTCTCCCTGTGATGCATTGGCCGGGGCAGACGCGATTGTCTGCTGGGGAAGCGCGCTGCATCGGGCAGTCCGCGTGCCTTATCCCGGCCCACGGAAAACGCGGTCGAAACCCTGCGTCTTTCACGGCTCAGGGCGTATGTGCATTGGGCCAGTGCCACTTGCCCCCTGCGGCATTGCCCCATAGGGAGTTTCTATTGACGCCCGATCTGCGACGGGCGCAGGGTTTCTTACGGTCGATGGAGGGCCAATGGACGGCAATTCGGCCGATGCGGTGCAGCGGTTTCTCTCGGGCTATGCGGCCCTCGAGGGCGTGCCCGACGAGCTGATCGGCCCGGACGGGGCCGTTCGGCCGGTCTGGGAGGCGTTCATCGCCCGCCTTGCATCCATGACGCCCGAAAAGCTGGCCGGGCGGATTGCGCATGGCGACCGCTACCTGCGCGATGCGGGCGTTTATTTCCGTCGTTACGGTCCCCAGGACACCGGTCGGCGGGACTGGCCGCTCAGCCACATCCCGCTGCTGATCTCCGAGACAGACTGGAGCGGGATCTGCGCCGGACTGATCGAACGCGCCGACCTCTTGGAAAAGATCGTCGCCGATCTCTACGGCGAGAACCGGCTGGTGCAGCAGGGCCACCTGCCGGCGGCGCTGGTGGCGCAGAATGCCGAATGGCTGCGCCCGCTCGTCGGCGTGCGCCCGCGCTCGGGGCATTTCCTGCATTTCGTCGCCTTCGACATCGGACGTGGGCCGGGGGGCGAGTGGTGGGTGCTGGGCGACCGGACGCAGGCCCCTTCCGGCGCCGGCTTCGCGCTCGAAAACCGGATGGCGACCACGCGCGTCTACTCCGACATCTTCGCCAGCGCCAACGTGACCCGGCTGGCCGGCTTCTTCCGCGCCTTCCGCGACCAGTTGAGCTCGATGCGCGAGAACGGCGACAGCCGGGTCGGCATTCTCACGCCGGGCCCGATGAACGAGACCTATTTCGAGCACGCCTTCATCGCGCGCTACCTCGGCCTGACGCTGCTGGAGGGCGAGGACCTTGCCGTGCGCAAGGGCCGGCTGATGATCCGGACCGTCGACGGGCTGCAGCCGATCTCGGTGCTGTGGCGGCGGCTTGATGCGGCCTGGGCCGATCCGCTGGAACTCAACGGCGGCTCCCAGCTCGGAACGCCGGGCCTGCTCCGGGCGGTGCGGGAGGGCAACCTCACGATGCTCAACGCGCTCGGCGCCGGCGTGCTGGAAACCCGGGCGCTGATGGCCTTCCTGCCGCGCCTGAGCCAGGTGCTGAACGGCCGCCCGCTGCGGATGCCCAATATCGCCACCTGGTGGTGCGGGCAGGAGAGCGAGCGCGCCTACGTGCGCGAGAATGCCGAGCGAATGACGCTGGGCGACGCCTTCTCGACCGGGCTGGCCTATGAAACCGGCGACGTGACGCCGCCTGCCACTGGGTTCAGCGACTGGATCGAGCGCCGGGGCGGCGCGCTGGTCGGGCAGGAACGGGTGCGGCTTTCGACGGCGCCGGCACTGGTCGACGGCACATTGCAGCCACGGCCGATGAGCCTGCGGGTCTTCCTCGCGCGCACCACCGACGGCTGGCAGGTGATGCCGGGCGGGTTTGCCCGGATCGGGCGGTCGGCCGCGTCCAACGTGCTGGCGATGCAGCGCGGCGGCCGGGTCGCGGATGTCTGGGTGGTGGGCAAGGAGGAGGCCGAGGTCGTCTCGATCGCCCAGCCCGCCGGAGAACGTGTGGCCCGGACCCCGCCGGGCGCGCTGCCCAGCCGGTCGGCGGACAACCTGTTCTGGCTCGGCCGCTATGTCGAGCGCTCGGAATACCTCGTCCGCCTGCTGCGCGCCTACCATTCGCGCCTTGCCGAAACCGATACCCCGGACAGCCAGCTTCTGCGGCTCGCGGCGGCGCATCTGGAAGGCTACGATTGCGATGCCTCGGAACCGGTGCCGAAGGCGCTCGAGAGCGCGATCCATTCGGCCTACCTCAGCGCGGGGCATGTGGGGGACCGCTTCTCCGTCGACGGCACGCTGGCGCTGGCCGATCTCGAACGTACGGCGTCGGGTTTCGCGCGCAAGGTGATGGCGGGCGATGACGCGGCCCGGGCGATGAGCGTGCTGCTACGCAAGCTCAACGGCTTCTCTGGGCTGGTCCATGACAACATGTACCGCTTTACCGGCTGGCGCTTCCTGTCGCTCGGCCGCGCATTCGAGCGCGCCTCCAACACCGCGGGCTGCCTCATGGCCTTTGCCGATCCCGTGTCGCCGCCGGGCAGCCTGGACATCGCGATCGAGATCGCCGACAGCGTGATGACCCATCACCGCCGCTACACGGTCGCGATGAACCGCGCGACAGTGATCGACCTGCTGGGGCTGGACGCGCTGAACCCTCGCTCGATCCTGTGCCAGCTCAACGACGTCGAGGGGCACCTGGCGCATCTTCCGGGGGCAGGAGATCACCGCCAGATGACGCCCTTCGCGCGCTCGGTCCTCAGGGCGCGCACGGATCTGGCGCTGCACGAGCCCGAGACGCTCGACACGACCGCGCTCGAGCGGCTGCGGACAGAGATCGCCGACATGTCGGACCAGCTCACGCTGGCCTATCTGAAATAGGGGCCGGCGATGCAGTACGAAATCCGCATGTCGATCACGTATGACTATCCGGCGGCTGCCAGTTCCGGCCGGCACCTTCTGCGCCTGCTGCCCGCCGAGATCCCCGGGTTGCAGGAGGTGCGCGAGCCCATGCTTCGGGTTCTGCCGGAACCGGTGGAGTGGCTGGAGGGGGCCGATTTCTTTGGCAACCGGACCGTGGAGGTGGCGATCGACCAGCCCCACGCGGAAAGCCGGTTCGAAATGTCGGCCCTTGTCGAACGCGTCGGACCGGGGAGACTGCTTGACGTCTCGCCGCGATTGGCCGACCTGCCGAGGGACATCGCCGCGCACCGGGGGCTAGACGCCGACGCGCCGCACCATTTCACCGGGCCGTCGCCGTGGATCATGACCCACCCGGAGATGACCTCCTACGCGATGGAGGTCGCGGACAACTCTGCCACCGTGCTCGACCTTGTCCGCAAGCTGGGCAATCGCATCCACTCCGAGTTCGAGTTCGATCCGGAGGCCACCGAGGTCGACACCCCCGCGCTCACCGCCTTCGAGCGGCGCCACGGGGTCTGCCAGGACTTCAGCCACGTGATGATTACCTGCTTGCGCGGGATCGGCGTACCGGCGGGATATGTCAGCGGCTTCCTGCGGACCGTCCCGCCCAAGGGGCAGGAGCGGCTGGAGGGCGCGGATGCGATGCATGCCTGGGTCCGGGCATGGTGCGGGCACCAGATGGGCTGGGTCGAATACGATCCGACCAATGCGATTGCGGTGAGCCGCGACCACGTGGTGATCGCCCATGGCCGCGACTACGGCGATGTCGCGCCGGTCAAGGGCGTCATGCGGCTGGCCGGAGAACACAGCACTACCCAGTCGGTCGATGTAATCCCGCTCGGCGAGGTCGCCGCGGCCGACCACCCGGAAGCGGGCTAGCAGGCTGCCGCTGCGGGACCTTTCACAACCGGAACCGGGGGCGTAGACAGGTGCTGCGACCGCACCGAGGCGGGATCGCGGAGACAGCAGGCGCGGAGGCTGGAATGCAACGGGCAGGCGAGGGACGCGGGCCGTTCCGGAAAGGCAGGGACGTGTGACCCCGGACGCAAGATATGCCGCCGCGGCAGACATTCTCGACAGCTACCTCGCCGGAGACCCGGCCGAGCGCGTCCTGACGAACTGGGCGCGGCGCAGCCGGTTCGCTGGCTCGCGCGACCGGGCGGCGGTAAGGGATCACGTGTTCGACGCAATCCGCCAACGCCGTTCCGCGGCAGCCCTCGGCGGGGCGGAAACCGGCCGCGGCCTCGTGATCGGTCTGCTGCGGCTTGCGGGCACCGATCCCGATAGCGTGCTGACTGGACAGGGCTACGCCCTGGCGCCCATGAGCGAGGCCGAGCGGAGCCATTTGGCCACCTTGACCGAGACCGAGCGGCTGGATTGCCCCGAATGGCTTGAAGAGGATCTGCGAGCCAGCCTCGGGGCGGATTTCGAACAGGCTCTCAGCGCCTTGCGGTCGAGGGCTGGCGTGTTCCTGCGGGTCAATGCTGCACGTTCGGACCGCGAATCCGCCCGCGCGGCACTGCGTGAGGAGGGTATAGACTGCGAACCGCATCCCCTCTCGCCGACCGCGCTTCGTGTGACGGACGGCGCCCGGCGCGTCCATCTCTCCCGCAGCTACCAGGAGGGCCTGGTCGAGTTGCAGGACGCCGCATCGCAGGCCGTGTCCGACCTCATCCCGCTCCCCGATGACGGGAGGATCCTCGATTATTGCTCAGGTGGCGGCGGCAAATCCCTGGCACTTGCCGCGCGGTTCTCGGGCCAGATCCTCGCCCACGATGCGTCGCCCGAAAGGATGCGCGACATCCCCGCTCGCGCGGCGCGAGCGGGCGCTCGCATTCAAACCGTCGCAAGCGCCGATGTCGAAGGTCGCGCGCCATTTGATCTGGTGGTCGCGGATGTTCCCTGCTCCGGAAGCGGCGCTTGGAGGCGCCAGCCCGAGGCAAAATGGCGCCTCGATCGCGCGGGCCTCGAACAGCTGTGCGAAACACAGGCTGGTATTCTTCGGCACGTCGCCGACCTGGCTGCGCCCGGCGGCGCGATCGCCTATTTGACCTGTTCGATCCTGCGGGCAGAGAATGAAGATCAGATTGCCGCGTTTCTGACAGGCAACAATGACTGGACCTGCGAGCGCATGGACCGTCTTTCCCCCGTATCCGGCGGCGATGGCTTCTTCATCGCCGTCCTCCGCAATGGGGATTGAGCGATGGTCGGCGGAGCGAATTGCACGCTTCGCGGCGGGCCCGAGTTGGCCTTAAGCCGGACTTAACGAATTATGTCGGAAATGAAGGGGCCAGATTCGAAACGGAGAGAGGCATTGACCCACCCGGCTCTCGCCCCCAGCCCTCTGACGCGCAGCGCTGCGGCACTCTCCGGCCGTATTCCATTCCTGGTGGTGTTTGCACTCGTGTTTCTGGGGGCGGCGTTTTTCGTTCCCGGGCAGGCGGTTGCCCTGTCGCTGCTGGCTTCCGGCGGCACACTTGCGGCTATGGCGCTTTTGATCGGTCTGTTCTCGGCGCGCCATCGTTCGGCGCGTGACGATCTGGGCATTGCGCTTGCAGGTTTCATCGAGAACGACGGCTCTCCGAGCTTCATGACCGATATCGACGGTGTGGTCCTTCACCGCAACCGATCCGCGCGCGACCGGTTTGTGGAGGGCGTGGAAATCGATGAGACGCTGGTCCGCTGCCTGCGCGACCTGTTCGCAAACCCTGCTTCGGTGCTGCTTCGGCTGCAGAACAGGGCGGAGGCGCGCGGCTCCGCGCGAGAGGATCTCGTGACCCGACGCGGCCACGTCCGGATCGCCGTGCATCAGGTCGGTGAGGACAGGTTTCTCTGGCGACTCGAGGATCTGGTGGAGCGTGGCGCCGCCGGACGCGGCGCGGAGGCCCTTAGCCTGCCCATGATGACCGCAAGCCGGAATGGCACGATCCTGTTCATGAACGATGCGCTACGGCGTATTCTCGGTGGGCGGGTCAAGACGCTGGACCGTGTCTTCACGCAGCTGCCTCTGGTGTCCAACAGCATTCAGGAGATCAACGGTGCGGACGGTCCCGTGCGAGTGCGGGTGATCGATATCGAGGGCACCGGGGCGAGACATGAAATATTCCTCGTGCCGCTGGCGGGCCATGAAACGCTCGATGACCACGCCGACCATGACGTCAGCGGGATGGATGGGCTCCCGGTCGCTGTCCTCAAACTCAACAGTTCGGGCGAGATCCGGGCTGCAAATGCCAGCGCCCGACATCTGCTCGGCGACGCTGCCTCTCCGGGCGCGGAACTCCAGAAGCTGGTCGAGGGGCTGGGCCGGTCGGTCCGGGACTGGCTGGAGGAGGCGTCCAAGGGGCGCGGCCTTGGGCGCCCGGAATTCGTCCGTGCAAGCATGCCGGACAAGGAACTATACCTGCAGATCACGCTCGGGCGGATCGTGGAGCACGAGGAAGTGCTGCTGGTAGCCGTCCTGAACGATGCGACGGAACTCAAGACGCTCGAAGCGCAGTTCGTGCAGAGTCAGAAGATGCAGGCGATCGGCCAGCTCGCCGGTGGCGTGGCCCATGATTTCAACAACCTGCTGACTGCGATATCGGGGCATTGCGATCTCCTGCTCCTGCGGCACGACCAGGGCGATCCGGATTACGGCGATCTGGTCCAGATCAACCAGAACGCGAACCGCGCGGCAAGCCTGGTCGGGCAGTTGCTGGCCTTCTCCCGCAAGCAGAACCTAAAGCCCGAAGTTATGGATCTTCGCGATACGCTGTCCGACCTGACCCACCTGCTTAATCGGCTGGTCGGTGAAAAGGTCACGCTGTCGCTGTCGCATGACCCCGGCCTCCGCCTGATCCGGGCAGACAAGCGGCAACTCGAGCAGGTGATCATGAACCTCGTGGTCAACGCGCGCGACGCGATGCCCGAGGGAGGAGAGGTGCGCATCGAGACCGAGAGCCGCCATATCGCCGCCCCCATGGCGCGCGACCGGGCGGTCGTCGCTCCCGGGGATTACGTGGTGGTTCGTGTCACCGACGAGGGTGTTGGCATCCCGCCCGACAAGCTTCAGAAGATCTTCGAGCCCTTCTTCACGACCAAGCGGACAGGGGAGGGCACGGGGCTCGGTCTGTCGACCGCTTATGGCATCGTGAAACAGACCGGCGGATACATCTTTGTCGACTCCGTTGTTGCCTCCGGCACGACCTTCTCGCTGTACTTTCCCGCATTTGACCGCCCGGCGGTGGACGCGACGCCGGCACGGGCCGTTGGCCCATCGACGTCACAGCAGCCAGCGGATGGAGTGGTGCTGCTCGTCGAGGACGAAGCCCCGGTCCGCGCCTTCGCCTCCCGGGCGCTGCGTATGCGGGGCTATACCGTAATCGAGGCGGAAAACGCAGAGGACGCGCTGGAGACCTTGGAAGATCCGGATCTGAAGGTGGATGTCTTCGTGACAGACGTCGTAATGCCGGGAATGGACGGGCCGAGTTGGGTGCGAAAGGCGCTGGTCCAGCGGCCGGGAGTGCGTGTGGTCTTCGTATCCGGTTACGCTGAGGAAAGCCTTTCCGACGAACAATCGCGAATTCCGAACTCTGTCTTTCTGCCGAAACCCTTCTCGCTCAACGAACTGACCGCGACAGTTCGAGAGCAGATTCAGTAGGCTGCTGCATCGTTCAGACTTGCGCGTCGCGTTGGCCCACGGATGCCGCCACGGCGATCTTGTGAAGTGAGAACTCATCCTTCAGCTTGCGCGCGGCCAGCTGGGCCATGCTGTCTGGAAGATCCAGTTCTCCTGCCGGCGAGACATTTGTCCGCCCCAACCGAATACGGTGACCAAGTCGGCCTTCGAGAAAGCGCAAAAGCGTCGGAAAGTGCTCGTAGGCGAACAGGTGATCGACGGCGACCGCCTTGCCCGGTGCGCTCACGAAACGGGACTGGCGCCCGACCTCTGCATAGGGAGGTTGGCTGGGCTGCAGATAGGCTGCAACGAATTCCTGGAATGAGAGGTCCGCGGTGCTGTTCGGACGCCCGCTCAGGGATTCCCGACGACGATACCGGTACCAACTCCCCAGCCAATCCAGAGGTTCGCGTATCACAGCCACGGTTTCGAGCTGCATGCCTTCCTCGGCGCTGAACAACGGAAGGACTGACCGTTGATACCAACGCAGTGGCATGTGTTTCTGCAGGGGCGGGTTGCGGATGATCACGTCCGCCTCGGCGCCGAGCGCAGCCTGAAGCGCCTGTGTGCCGGTCTTGGGAACGGCGAGAAGAACAAGTCTGGCTTCCCAAAAGATCATCATGGCGCGAACGATTCCATGTGCTGCAACCCCTCCGCTCGTCATTGAGCGAGGAGACCTTCAGAACTCCTTAACCCCTGTCGTTGCAGGATGGAAAGCAGAAGAATTGACTTGAAATGTTCCCGTTTTGATCTGATAAGAGTCGGAACAAGAGGTGAACATGGGCAGTCATTGCCGCCGGGCGCGGCGTATGAAATAAGGACGAAAATGATGGCGACGGCGAACCTTCTCGACATGGCAGACAAGCGGAATTCGGATAAGCAGAAGGCGCTCGACAGCGCCCTGGCTCAGATCGAACGGCAGTTCGGCAAGGGCTCGATTATGAAACTGGGCGGTGACAACCCGGTTGCGGAGATCGAGTCCACCTCGACGGGTTCGCTCGGTCTCGACATCGCGCTTGGCATCGGTGGGCTTCCCAAGGGGCGGATCATCGAGATCTACGGCCCGGAAAGCTCGGGCAAGACGACACTGACGCTGCATTGCGTCGCGGAAGAACAGAAGAAGGGCGGGGTCTGCGCATTCGTCGACGCTGAACACGCGCTGGATCCGCAATATGCCCGCAAGCTGGGGGTGGACCTCGACGAACTGCTGATCTCGCAGCCCGATACCGGCGAGCAGGCGCTGGAAATCACCGACACGCTGGTGCGGTCCGGCGCGGTGAGCATGGTCGTCGTCGATTCGGTGGCTGCCCTGACGCCCAAGTCCGAACTCGAGGGCGACATGGGCGACAGCTCGGTCGGCGTTCATGCGCGCCTGATGAGCCAGGCAATGCGCAAGCTGACCGGCTCGATCGCCCGCTCGAAATGCATGGTCATCTTCATCAACCAGATCCGGATGAAGATCGGCGTGATGTTTGGCAGCCCGGAAACGACGACGGGCGGCAATGCGCTGAAGTTCTACTCCTCCGTGCGGCTCGACATTCGCCGTATCGGTGCAATCAAGGACCGCGACGAGGTTGTCGGCAATGCGACCCGTGTGAAAGTGGTGAAGAACAAGGTCGCGCCGCCGTTCAAGCAGGTTGAATTCGACATCATGTATGGCGAGGGAATCTCCAAGACCGGCGAATTGCTCGACCTAGGCGTGAAGGCCGGTGTCGTCGAGAAATCCGGCTCCTGGTATTCCTATGGCGACGAGCGGATCGGGCAGGGCCGGGAAAACGCAAAGACGTTTCTCAAGGAGAATCAGCCGGTCGCGCTTGAGATCGAGGACAAGATCCGAGCCGCGCACGGGTTGGATTTCCACATGAGCGACAGCGACGACGGTGGCGGCGACGTGGTCGAGGCCTGATCCCGGTTCGCGGATCAGAAAATCGATGCTATATCAAGACGCGGCCGCGCAGGCCGCGTTTTCCATTTTCGGGAGCGCAAACCTGACATGGACGTCCTCGAGGAGATCGGACAGGTTGTGGGACTTTACGTCGCCGGAATGGCGCGCGGCGACGCGGAGGCGCTTGGTCGCGCCTTCCACCCAAGGGCGTCGTCCATAGGCCATTTCGAGGGCGACCTCGAGTGGGCGAGCGTCGACGAGTTCGTCGCGGCCTGCGTGGCCGAGGCAATCCCGGCGGACGCTCCGTTGCCGCCTCACGAGATTGAATCGATCTCCGTGGCCGGCGACACGGCGATTGTTCGGGTCGTAAACGTCTGGGCCAATCTTGACTTCCGCGACACGCTCACCTTGCTGCGGCACGACGGTCGCTGGCAGATCGTGGCCAAGGCGTTCCTGCATCTCCCCTGACTCAGATGTCCATCGCGGTTGGTGGACGGTCTGGAATATGGACATCGCGAACGGCAGGCGATAACACGCTGGAACCTTCCCTTTCCCCGCCGAGACCATCGCCCGATGCCCAGCCTCAACGACATTCGCACGACCTTCCTCGACTACTTCCGCCGTCAGGGCCACGAGGTGGTGGACAGCTCTCCGCTGGTGCCGCGGAACGACCCGACGCTGATGTTCGCAAACTCCGGTATGGTTCAGTTCAAGAACCTGTTCACCGGGATCGAACATCGCGACTACAAGCGGGCGACCACGGCGCAGAAATGCGTGCGGGCCGGCGGCAAGCACAACGATCTCGACAACGTGGGCTATACCAACCGGCACCACACCTTCTTCGAGATGATGGGCAACTTCTCCTTTGGCGACTACTTCAAGGAGCAGGCGATCCCCTATGCCTGGGAAATGGTGACAAAGGAACTGGGGATCGACGCCAGCCGGCTGCTGGTCACGGTCTACCACACCGACGATGAGGCGGCCGATCTGTGGAAGAAGGTGGCCGGCCTGCCGGAAGAGAAGATCATCCGCATCCCGACCAACGACAACTTCTGGATGATGGGCCCTACCGGGCCATGTGGCCCGTGTTCGGAGATCTTCTACGATCACGGCGACCATATCTGGGGTGGCCCTCCGGGCAGTCCGGAAGAGGATGGCGACCGGTTCGTCGAGATCTGGAACCTCGTGTTCATGCAATACGAGCAGTTCGAGGACGGCACCCGCAAGGAGCTGCCGAACCAGTCGATCGATACCGGCATGGGCATCGAGCGGGTGGCGGCGCTGCTGCAGGGCACCAACGACAACTACGCCACCGACCTCATGCGCGCCCTGATCGAGGCCAGCGCCAACCAGACCTCGACCGACCCCGACGGTCCTGGCCGGACGCATCACCGGGTGATTGCCGACCACCTGCGCTCGACCTCTTTCCTGATCGCCGACGGGGTGATGCCGTCGAACGAGGGCCGGGGCTACGTGCTGCGCCGCATCATGCGGCGGGCCATGCGGCATGCACACCTTCTGGGCGCCAAGGACCCGCTGATGCACCGTCTAGTGCCGGAACTGGTGCGCCAGATGGGCGGCGCGTATCCGGAGCTTGGCCGCGCGCAGGCGCTGATCGCCGAGACGCTCAGGACCGAGGAAACCCGGTTCCTGCAGACCCTCGAGCGCGGCTTGCGGCTGCTGGACGACGAACTGGCCCAACTGCCCGACGGGGCGGAACTGCCCGGAGCGGCGGCCTTCAAGCTCTATGACACCTACGGCTTCCCGCTGGACTTGACGCAGGATGCGCTGCGGGAGAAGGACCGGACGGTCGACATCGCCGGCTTCGACGCCGCGATGGCCGAACAGAAGGCCAAGGCGCGCGCTGCCTGGGCGGGCTCGGGGGAAACCCAGGACGCCACGATCTGGTTCGACCTGGCCGACAAGCACGGGGCGACCGATTTCCTCGGTTACGACACCGAAACCGCCGAGGGCCAGATTTTGGCCGTCGTCAAGGATGGTGCCGCCATCGAGCGCGCGGCCAAGGGCGAGAGCGTGCAGGTCGTCCTGAACCAGACGCCGTTCTATGCGGAATCCGGCGGACAGGTCGGCGATACCGGCTGGCTCCGGACCGAGACCGGCAAGGCCGAAATCACGGACACCCGGAAGGTCTCGGGCGTCTTCATCCATTTCGCGACGGTGACCGAGGGAGAGATCCTGCCGGGCGCCGGGGCCGAGCTCGAGGTCGATCATGCCCGCCGCGGCGCGATCCGCGCCAACCACTCGGCGACGCACCTGCTGCACGAGGCGCTGCGGGAGCGGTTGGGCGATCATGTCGCGCAGCGCGGGTCTCTCAATGCGCCGGACCGGCTGCGCTTCGACTTCTCGCATGGCGCGGCGCTGAGCGCGGAGGATCTCGAGGCGATCTCTGCCGAGGTCAATGCCTTCATCCGGCAGAACTCGCCGGTCGAGACGCGGATCATGACGCCCGACGACGCCCGGGCCATCGGCGCCCAGGCGCTCTTTGGCGAGAAATACGGCGATGAGGTCCGCGTGGTTTCGATGGGCCGCAAGAGCACGGGCAAGGGCGCGGACGGACAGACCTGGTCGATCGAGCTCTGCGGCGGCACCCATGTGCGCCAGACCGGGGATATCGGGCTCTTCGTGGCGCTCGGCGACACCGCGTCCAGCGCCGGCGTACGCCGGTTCGAGGCGCTGACCGGCGAAGCGGCGCGGCAATACTTGGCCGGGCAGGACCGGCGGCTTGCCGAGGTGGCCGGCGCGGTCAAGGCCCCGCAGGCCGAGGTGGTGGAGCGCGTCCGCAGCCTGGTCGAGGAACGCAAGGCGATGCAGGCGGAGATCGCCCAGCTTCGCCGCGACCTCGCCATGGCCGGGGGCGGCGGCGCGTCCAGCGGCCCCGAGGTCCGCGAGATTGCCGGGGTGCCCTTCCTCGCTCAGGTTCTGAAGGGCGTGAACGGCAAGGACCTGCGCGGCCTGATCGACGAGCACAAGACACGCCTCGGCTCCGGTGCGATCCTGCTGATCGCGGATGGAGACGGCAAGGCGGCCGTGGCGGCGGGCGTGACCTCGGACCTCGTGGAGAAGGTCTCGGCCATCGATCTCGTCAAGGCGGCAGTGGCCGAGCTTGGCGGCGTCGGCGGCGGCGGCCGGCCGGACATGGCGCAGGGCGGCGGCAAGGATGCCGAGAACGCCGATGCGGCCATCAAGGCGGCGGAAGCCGTGATCGGAGGATAAGACCATGCCCGCACTCTGGATTGCCCACGTGACGGTGACCGACGAGGAAGCCTACGGCAAATATGCTGCCATCGCGACGGAGGCCATCGCCGAGCATGGCGGTGTCTTCATCGCCCGCGGCGGACGCTATGTGCAGCTCGAAGGCCGGGACCGGCCCCGAAACGTTGTCGCACGCTTCCCGAGCGTGGAGGCGGCGGAGACCTGCTATCGCTCGGAGCGCTACCAGGAAGCACTGAGCCATGCACGTAACGCGTCGGAGCGGGATCTGCTGATCGTCGAGACGACGGAATAGGCCACGGCCCGCCCGATTTGCGTCCGGTCGATCTCAACCGATGGTGGGCTGGCGCGACTTGAGACTGGCCCGCGGAGCCACCGGGCACATCAGGAGCAGCACGAAACTGCTGGACGAGGCGCCGCCGAAGGCGGACAGCCACGGAAGCGGCCCTTCGCGGTCGGATAGCGCGGTGGTGCGGCACATGTAGTGCCGTTTGCCGTTGGCGCCGGTAAAGAAGGGCAGGCTGATGGAGGCTTCCGGCATGATGTGATCGTGCAGGGCCCGACGCAGCGCCACCATCGGCTGCGCCTCGGTGAAACGCAGCTGCCCGGTTGCGTCGATCCGGACGAGGTCTCCCGTTCCAGCCATCTGATCCGCCTGCTTGTTGGTGAAACGGACGCGGCCATGCAGATCCAGCGCGAAGATCGCGGTGATTCCGGGCTCCATTCCCTCGCGCAGCAAACGGTTATCCAGGGTCAAACCGCCGAGCATCCGCGAGACCTCCACGGATTGCTGGAGAAACGGCACGATCCGTTGGAGCAACTGGGCGAAGGGCACTTCCAGCCTGTCCCGGTCGCGGCGTGCGATGTTGCCACCGATCATGGTGGCGCGATCCGCCGTTCGCTCGAGCACCGTGCCGGCTCCCCCGACGATATCTTCCTGCGGGCGGACCCAGTCGTTGTAGAACTCCGTGGCTTCGAGCCTGTTCAACGGCAGGATAGTTTCGCTCTGCAGAACCTTGCCGACCTGGGCCTTCGCAAATACCGGGGCCCAGGGGTTCATCGCCCCGTAATAGGCCTCGTAGCTGCGGAAGTAATCGGGATCATAGCCGTATTCGTGAACGCCGAGCGGCGTCGATACGCGCGAGTCGTGTCCGAAGAGTTGCACACGGACGCCACCGGACAGGCGGTGCAACTCCTCAAGGAACCAGCGCCACTTTCGCTGGTCCAGCGCGGCAGAGCCCGCGAGTTGCACGAGACGTTGAAACTGGTCTTCTTCGAGCGCACTCATGGTTTAAAGAAGGCTCCGGATGCCGCTGTCCCTCCCGCGGAACAGGCTCCTGCCTAGCAGGATAAAAGGGCGATTTACAGGCTGGCAAGTGACCGCCGGGTGAAAAGTCGTCGTTATCGGTGCCCAAAAAGTCGGATTTATCGGTTTCGCGACGTTTTTCCGCCGATCGCGCGCGTGAGGAGAGCACCCCGATGAAGCGGAGTGCCGGTTCTTTCACCGCAGGTCACGACATGGAACCGCCTGCCAGGTGCGGCGACCTGGCAAGCGGTGTGCATGTCTTGCGGGAGATCGGGCTAGTTGGCGGCCTTGGCCTGCCGCTTGCGCTCGTGAGGGTCGAGGAAACTCTTGCGCAACCGGATCGCGTTGGGCGTGACTTCCACCAGCTCGTCGTCGTCGATATAGGCGATAGCCTCTTCGAGGCTGAACTGGACATGCGGGGTCAGGCGCACGGCGTCGTCGGTGCCGCTGGCGCGCACGTTGGTCAGCTTCTTGCCCTTGAGCGGGTTCACATCCAGGTCGTTGTCGCGGCTGTGCTCGCCGATGATCATGCCCTGGTAGACCTTTGCCTGCGGCCCGACGAACATCTTGCCGCGCTCTTCGAGGTTCCACAGCGCGTAGGCCACGGCCTCGCCCTGTTCCATCGAGATCAGCACGCCCGCGCGGCGGCCGGGAATCGCGCCCTTGTGCGGCGCCCAGGTAAAGAACACGCGGTTCAGAACGCCGGTTCCGCGGGTGTCGGTGAGGAACTCGCCGTGATAGCCGATGAGTCCGCGCGACGGGACGTGGGCGATGATCCGCGTCTTGCCGTTCGACTGGCGCATGTCGACCATCTCGCCCTTGCGAGGGCCGGTCAGCTTCTCGATGACGGCACCGGAGTATTCATCATCGACGTCGATTGTGACTTCCTCGATCGGCTCCATCTTGACGCCGTTCTCCTCGCGCAGGAGGACCTGCGGGCGGGAGATCGAGAGCTCGAAGCCCTCGCGGCGCATGTTCTCGATCAGCACGCCCATCTGCAGTTCGCCGCGGCCGGCGACCTCGAAGGCTTCGCCGCTGGGTGTGTCAGTGACGCGGATGGCGACGTTGGTCTCGGCCTCCTTCATCAGCCGGTCGCGGATCACGCGAGACTGCACCTTCTTGCCGTCACGGCCGGCCAGGGGGCTGTCGTTGATCCCGAAGGTGACGGAGATCGTGGGGGGATCGATCGGCTGGGCGGGCAGCGATTCCGCGACGGCCAGCGCACAGATGGTGTCGGCAACCGTGGCCTTCGACATCCCTGCGATGGTGACGATGTCGCCGGCAACGGCTTCGTCGATCTCCTGCATTCCCAGTCCGCGGAAGGCCTGGATCTTGGAGACGCGGAACTGCTCGATCTTCTGGCCGATGCGCGAAAGCGCCTGCACCGTCGCGCCGACCTTGAGCTTGCCGCTCTCGACGCGGCCGGTCAGTGTGCGGCCGATAAACGGATCGGCACCAAGCGTGGTCGCCAGCATCCGGAAATCCTCGCCCTGGCGCTTGATCTGGCGGGGCTTGGGCACGTGGTTGATGACGAGCTGGAACAGTGCATCGAGGTTCTTGCGCGGTCCTTTCAGATCTGAATCGGCCCAGCCGGAGCGGCCGGAGGCGTAGAGATGCGGGAAGTCGAGCTGGTCCTCGTCGGCGTCGAGCGAGGAGAAGAGGTCGAAAACCTCGTCAAGCGCCCGGTCGGGCTCGGCATCGGGCTTGTCGACCTTGTTGAGCACCACGATCGGGCGCAGGCCAAGAGCGAGCGCCTTGGAGGTGACGAACTTGGTCTGCGGCATCGGACCTTCCGCGGCGTCGACCAGCAGCACGACGCCATCGACCATGGAGAGGATCCGCTCCACCTCGCCGCCGAAATCGGCGTGGCCTGGCGTGTCGACGATATTGATCCGGGTGCCATGCCATTCGACGGAGGTGGCCTTGGCGAGGATAGTGATGCCACGCTCCCGCTCCAGGTCGTTGCTGTCCATCGCGCGTTCGGCGACGGCCTGGTTCTCGCGGAAGGCGCCCGACTGCTTGAGCAGCTCGTCCACAAGCGTTGTCTTGCCGTGGTCGACGTGGGCGATGATGGCGATGTTGCGCAGATCCATTCGGGCGTCCTTCGTGGTTTGGGCGCGAGGTAGCGTGCAGGCGCAGAAAAGGCCAGCGGGAAATCGGGCCGATGTGCCGCTTGATCAATTGTGCGCCTGCGGCGCGCTCCGTCAAAGCGGTTCGCGCCTTCGGGCGCGCACCGCCGCTGTCGCTGGCTCAGGAGGCGAGCGTGACCAGCGCGTGCCGCTTCTTGCCGGCCGAAAGCTTGACCGGCGAGGCGAAGGCGGCCGCGTCGAGCATCAGGCCGGCATCGGTCAGCGGCGCGTCGTCGATGCGGGCGCCGTTGTCGGCGATCAGGCGCTTGGCCTCCTTGCCCGACTTGGCGAGGCCGGAACGGACGATCAGCTGGACGATGGAGATGCCGTCGCCGATCTCGTCCGGCGAGAGCGCGAGCGTGGGCAGGTCGTCGCCGATGCCGCCCTTCTCGAAGACCTCGCGCGCGGTCGCCTCCGCCGCGGCGGCAGCGTCCGCGCCGTGCAGCAGGGTGGTGACCTCGTTGGCGAGGCGGATCTTGGCGTCGTTGATCTCGGAGCCGTCGAGCGCGCCGAGGCGTTCGCATTCTTCGACCGGCAGCTCGGTGTAGAGCTTCAGGAAACGGCCGACATCGGCGTCGGTCGTATTGCGCCAGAACTGCCAGAACTCGTAGGGGCTGAGCATGTCGCCGTTGAGCCAGACGGCGCCGCCCTGGGACTTGCCCATCTTCTTGCCGTCCGAGGTGGTCAGCAGCGGCGAGGTGAGCCCATAGATCTCGTGGTCCAGCACGCGACGGGTCAGGTCGATCCCGTTGATGATGTTGCCCCACTGGTCCGAGCCGCCCATCTGCAACAGGCAGCCATAGCGGCGGTTGAGCTCCAGGAAGTCGTAGGCCTGCAGGATCATGTAGTTGAATTCGAGGAAGCTCAGCGACTGCTCCCGGTCGAGCCGGGACTTGACGCTCTCGAAGGACAGCATCCGGTTGACCGAGAAGTGGCGGCCGATATCGCGCAGGAAATCCAGGTAGTTGAGCTCGTCCAGCCATTCGGCGTTGTTGAGCATCAACGCGCCGTCGGGGCTGTCGTCATAGCGCAGGTACCGGGAGAAGACCTTCTGCATGCCGCCAATGTTCGCGTCGATCTGCTCGGGGCCGAGCAGCGGACGTTCTTCCGAGCGGAAAGACGGGTCGCCAACCTTGGTCGTGCCGCCGCCCATCAGGGTGATCGGCTGGTGCCCGGTCTTCTGAAGCCAGCGCAGCATCATGATGTTGAGCAGGTGCCCGACGTGAAGAGAGGCCGCCGTGGCGTCATACCCGATATAGGTGGGCACGACTCCCTTGCTCATGGCGTCGTCGAGGCCCTGCATGTCGGTGCAGTCGGCAAGGAACCCACGTTCCATCATCACGCGGATGAAGTCGGATTTCGGGTGGTAGGTCATGCGTCTTTCGGTCCATTGTCGGCGGCGAGTGCCGCTCTTCTAGCGGCGAGGCGTGCCGAGGGAAAGTGCATGTTGAAATCGGGGGCGGTGCGGGTGCTGGGGACCATGTCCGGCACATCGCTCGACGGGGTGGACGCGGCGGTCATCGAGACCGACGGCGTGACCATCAAGGCATTTGGCGACAGCGGCTACCGCCGATACTCGGCGGAGGAACGCGCGGTTCTGCGCGCGGCGCTCGGGCGCTGGCCGGACGAGCCGGGGGTGGCCGAGGCCGCGGCGATGGTCGAGGAAGCACATGCCGAGCTGATGGCGGGGTTTTCCGATGTGGCGCTGGCAGGGTTTCACGGCCAGACGCTGGCCCATGACCCGCAGGGTCGCGGCACCCACCAGGCGGGCAACGGCGCGGTTCTGGCCGAAGCGCTCGGGCTGCCCGTGGTCTGGGATTTCCGCAGCGCCGACGTGGCGCTTGGCGGGCAGGGGGCGCCGCTGGCGCCGGCCTACCATTTCGCACTGGCGAAGTGGATCGGCGTCGAGGCACCGGTGGCCTTTCTCAATCTCGGCGGCGTGGGGAACCTGACGTGGGTCGACCCGCGCAAGCCCGGGCCCGAGGCGGAGGGGGCGCTGCTGGCGTTCGACACCGGCCCCGCGAATGCGCCCCTCGACGACCTGATGCAGGCGCGACGCGGCGCCGGCTTCGACGAGGGCGGCGTGCTGGCGGCGACGGGCGAGGTGTCGGAGGCGGTGATCGAACGCTTTGCCGAGCATCGCTACTTTTTCAAGATGCCTCCGAAGTCTCTGGACAGGAATGACTTTTCGGATCTGGAGGCGGCGGTCGCCGAGCTGTCGGACGCTGATGCCGCGGCAACCCTCACGGCGGCCGTGGCGGTGGCGGTGATGCGAGGTGCAGAGCATTTCCCGGCGCCGGTGGAGCGCCTGCTGGTCACCGGGGGCGGACGGAAGAACCCGGTGATGATGGCGATGATCGCCGAAGGGATGAGCTGCCCGGTGGACGCTGTGGAAGAGGTGGGGCTCGACGGCGACATGCTGGAGGCGCAGGCCTTCGCCTATCTGGCCGTCCGGGTCGCGCGCGGATTGCCGACGAGCTTTCCTTCGACAACCGGGGTCGGGGCGGCGGTCGGCGGCGGCGAGATCTCCTATCCCGGGGAGACCGGCTGAGCCGGGCGGCGATCCATCGGACGAAGGATCGTGTCTCCTGCGGGGATGTTTGCGAACAGATTATGGGAGGCTGCTGTCCGGTTCAGGGGATGTCGAAATCCCGGGGCGCGAGGGTGAAGCCTTCGAAGGTGAAGCCGGGCGACACGGTGCAGCCGACCAGCGCCCAGCCTTCGGTGGCGGAGGCGTTTTGCCAATGGTTGTTCGGCACGATCAGTTGCGGCAACTCGCCCGCGGCGAGGTCGGGGCCGAGGCGATGCCGGGTCGTGGGGCCGGTTTCGGTCTCGCTCAGCCGCAGGGTCAGGGACGCGCCGGCGTAGAAATGCCAGATCTCGGTGGCGTCGACCCGGTGCCAGTGGCTGGTCTGGCCGTCTTCGAGCAGGAAGTAGATCGCCGTGCCGGACGGGCGGCCGCTGGCCGTGCTGTCGATCCAGGTCTGGCGATACCAGCCGCCCTCGAGATGCGGAGCGAGGCGGAGGTGGGCGATGATCTCGTCCGGGGTCATGGGCGGGCCCTCCTGTCTGGTCGGCAAGCGTCGGGCGGAAAGAAGAGGGGCCGCCCGCGCATGGCGGACGGCCCCGGAAGGCGGCGGTCAGGCCCGCGTCATTTGAGGATCGACTTGCCTGCGAAGAGCGCGGTCTCGCCCAGCAGTTCCTCGATACGGATCAGTTGGTTGTACTTGGCGAGACGGTCCGAGCGCGACATCGAGCCGGTCTTGATCTGGCCGCAGTTGGTGGCGACGGCGAGGTCGGCGATGGTGGCGTCCTCGGTCTCGCCCGAGCGGTGCGACATCACGTTGGTGTAGCGGGCGCGGTGGGCCATGTCGACGGCGGCCAGGGTCTCGGTCAGCGAGCCGATCTGGTTCACCTTCACGAGCATGGAGTTCGCCACGCCCTTCTCGATGCCCATGGCCAGGCGGGCCGGGTTGGTCACGAAGAGGTCGTCGCCCACCAACTGCACGCGGTCGCCCAGCGTGTCGGTCAGCAGCTTCCAGCCTTCCCAGTCGTCCTCGGCGCAGCCGTCTTCGATCGAGAAGATCGGGTAATCGTTGCAGAGCGCCTCGAGGTACTTGACGTTCTCTTCCGACGAGAGCGACAGGCCTTCGCCCTTCATCTCGTACTTGCCATCCTTGAAGTACTCGGTGGAAGCGGCGTCGAGTGCGAGAACGATGTCGTCGCCCGGCTTGTAGCCGGCGGTCTCGATGGATTTCAGAACGAAATCAAGCGCGTCGCGGGTGGAGCTCAGGGCCGGGGCAAAGCCGCCCTCGTCACCGATGCCGGTCGCGTAACCAGCGCCGGAGAGCTCTTTCTTGAGCGTGTGGAAGATTTCGGAGCCCATCCGCACGGCGTCGGCGATCGAGGTCGCCGAGACGGGCATGATCATGAACTCCTGCACGTCGATCGGGTTGTCGGCATGTTCGCCGCCGTTGATGATGTTCATCATCGGCACCGGCAGGACGCGGGCGGAGGTGCCCCCGACGTAGCGGAAGAGCGGCTGGGCGGTGTAGTCGGCCGCGGCCTTGGCGACGGCAAGCGATACGCCGAGGATGGCGTTGGCGCCGAGGCGGCCCTTGTTCTCGGTGCCGTCGAGTTCGATCATCGTGGTGTCGATGCCGACCTGGTCAGTGGCGTCGAAGCCGACGAGGTTCTCGGCCAGCTCGCCATTGACCGCGGCCACGGCCTGCTGGACGCCCTTGCCCATGAAGCGGCCCTTGTCGCCATCACGCTTTTCGACGGCCTCGTGCACGCCGGTCGAGGCGCCGGAGGGAACGGCGGCGCGGCCCATCGTGCCGTCTTCGAGGGTGACGTCGACCTCGACGGTCGGGTTGCCCCGGCTGTCCAGGATTTCGCGTCCGTGAATGTCGATGATGGTGCTCATTGCGACGGTCCTTTCCGTGCGGTCATGAAACTCGGGGCCGTCATACCCTTGTCAGGCCTCCGAGAAAAGTGCGCGTTCCCGCGCAAGGGTGTAGAGACCGGACGCGATGATCAGGCATGCGCCGGCCAGGGTGAGGGTGTCGGGGCGCTCTCCCAGAACGGCCATGCCGATGGCCAGGGCGAAAAGCAGCCGGGAATAGCGAAAAGGCGCGATGACCGAGAGGCTTGCCATGCGCAATGCCATGACCATCGCATAATAGCCGACGGCGCCGCAGCCGACGATCCAGACGAAGGTCAGGCTGGTCGCTGCGTCCATCGGCTGCAGGCCGGGACCGAAGAGCAGGAGGATGGCGCCTGCGGGCACAAAGATGCCGAAACTCCACTGCGTGATCTGCATCGAACTCAATGACGCCGGGACTACGCGTGTGGCCACATCGCGCACGGCCAGCGCGAGGACGGAGAACACGGCAAGAAGCGCGGCCGGCTCGAACGCCCCGGTGCCGGGCCGGACGATCATCAGCACGCCGACGAAGCCGATCCCGACCGCCATCCAGCGCCGCGGCCCGACCGTTTCGCCGAGTGCGACGGCGGCCAGCAAAGTCACTGCGAGCGGGGCGGCCTGCAGGATCGCCGCAGCCGAGGAGAGCGGGATGATCGAGAGGGCGGTGAAGAAGCTGAGCGCGGCCAGGAGCTCGCTGCCATTGCGCAGCATCACCGCCGGAGCGAGGAGTTCGGCCGGAAACAGGCTCTGGCGCAGCAGCGCTACCACGATGCTGAACAGGGCGAAGCCGCAGAGTCCGGAGACCATCATGATCTGGCCGATCGGCAGCGTCTCGGTCGTGCGCTTGATGAACATGTCCTCCAGAGCAAAGAAGCCCATCGACAGAATCATCAGAATGGCGCCGCGAAGGTTGTGCATCAGCTTTCCGGGATCCGGGCCGTCGTGGCCGGTTTCGGCCTCGCTCTAGCCCTGTTTGGGGCGATAACAAAGGATAATAGCGCCGATTTCCCGAAAAGCCGCGCTGCATTGACTGCAAGGCTCGGCCCGTCGGTGCGGCGGAAATGTCAGATCCGACCGCCCCACGGGGCGGCCGTCGGGGCAGGGTTCAGCCCTTCTTGGCCGGCACGCCGTAAAGCTCCAGCTTGTGGCCCTTGAGCCGGTAGCCGAGCCGCTGGGCGATGCGCTCCTGAAGGGCCTCGATCTCGGGGTCGCAGAACTCGATCACCTCGCCGGAATTGAGGTCGATCAGGTGGTCGTGGTGTTCCCGGTCGGCGTCCTCGTAGCGGGCGCGGCCGTCGCCGAACTCGAGCCGGTCGATGATCCCCGCCTCCTCGAACAGCTTGACCGTCCGGTAGACGGTGGCAATGGAGATCTTGGGGTCTTGGGCCGAGGCACGGTTGTAGAGTTCCTCCACGTCGGGATGGTCGTCGGCCCCACTCAGGACCTCGGCGATCACACGACGCTGCCCGGTCATCCGCAGGCCCTTGGCCTCCAGTCTTTCGAGAATGCTGTTGCTCATGGATCTGTCCTTGGCCTCGGGCGCGCAGGTTACCGGATCGTCTCCCGAAGGAAAAGCCGTTGGACCGCGTCTTCGGACGGCCTCATCGCTGGCGGCGCGCCAAGAAAGCGAGGCGCTCGAACAGGTGCACATCCTGCTCGTTCTTCAGCAGGGCGCCGTGCAGGCGGGGCAGGGAGGCGGCGCTGTCACGGCGCAGATCGTCGGCGTCGAGATCCTCGGCCAGGAGCAGCTTGAGCCAGTCCAGCACCTCCGACGTCGACGGCCGCTTCTTGAGCCCCTGCTGGTCGCGGATCTCGTAGAACTGGGTCAGTGCCGTGGTCAGCAGCGACTGCTTGATGCCTGGAAAATGGACCTCGACGATCTGTTGCATCGTGTCCATGTCCGGAAAGCGGATGTAGTGAAAGAAGCAGCGTCGCAGGAAGGCGTCGGGCAGTTCCTTCTCGTTGTTCGAGGTTATGATGACAATGGGGCGGTTCACGGCCCGCACCGTCTCGCCGGTCTCGTAGACGTGGAACTCCATCCGGTCGAGTTCCTGCAGAAGGTCGTTGGGAAACTCGATATCGGCCTTGTCGATCTCGTCGATCAACAGCACCACCTTGCCAGGCGCGGCGAAGGCCTCCCAGAGTTTGCCACGCTTGATGTAGTTCGCCACGTCGTGGACGCGCTCGTCGCCGAGTTGGCTGTCGCGCAGGCGGCTCACCGCGTCGTATTCATAGAGCCCCTG
The DNA here is from genome assembly GCF_042676185.1 of Tropicimonas aquimaris. NCBI lineage: Bacteria > Pseudomonadati > Pseudomonadota > Alphaproteobacteria > Rhodobacterales > Roseobacteraceae > Tropicimonas > Tropicimonas aquimaris. The sequence continues at coordinate 220,959 of NZ_JBHTJT010000006.1, read as the reverse complement.
CTGGGCGCGGGTGGTCGACTTGATGTGCCATTCGATCATCGGAAGGCCGAGCGCGCCGGATACCTGGCGGGCCAATTCCGTCTTGCCGGTGCCCGGTTCGCCCTTGACCAGAAGCGGGCGCTCCAGGGTCACTGCGGCATTCACTGCGACCTTCAGGTCGTCGGTTGCCACGTACGAATCTGTCCCGTTGAATTTCATCTGACTTTTCGGCCCCTTGGGTTGCGTCCTTCACGGCTGGTCAATCCCGTATCCACGCCACCCTGCACGTGCTTTTTGGCAGTGACAACCCATGCAGCATGGAGTAATGACCCGCCAAGGGAGCCAGGATGCCTGTGACAGACGATAGCGCGAGCCACACCAAGCCGGACAACGGCGACACCCACCTGACGCCGGAAGAAATGCGAGAGGGAGCAGGAATGAAACAGGAAGTCTTTCTGCCGGATGACTATCGCCCAGCCGAAGACGAACCTTTCATGAACGAGCGGCACCTGGAGTATTTCCGGCGCAAGCTTCTGGCATGGAAGGAAGATCTTCTGGCGGACAGCCGCGATACCATCGAGGGCCTGCAGGACAGCACCCGCAACATCCCCGATGTCGCCGACCGCGCGAGCGAGGAGACTGACCGAGCGCTGGAACTGCGCACGCGGGACCGCCAGCGCAAGCTGGTCGGCAAGATCGACGCGGCGCTGCGGCGGATCGAGCACGGCGAGTACGGCTATTGCGAGGCCACCGGCGAGCCGATCTCGCTCAAGCGGCTCGACGCTCGGCCGATCGCGACGCTCAGCCTGGAGGCGCAGGAGCGCCACGAGCGCCGCGAGAAGGTCCATCGCGACGACTGAGGGCATCGGCGCACGCGCCGCTTGCCGAAAGCCGAGGCTTTTGCCAGAAACGCCGGACCATTGGTTCCGGCGTTTTGTCTTTCTGGAGAATCCATGAACCTGATCGGACAGGAGGTCACCGTCCTCGGGGCGGGCATAGCCGGGCTGGCAGCGGCCCGGGCCCTCGCCATGCGCGGCGCGCAGGTGAAGGTGTTCGAGCAGGCCCCCGAGATCGCCGAGGTCGGCGCCGGACTGCAGATCTCGCCGAATGGCGCGGTCGTGCTCGAGGCGCTCGGCCTGGGCCGGGAATTCGAGGAGATCTCGTTGGAATCCCGCGGCGCCGTCCTGCGGGATTACGCGCGCGGGGCAGAGGTGCTGCGACTCGACCTGACCCGTTTCGGCCGATTCGGGCTGGTGCACCGGGCGGACCTGATCGCGCTGCTGGAGCGCGGCGCCCGCGAGGTTGGCGTCGAGATCCAGCTCGACACCCATGTCGCATCGGTGCACCTGAACGGCCGGCGTCCGGTGCTGTTCATCGACAATGCCGACGCGGAGCGCGAGGCGCTCCTGGTCGCCGCCGACGGGCTGCATTCACGGCTGCGGGCCGCGCTTCTGGGCGAGGGTCAGCCGCAATTCACAGGGCAGGTCGCCTGGCGCGCCCTGCTGCCGATCGAACCGGGCGAGGTTCCCGCGGAGGCGCAGGTCTTCATGGGGCGTGGACGGCACCTTGTGGCCTATCCGCTCCGGGGGGGGACGCTTCTGAACATCGTCGGCGTCGTGGAGACGCCGGAATGGACCGAAGAGGGGTGGAATCACCCGGGCGATCCGGCCCGGTTCCGCTCGCTTTTCAGCGAGTTCTGCGGTCCGGTGCGCGGCTGGCTCGAGCGGCTGGAGGAGGTCATGGTCTGGGGGCTGTTCCGCCACGGCGTGGCGCCTCAGTGGAGCGCATCGAATGCAGTGATGATCGGAGATGCCGCCCACCCGACGCTGCCCTTCCTGGCGCAGGGCGCCTGCATGGCGCTTGAGGATGCCTGGGTGCTGGCGGAATCGCTGGTCCGGCACGACCGCGCCAACGCGGCGCTCGATCACTTCGAGTCGGTGCGCAAGCCACGCTGCCGGCGGATCGTGGATGCGGCCACGGCCAACGCGCGGAATTATCACCTGCGCGTCGGCCCGGTGCGTGGCATCGCCCACACCGGCCTGCGGATTCTGGGCGCACTGGCGCCGGGGTTCATGCCCGACCGGTTCGACTGGCTCTATTCCCACGACGTGACACGGGGCTGACCCGTCCGGAAGGGCTCCCGCGCTTTCCAGCCGCCCTTGCGGGCAGCCGGAAACCTTGGGCGTGGCGCGGCCGCTTGCGCGGCCGCGGGCCCGGGCGGCGCACCGCAGGTGCCACGCCCAACCGGGCAAGACGCGTCAGCGTCGCGCGCGGGCGGGAGGGCTCGCTTTCGGTTCGCGCTCCGGTTGGGGAGAGGGGGCCGCGGCGGCGAGTGGATGGTGATCCAGCACGAGGTCGCGGAGGCGGTCGTCGAGGACGTGGGTGTAGATCTCGGTGGTCGAGATGTCGGCGTGGCCGAGCAGGGTCTGGATCACCCGCAGGTCGGCGCCGCCGGCCAGGAGATGTGTCGCGAAGGCATGGCGCAGCACGTGCGGCGTGACCTTGGCCGGCGAGATCCCGGCCGCGACGGCAAGATCCTTGATCAGCGCGTAGAAGCGGTGCCGCGTCAGGTGCCCGGCCTGGCCGGAGGAGGGGAACAGGAACCGCGACGGCGGCACGCCGCGGACCCGGGCGGCTTCCTCCGCCTCGTCCCGTGCGGCCAGCCAGGCGTCGAGCGCCTCCCGGGCCGGCGCCGACAGCGGCACCATGCGCTCCTTGCCGCCCTTGCCGCGGACCAGCAGCATCTGGGGCGAGCCGCGCGCGGCGGCCACCGGCAGCGAGACCAGTTCGCTCACCCGCATCCCGGTGGCATAGAGCAGCTGCATCAGGCAGGCATTGCGAAGACGGTCGCTTTCGGTGCGGCCCATCGTGCGGGAGGCCTCGAGCAGCCCGTCGACCTCGCTCAGTTCCAGCGTTTTCGGCAGCGCCTTGTGGCGGCCCGGCCCCTTGATCTGGATCGCCGGATTGTCGTCGCGCCAGCCTTCCTCGAAGGCAAACCGGTAAAGCTGGCGGATCGAGGAGAGACGGCGGGCCCGGGTGGCCTGAGAGAGGCCCTCGGCGTCGCAATGGATCAGGTAGCGCTCCACGTCGTCTCGCCCGGCGCGCGCGAAGCTGCCGCCGCGGTGCTCCAGCCACTGGGCGAAGTCCTTCAGGTCGCGGCCATAGGCGAGCAGGGTGTTGCGCGCTGCCGCCAGCTCCGCCGCCTGGGCTTCGAGGAAGGTCGAAATCCAGCTGTCCGCGGCGGTCGGCCCGGCGCCGCTCATGCCTGCCGGTCCTCGAGCAGGATCTGCAGGGCGGCGCGGCGGGCGGTGTCCTCCAGCCCGTTCGACCGCAGGAAGGCCAGCGCTGCGCTCAGGTCCGCCGGGTCGGCTTCCGCCCCGCCGGCCAGCGTATCGAGCGCCAGCAACAGCGCCTCGCCCAGCCGGTTCTCGGCGGCGCGGGCGGCCATGTCGCCGGTCTCGGAGGGCTGTCCGGAGAAACCGGTGGCAATTGCTTCCGAGAGAAGGTCCGGCGGCGGGGTGCCGGGCAGGCCGCGCGCGATGGAGGCGGCGAAGGCGAGCTTGGGATCGGAGGGCTCCATCTCGAGCGCGGCCGCTTCGTAATCATCCGACAGCAGTCCGATTTGCGGGGCGATCGCCGCTGCCTCGCCGGTCAGTTCCAGCTCGTCGAGGGAGGAGCCGATCGCTCGCGCGAAGGGCACGCCCAGCCCGGCCGCCGTCATGGCCTTCCAGGCGCGCGGCAGGCTGGTTTCGAGGGCGTTCACATCGCGAGCCGCGAGGTCTTTCTGCACTTCCTGGACCAGATCCGCGCGATCCCAGACGCCGCCGGAAGCCGCCGGCTGCCGTTCTCCGTAGATGGCGAGGAGGACCGCTGGGCTCAGCACACCGGCCCGTGCCAGCCGCTCCGCGGCCTCGATCCGGGCCTTCCAGCCGGCGGTATGGCGCAGGTCCGAATGGGCGAAGGCCAGCGGCAGCGGCGCCGTGGGCAGTGGCGTGCCGATGGCCTCCAGCATCCGGAAACTCAGTGGGCTCGGCCGGGCGGGGGGATCGATCGGGGGCAGAAACTCCGACAATTCCGGGTCGAGAAACTGCGCCAACAGCGCGTCCTCTTCCGGGCTGAGCTGGCCAAGCGCCTTGGCCGATTCCAGCGTCAGTGCCGCGGCGTTCCAGTCACCGGTCCGGGCAAGGCAGAAAATCCGGACGGGGAAGGACGGAGTGATTCCGGGCACTGCGCGCATCCGGGCGCAGGCTGCCTGTTCCCTCCCGGTGAGCAGCGCCACGTCGAAGGTCCGGCGGAAGAGTTGCGGATCATCGGAACCGGCACGTTCCAGCAGCGCCTCGGCTTCCTCGACGGCGCCGCGGGCGAGCAGGGCGTCGACGCGCGCCTGCAGCATCGGGCCGGCCGGTGCCGAGCCCTTGGGCGGGTTCAACTCGGCGAGCATCAGCTGGCGGAACTGGTCCTGGACCGCGGGCAACGGTTCGGCCGGGAAGGCGGCGATCATCGGGGCAAGCGTCGCGACCTCCGAGACGCCCCAGAGATCGGGCGGCAACCCGGTGACGCTGACCGGCAGCAGTCCGACGCCGTCCGGCGACGGATCGTCAAGCGGCTGCACGGAGATGTTCTCCGTGACGATCCCGTTGGTAATCGGCGCCTCGGTCGAGGGCAGTTCGCGGGGCTGGGCAAGGCTGTGTGACAGCCAGTCGATCGCCGAGATCGGCCCGTCCGACGCGGCGACCGCGGCGGTCTGCTGGGCGTTGGCGCCGCCCACGGCGGTAAAAAGGCACAGGCTCGCTGTGAGCGCAGTTCGGATCATTGTCCTAATCCACGTCGAGCATCACCGGGTCGCTGACCCGCACTTGGGTGGGGGTCAGATCGCCCAGATATGCAAAGCCCACGAGGGCCACTGCCCCGAGAACCACGAGGAAGAGCAAAAACTTGAGGAGTCGACGCATGGCTGCCCGTCTTTCTTGTCTGCCGCATTCGAACGTGCGGTCCATTCGATTTATACATGGCATCCCGGACGATTTCACGCCATTCAGACAGGAAATTTTCTGTCGGCGGCTTGATGCCGGGGAGGGGACCGCGGTGGCGGCGATTTTGAGGAAGACGGTGGTGCTGGTCGGCATGATGGGTGCCGGCAAGACCGCCATCGGCACCGGGCTCGCCAAGCGCCTCGCTGTGCCGTTCCTCGACAGCGACGCCGAGATCGAATCTGCCGCCGCCATGAGCATCGCCGAGATCTTCGAACGCGACGGCGAGGCGTTCTTCCGCGACCGCGAAACCGAGGTGATCGGCCGGCTGCTCGACGGCACCCCGGGCATCCTGTCGACCGGCGGTGGCGCCTTTCTGGCGGAGCGCAACCGGCGGATGATCCATGATCGCGGGGTCTCGGTTCTGCTCGACGCCGACGTCGATCTGCTGTGGAGCCGGGTGAAGCACAAGAACACGCGGCCCTTGTTGCGCACCGCCGACCCGCGTGCGACGCTTGAGGAAATTTACGCCGTTCGTGCGCCGGTCTATGGCTTGGCGGACCTTTCGGTGAAGGCACGTGGCGATTATTCCATCCCCGAGATGGTCGAGAAGGTGGTCGAGGTGCTGCGCAGCCGACCCGACGTTCTGGAGGAAGGCTGAAGTGATTGAAAGCGTGCACGTCCCGCTGGGAGACCGCGCCTACGATATCCTGATCGGGTCCGGTATCCTCGCCCGCGCCGGCTATCGCATCGCGCCGTTGCTGAACCGGCCACGGGTGGCGATCGTGACCGAGACGACGGTCGCGGGGCTGCACCTGGACGGGCTTCGGGCCTCGCTGACGGCGGAGGGCATCGACAGCGCCGTGCACATCCTTCCGCCCGGAGAGGCCACGAAATCCTGGCCTTACCTAACGCAGACCGTCGAGTGGCTGCTCGAGCAGCGGATCGAGCGCGGCGACGTGGTGGTCGCGCTTGGCGGCGGGGTGATCGGCGACCTCGTGGGCTTTGCCGCGGCGATCCTGCGCCGGGGCGTGCGCTTCGTGCAGGTGCCGACGACCCTGCTGGCGCAGGTCGACAGCTCCGTCGGCGGCAAGACGGGCATCAACTCCCCCTCCGGCAAGAACCTGATCGGCGCATTCCATCAGCCAAGCCTCGTGCTGGCCGATGTCGAGGTGCTCGGAACCCTGTCGGAGCGGGATTTCCTCGCCGGCTATGGAGAGGTCGTCAAATACGGCCTTCTGGGCGACGACTCGTTCTTCGAATGGCTGGAAACCAACGGACCCACCCTCAAGGCGGGCGATACCGGCGCGCGGATCGCGGCGGTGACCTGGTCCTGCCAGATGAAATCCGACATCGTCACCCGTGATGAGACCGAGCAAGGCGACCGGGCACTGCTGAACCTGGGCCATACCTTCGGCCATGCGCTGGAGGCGGCCACTGGCTATTCCGACCGGTTGCTACACGGCGAGGGCGTGGCCATCGGCTGCGCGCTGGCGGTTGAGTTGTCGGCGCAGCTCGGGCTCTGCGCGCAGGAGGATCCGAGCCGGGTCCGGGCGCATCTGCGCGAGATGGGGATGCGGGTCGATCTGAGCGACATTCCGGGTGATCTGCCTTCTGCCGAAGCGCTGATGGACCTGATGGCGCAGGACAAGAAGGTCGTCGCCGGGGTGCCGCGCTTCATCCTGACCCGCGGCATCGGCCGTGCCTTCGTCACCTCGGAGGTGCCGCGGGACAAGGTGCTGGACCTTCTGGAAGACGAACTCGGGCGCGCCGGCTGACACCGGCAGGCGATGCCGACGTGCCTGCGCAGCGAAGAGATCCGCGACAACGAGGTCCGCTCATGGCCGCTGCCTGAGTCCGGGCGCTGTTCGCGGCTGGCTGTCTCGTCCTGCCTGCACGATTCGGAAGCCCTCGATCGCGGCCAACTGCGCCCCGGGTCTCACCCGTCCGAAAAGGTCGCGGCAGGCCGCGGAAACACCCGGAGCAGCGCGTGGTCGCCCCGATGCCACGGATCAGGCATAGAAGTCGACGCCCCGGACCTTGATCCGGAACGGGTCGGGGCCGGGCCGCCGGTCGCCGCCTCAGAACGGGATTTCGTCGTCCAGATCGCTGCCGCCGCCGCCCGGCGCGCCATCGCCATAGCCGCCGCCCTGCGACCCTCCGCGGTCATCGTATCCGCCGCCGCCGCCACCATAGCTGCCGCGGTCGTCATACCCGCCGCCGCCACTGCCTTCTCCGCCTCGGCTATCGAGCAGTGTCAGCTCGCCGCGATAAGGGCGCAGCACGATTTCGGTCGTATAGCGGTCCTGGCCGGACTGGTCCTGCCATTTGCGGGTTTCGAGCTGGCCCTCGATATAGACCTTGGAGCCCTTGCGCAGGTATTGCTCGGCGATCCGCGCCAGCGGTTCCGAGAAGATGGCCACCGAATGCCATTCGGTCCGCTCCCGGCGCTCGCCGGTGTTGCGGTCCTTCCAGTTCTCGGACGTGGCGATTCGCAGGTTGCAGACCTTGCCACCGTTCTGGAAGGTGCGCACTTCCGGGTCCCGGCCCAGATTGCCCACCAGGATCACCTTGTTCACCGACCCCGCCATGCGCTGCTCCTTTGTGCTTTCGAGTCTCTTGCCTGTTGCTCCGAGGCATCGATTCCGCTTCGGAGCCAGACGCTACACCACATGATCGAGGTTAAAAACCGCATAAATCCGCCGGCGTGACCCGCTTGCACTGGCGCAACCACCTCATTTCCATATACTCCCGCACCTGTAGGACGAGGGACAAGGCAAAGCCGAATGGTGAAGCTCGCAGGTGCTGGTGGCATCGCGGCCATGGTGGTCGCAAGTGTCGTGACATGGGCTCCAGAGCCCGTTTCAGCGGAAACTTCCGTATCATCCAAATCGCGGGCCCGGCTGTTCGCCTCACAAACCCGTCTCCTCGACAACCGCGCCTCCAAACAATACGAGAATTCGGTCCGGCTTCAGCCGCCGTCCTCCAAGGCGTCCGTGTCCATCGCCTCCGTGCCGAACTATCGCGGCAACTACCGGGGCGAGTACCTCTCGGTCGCCAAGAGCGCTGCGCGCAAGCATGGTGTGCCGGAGGACCTGTTCCTGCGTCTTGTGCAGCAGGAGAGCAACTGGCGGGTCAGCGCGAAATCCCACAAGGGCGCGATCGGGCTGGCGCAGCTGATGCCTGGCACTGCGGCCAAGCTTGGTGTCAATCCGCATGATCCTACCCAGAATCTCGAAGGCGGCGCGCGCTACCTGCGGATGATGTACGACCGCTATGGCAACTGGCGCCTCGCGCTGGCGGCCTACAATGCCGGCCCGGGCGCGGTCGACAAATACGGCGGCGTCCCGCCCTATCGCGAGACGACGAACTACGTCCGCAAGATCTGGGGCAGCTGAGGCTCCGGTTTCCCGATTAATTCACTCGGAATTTGTTCCGGATCAATTTGCACCGATCCGGAACCAGTGTATCTGCTGTGGCCAAAGTTGCCAGATACCCAAGGACGCATCCATGGCCGGTCTCCTGAAACCGATTGCCTTACCTGCCGCGACAGGCGCGGTCGTTGCCGGGCTCTACCTCGCCAGTGCCCCGCAGGTCGCGACCGAGCCCCTGTTCACCAATCTCGAGCAACTGGGCGAGGCGCTGTTCTTCGATCCGAACCTGTCGCTCAACCGCAGCCAGGCCTGCGCAACCTGCCACGATCCGGCCGCCGCCTTTACCGATCCGCGCGAGAGCAAGGTCGGTCGCGCCGCGTCGCTCGGTGACGACGGGATGTCCCTGGGAGACCGCAACGCGCCCACGGCCGCCTACGCGATGTTCTCGCCGGAGTTCCATTTCGACGAGGTCGCCGGTGTCTGGAAGGGCGGGCAGTTCCACGATGGCCGCGAGGCCGGGCTGGAGGGGCAGGCGGGCGGGCCGCCGCTCGACCCGATCGAGATGGGGATGCCGGACAGGGCCAGCGTCGCCGCCCGGCTGGAGGAGAATCCCGATTACGTCGAGGCGATGACCTGGCTTTTCGGCGAGGGCCTGTTCGAGGATCCGGACGCGGCTTACGGCGCGATGACCCGCGCCATCGCCGCCTTCGAGCGGACGCCGGAATTCGCCCCGTTCGACAGCAAGTACGACCGCTCGCTGCGCGGCGAATACACCCTGACCGATCAGGAGGAACTGGGGCGGGTGCTGTTCTTCTCGCAGCAGTTCACCAACTGCAACATCTGCCACCAGCTCGGCCGCAGCGAGATCGACCCGCAGGAGACCTTCACCAACTACGAGTTCCACAACATCGGCGTGCCGGCGAACGTGGCGCTGCGCGGCGCCAACGGGTCGACTGCGGACCATGTCGACACCGGCCTGTTGCAGAATCCGGGCGTCGACGATCCGGCGCAGGCCGGGAAGTTCAAGGTGCCGACCCTGCGCAACGTCGCCGTCACCGGTCCCTACATGCACAACGGGGTCTTCGAGGATCTGCGCACCGTGGTTCTGTTCTACGACAAGTATAATTCGAGAGCGCCCGAACGGCAGATCAACCCGGAGACAGGCCAGCCCTGGGGGCCGCCGGAAGTGGACGGAACGCTGTCGCTGGTGGATCTGGAGACCGGCCCGGCGCTGGACGACCAGCGGGTCGACGCCATCGTCGCCTTTCTCAAGACTCTGACCGACGCGCGTTACGAGCATCTGCTCGAGGAGTAGGGCGCGGGTACCAGAACAGCCCGATCACGGGAACGCGTCTTCGCCTCCGGGTCACGGGATGCCATGATTCGGGAAACCCGATCGAGACAGGACCAAAGCCCATGCGCCATGCCCTTCACGCCCTTGCCCTTCCGATCCTGCTGATGGCCGCGTGGGCGGTCGCGGCGCAGGACCATGCAGCCGCGCCCTACGCCGGGCTGGATGCGCGGGAGATCAAGAGCCTGTCGGAGGACGACGTCGCGCAGATCCGCGCGGGCCAGGGCTGGGGGCTGGCGCTCCCGGCCGAGTTGAACGGGCTCCCCGGGCCGGCGCACCTGCTGGAATTGAAGGAGCAGTTGGGGCTCGACCCGGAGCAGGTCGCGCAGATTGAGGCGCTGTTCGAGGAGATGCAGCAGGAGGCCATCGCGGCCGGTGCCCGATTCATCGCGGCCGAGGCAGCGCTCGATGCGGCCTTCGCCTCGGGCGGCCTGACGTCGGAGATCTTGGCGCAACGCGTGTCGGAGGCGGCAGAGGCCCGCGGCGCTCTGCGCTACGTCCACCTGTCGCGGCACCTCGAGACGCCGACAATCCTGACGGAGGCGCAGATTGCGCGCTACCGGGAGCTTCGCGGCTACGCCGCAGATCCCTGCGATGCCGTGCCGGAAGGGCACGACCCGCAGATGTGGCGCCATCACAATCACTGCGACTGACCCGCCAGACGCGGCCCGCGCCGGCGTCTATTCCGCGGCGAGGGTGATCACCGGCTCCATCCGGGCGAGCAAGTCGTCGGCAAGGTGGCACTTGACCTGGTGGCCGTCTCCGAGGTCACGGATCGGCGGCACCTGCGTCTCGCAGAGATTGCCCGGAACCTCCGACTTCCAGCGGCAGCGCGTCTGGAACGGACAGCCCGGCGGCGGGTTCATGGCCGAGGGGATGTCGCCGTCCAGAACGATGTGCTTCTTGGCGATGCTCGTGTCGGCAATCGGAACCGCCGACAGAAGCGCCTCGGTGTAGGGATGATAGGGCGGCGAGAAGACCTGGTCGGTGGTGCCCATCTCGACCACATGGCCGAGGTACATCACCAGGACCCGGTCCGAGAGATAGCGCACGATCGACAGGTCGTGGGAGATGAAGAGCAAGGTCGTCTTCTCCTCCCGCTGGATCTCCATCAACAGGTCGGTCACCGCGGCCTGGACCGAGACGTCGAGCGCCGAGACCGGCTCGTCGGCGACCACGATCCGAGCACCGCCGGCAAAGGCCCGGGCAATGCCCACGCGCTGCTTCTGCCCGCCCGAGAGCTGCCGGGGCATCCGCTCGGCAAAGGCGCGGGGCAGTTTCACGAGGTCCAGCAGTTCCAGCATCCGCGCGCGCCGCTCCGCCTCGCTATTGCCGAACCGGAAGATCTCCAGCGCCCGGATGATCTGCCGTCCGACGGTCATCGAGGGGTTGAGCGTGTCGAACGGGTTCTGGAAGACCATCTGTACAGAAGACACGGTCGCGGTATCCCGCTTGTCGATCGGAATCTGTTCGATGGACCTGTTGTCGAGCGTGATCGTTCCCTCGGTCGCTGTCTCCAGCCCCATCAGGACCTTGGCAAAGGTCGACTTGCCGCAGCCGGATTCGCCGACGATGGCCAGCGTCTCGCCCTCGCGGGCCTCGAAACTCAGCTCCTCGTTGGCCTTCACCACCTTGCGGTGTCCGCTGAACAGCGCGTTGGCGGCGACCTCATAGTATTTCTTGAGCTTGTCGACCTTCAGCACGGTGCGCCCGATCTCCGCAGCCTTGCTCTCGACCGCTTTCGCCAGTGGCGCGTTCCAGTCGATCTCCTGGAACTTCAGGCAGCGGGTGGCGTGCCGGTCGTTGCCGGGCACGGGGTACATCGGAATGTCGCCGGCGTCGCAGCGCCCGGCTTCGAAATAGTCGCAGCGCGGGCCGAAATTGCAGCCCGGCGGGCGCTCGTGGGGCAGGGGGAAGTTGCCCGGAATGGCGACCAGCGGGCGGGCGTTCTTGTCCGCCCCCGGCAGCGGGATCGAGCGGAAGAGCGCCTGCGTGTAGGGGTGCTGCATCTCGTCGAAAACGTCCTCGATCGAGCCGCGCTCCACCGCCTCGCCGGAATACATCACGCAGAGCCTGTCGCAGGTCTCGAGGATGAGGCCGAGGTTGTGCGAGATGAACAGCATCGAGGTGCCGTATTTCTTGCCCAGCTCCTTCACCAGCTCGACCACGGCAGCCTCCACCGTCACGTCGAGCGCGGTGGTCGGCTCGTCGAGGATCAGCAGGCTGGGCTTCGACATCAGCGCCATGGCGATGACGATCCGCTGCTGCTGCCCTCCGGAGAGCTGGTGCGGATAGGAGTTCAGGATCCGTTTGGGATCCGGCAGACGCACATCGGTAACCACCTCCAGCGCGCGGTCCAGGGCCTCCTTCTGCGAGATCCCCTCGTGGATCATCGGCACTTCCATCAATTGCTTGCCGATCTTCATTGCCGGGTTCAGCGAAGCCATCGGCTCCTGATAGATCATCGCGATCTCGGAACCGCGGATGTGCCGCAACTCCTCGGCGCTCATCTCGCCCAGGTCGCGCCCCTTGAACTTGATCGATCCGCCGACGATCCGCCCGTTCACACCCAGATCCTGCATGACGCCGAGCGCAACGGTGGATTTTCCGCACCCGGATTCCCCCACCAGCCCCATTGCCTCGCCGGGCTGCACGGTAACGGAGAAATCCATCACCGCCGGAATCTCCCGCAGTCGGGTGAAGAAGGAGATCGAGAGCTTGTCGATCTCGAGAATCGGGCCGTCATAATCCCACTTGGTCATCTCGCGCTCCCTTCATTCCGCAGCGCTCGCGGGGCGCAGGGCTCCCGCCGCTCCACCTCGCCCTTGCGGGCTCGGAAAGAGCGTTGGGCCGGGCGCGTGCTTCGCACGCGACGCAGACCCCACGTCTTCTGTCCAAAGATATCCCGGGGGTCCGGGGGCTGGCCCCCGGTCCGCGCTCTCCGCCGGCGCAGGGGCCGGCCTGTTCCGCACCGGCCGCTCAATCTTTCAGGCTCTCTTCGCGCAGCCCGTCGGCCAGCAGGTTCAGGCCGAGCACCAGGCTCATCAACGCCAGGGCAGGCGCGAGCGCGGGGTGCGGATAGATCGACAGCAGCTTGCGGCCGTCGTTGATCGTACTGCCCCAGTCCGGGCTTTCCGGAGCAAGGCCGAGGCCGAAGAACCCGAGTGTTCCGAGCAGGATCGTCGTGTATCCGATCCGCAGGCAGAAATCGACGATCAGCGGACCGCGGGCATTCGGCAGGATCTCCCAAAGCATCGTATACCACGGACCCTCGCCGCGGGTCTGGGCGGCGGCGACGTAATCCCGCGTCTTGATGTCGAGCGCGATGCCGCGGACGATACGGAAGACCGTGGGCGCGTTCACGAAGACCACCGAGACGAAGACGATCAGGATGTTGGGCGGGACCGAGATGATGCCCAGCGGATCGGCGTTCCAGGCCACTCCTAGGTAGACCCATAGCCCAAGCACCAGCGTCACCGAGATATAGGCCGCGCGCTTGCCGGCCTGGGTGAAGAACCGGGAGTTCCAGAGCACCACCAGGAACAGGATCGGGAACAGGAACAGGACCGCGGCCATGTAGGTTGGCAGCCCGGTCGCCACGATCTCGGGCGTCACCAGCAGGTAGAACAGCAGGATCACCGGGAAGGCGAGGATCAGGTTGGCGAGGAACGACAGGAAGGTGTCCAGCGCGCCGCCGTAATAAGCCGCCGGCAGGCCGAGGGTGATGCCGACCATGAAGGCGAAGAGCGTCGCGACGGGCGCGATCTGCATCACGATGGTCGAGCCGGCTACCATCCGGCTGAACACGTCGCGGGCGAGGTTGTCGCCGCCGAGCAGGTAGTACCCCAGCCCCTCGGTGCCCTCCGGCACCGGCGTGCCGGGCAGCTTGTTCTTCATGCCCGAGACCTGCACCAGCGGGTCGTGGGTGATGATCATGTTGGAGAAGAGCGCGGTCAGCACCCAGAACAGCACGATCGCGAAGCCGATCATGCCGATGGTGGAGTCGAAGAGCTTGCCGTAGAGCCCCAGCCGGCGCTTGAAGGTGAGCGAGAGCGCGAAGATCGCGGCCATGCCGATCCAGACCGGGGTGAAGCGGATCAGGATCTCGACGAGGATGGCGCCCCAGGACAACGGTTCCATTGCTACGTCCCCTCACGAAATCCGGATGCGCGGGTTCAGGAAGATATACCCCACATCCGATATGAGCTGGGTGACGAGAACCACGACCACTGCGACGACCGAGCAGCCCAGCAGCAGCTCGATGTCGTTGTTGGAGGCCGCCTGCACCAGCGTCCAGCCGAACCCCTTGTAGTTGAAGAGCGTCTCAACGATCACCACGCCGTTCAGCAGCCAGGGGATCTGCAACATGATCACGGTGAAAGGCGCGATCAGCGCGTTGCGCAGCGCGTGTTTCAGGACGATGTTCGGGAAGCTCACGCCCTTGAGGCGGGCGGTGCGGATATATTGCGCGGTCATCACCTCGGTCATCGAGGCCCGAGTCATCCGGGCGATATAGCCCATGCCGTAGAGCGCGATGGTCACGACCGGCAGGGTGAAGTTCTCGAAGGTGATGCCATCCATGGCGCTGGTCGCAGTGCCCTTGAACCATTTCAGCCCGACGGCGGAGGAGGCAAAGACGGCGATCAGGATGACGCCGGAGACATATTCGGGGGTCGCGGTGGAGGCGATCGAGACGGTGGAGAGCGACCGGTCGAGGCGCGAGCCTTCGCGCATTCCGGCCAGGACGCCCATGATCAGCGCCATCGGCACCATCAGCAGCATGACCCAGAACATCAGGATGCCGGTCAGCCCCAGCCGCGTGCCGATGATCGCGCTCACCTCGTCGCGCAGCACGGTCGACCAGCCCCAGTCGCCCTGCAGCACGCCGCAGCGCTCCGGCGCCACGTCGGCGGGCACGTCGCGGCTGATGCAACGGCCGGTGACATTGCCCTCGGCGTCCTCACGGGTCCAGCCCGGCAGAAGGCCCAGCCATTGACCATAGCGCGAGAGCATCGGGTCCGTGTACCCGTTCATCTCCAGCCAGGTGGCGACCTGCTCGTCGGTCATCCGAACGTTGCCCTGCGTCTTGGCCAGCTTCTCGAGGTTCGGCTGGAGGTTCGTCAGGACGAAGACGATGAAGGTGAGGCAGAGCGCCGTAAGGATCATGATCCCGATCCGGCGGAGTATGAACAATCCCATCTTAATTCCTGTTGGCGGACGGGCTGGATGCGCGCCTCGGGCTGTGGGTCGAGGCCGGGGTGGCTGGCGGCGGGCCCCGGCAGGCACCCGGCCGCGAGACGGCCGGGACCGATGTCACGGGATCGGCGCGATCAGGCGGCGAAACCGTACTTGTAGGCGTGGATCTCGTCGGAGATGTGCCGTTCGGCCCCGACGACGCCTTCGCGGGTATGACGGTAGACGGTGCGCCAGTAGGGCTGGATCGTCACGCCCTCGTCGCGCACGAGCTGCTGCATCTTGGCCGAGACCTCGCGGCGCTTGTCCGCGTCGGCGATTGCCAGCGCCTCGTCGAGAAGCGCGTCGAACTCGGCATTGGCCCAGCCGAACTCGTTCCAGGCCTCGCCCGAGCGATAGGCTAGGGCGTAGATCTGCACGCCGAGCGGCCGGCCGTTCCAGTTGGTCGAGCTGAAGGGATACTTGGTCCAGTCGTTCCAGAAGGTCGAGCCGGGCAGAATCGTCCGCTTCACGTTGATGCCGGCGTCGCGCAGCTGGGCGGCGACGGCGTCGGTGGTGTTGCGGCGCCAGTCGTCATCGATCGACATGAGCTCGTGCTCGAAATCGAGCATCCCGGCCTCTTCGAGCAGCGCCAGGGCGCCCTCGACGTCGCGCTCCACCGGGCCGATATCGGCATATTCGGGGTGCAGCGGCGAGACGTGGTCGTTGTTGGCCGTGGTGCCGCGGTCGGAATAGCCGAGCTCGAGGCAGACCGCGTTGTCGACGGCCATCGCCAGCGCCTTGCGGACGCGCACGTCCTCGTAGGGCTTCTTGCCGTCCACCTCGGCCAGCTGGTTGGGCCGGATGACGATGGTGTGGGTGGTGACGGCTTCGGATTTCACGAAGCCGAGGTCGGTCAGCAGGTCGATGTATTCGCCGACGGATTCGTAGTTGGCGTCGACCTCCTCGGACTCGAGCGCCGCCAGCCAGGCCGCGGGGTCGGTGCCGTAGTCGACGAACTGGAGGCTGTCGAGATAGGGGCCGCCATAGACCTCGGTTCCCCACCATTCATGTTCGGTGTTGCGCACGATGGTGCATTGCACGCCGACCTCGTGGCTCTCGATCAGGAACGGGCCGGTGCCTACATTGTCCTTGCCGAGTGCCTCGTCGTAGGTCGAGTGCACGATGGCGGCCGGGTAGTCGGCCATGCCGGGGATGATGGTGATGTCGGGCTTGGGCAGGTTGAGCTTGACGGTCATGTCGTCGACAACCTCGATCACGCCCGCGCCGGCCATCTTGGTGTCCGGATCCACGAGGCTGGCCATGCGGCTGGCCATCGAGTTGGCCGGTACCTCGGCTTCGCACCAGCGCTCGATGTTGCGGGCCACGTCGGCAGCGGTGAAAGGCTCGCCGTTGTTCCACTTGGCGTTCGGGCGGACCTTGAGGGTGTAGGTCTTGGCGTCCTCGCTGATCTCCCAGCTTTCCAGCAACATACCGCGGATCGAGCCGTCGTTGTTGTATTCGACGAGGTATTCCAGCGTGCCGCGCGCCGCATTGGCGATCTGCGAGAAGTCGGAAATCCGCGGGTCCTTGATGGGCAGAACGTCCATCTGCATCTTCATGTCACCGCCCTCGGCGATGGCGGGCTGTGCGACGGCCGGCTGCCGAACACCGATCAGGCCATAGGCACCGGCGGCGGTGACGCCGAGCGCGGTTGCACGGGCCATGAACTCGCGCCGGCTCAGTTTCCCGGCCTTGCATTCTTCCGCATACATTCGGGCTGCCGGATGCACCGCGCGGCCGTTGAGGGTGGGATGCGTCATTCTTGTCTCCCTGTGACACACGAGCGTTCATTTTGTTTTTCTGAGACGGCAGGCCGCGGTTTCCCACGATCCGAAATTCCGTAGCGGATTCCGTCAAACGCCACGCCGTCTTCCTGTCGACCCCGGCATTCGGCACGAGAACTTGCCGTGCGTCAACAATCGCTTGCGATCATCGAGGTCTGATAGCGACATCGCGGGGGATCAAAAACGACAAGTCTGTTGGAGGCAACCAAAAACCGGGACGACTTCCCCAACGGCAGCCGGATTTAACGGCAGATCATGATGTGTGTCTCTCGCGGAAATCCGTCGGGGTCTGGCCGGTGCGGTTGTGGAACGTGCGGGTGAAATAGGCCGCCGAGCCGTATCCCAGGATTTCGGCCACGCGTTTCACCGGCAGCGCGGTGTCGAGCAGCAATCGGCGCGCCTCGAAGGTGAGCCGGTCGGCGAGCAGTTCCGAGGCCGGGCGGCCGCAGGTCTGGTTGCAGACCCGGCTCAGGTGGGTAGGCGTGACGCCGAGGGATTCGGCATAGTCGCCAACCGATTGCCCGGTATAGAGCTGTTCCTCGATCGCCCGCGTGTAGCGCCGCACGAGGTCGCGCGCGGCTGTCTCGCCGGGGCGGTCTTCGTACTCCGCGCGCTGTCTCGCGATCCAGACCGACAGCAGCCCGGCGTGAAAGGCGATCGCACGGTCGCGAAGCGGGAGGTTTGTGTCGGTCTCTCGTTGCAGCGCCTCAAGAAGGCTTGTCAGCTCGGCCTGGTGACGTGCGTCGCGTACCCGCAGGTGGCAGGGCTCGGTGGGCAGGTCGAGCCCCTCGTTTTCGTTGAAGAAGATCGCGGTGCCGAAGACCTTTCCGGAGACATCGAAGCCATGCATCGTCGCGCCTGGCACGAACACGGCATTGTGAGCGCCGTAGCCGCGTGTCAGCCCCGCAACGGTAATCCGACCCTGGCCGCGAGTGAACCACAGCAGGAGCGGCATCCGGTAGCTGCGCATCGCCTCGGTGCGCCACCGGCCGCCCTGCGCCAGGCGCTGGACGGGCACCAGCCGAAGCGGCCCGGTGGAGACGGCAGGCAGAATGGACATCGCGAACCCCCGGTCGGGCGCCGGCCCGACAAGGGCGACACTGCACCGCCGCAAATGGTTAATCAAGCGGGTGGGCGGCGGTGTCCTCAGCCGGCCAGCGAAACCGGCCGCCAGTCCTTCATACGGGCGCGGAACCACGTCCTCTGGCGCTTGGCGTATTGGCGTGTCGCGACCTGCGCGGCCTCGCGGGCCTCGTTGAGCGAAAGTTCGCCACGCAGATGCGCGATCAGTTCCGGCGCGCCGATGGCGCGGGAGGAGGGCAGGGCAGGATCCCAGTCGGCAAGGTTTGCCCGCGCCTCCTCCAACGCGCCCTGCGCCAGCATCTGGTCGAACCGGCGCTCGATCCGGGATGTGAGCCACTCTTTGGGTGCATCCACGACCAGTGCCTGGGCCTGCGCGAGCGGCAGAAGCGGCGCGGGCGTTTCGTCCTGCCAGGCGGCGAGCGGGCGGCCGGTCGCCTTCAGCACCTCCCAGGCGCGCTGCACGCGGGCAGGGTTGGCGGTGTCGATCCGGGAGGCCGTCTCGGCGTCGATCTCGGCCAGGCGGGCGGCGTGATCCATCGCGTCGGCCATCCGGCGGATCTCCGCCGGAATCGGCGGTATCTCGACCAGCCCCTCGGTGAGGGCGGTGAAATAAAGCCCGGTGCCGCCGACCACGATAAGCCGTTCCGGCCCCGCCAGAAGGGCGGAGACCTCCCGCAGCCAGTGCCCCACCGAATAGGGCGCGTAGCGTCCGACATGACCATAGAGCCGGTGCGGCGCCTGCGTTTCCTCGGCCACCGAGGGGCGGGCCGTCAGCACCCGCCAGTTGCCGAAGACCTGCAGAGCGTCGGCATTCACGATGATGCCGCCGCCGGCCCCAGCAATCTCCAGCGCCAGCGCCGACTTGCCGCTCGCGGTGGGGCCGGCAATCAGGACCGGGCGCTCGTCGTCGATCTCGGAGAGGTCAATCACCGTTACATCCGTCTTGGCTGTTGATGCCGGCGCGGATTTCAGACAGGAAGGCGCCGGAGCAGATCAGGGGGATCGTGATATGTTGGACGCAACCGAGGATCAACCGGCACCGGCCTACAAGCGGGTCCTTCTGAAGATATCCGGCGAGGCGCTGATGGGCGACCAGGGCTTCGGCCTGCACCCGCCCACCGTGGAGCGGATCGCCCGCGAGGTTAAGTCGGTCCAGGAGCTCGGCGTCGAGATCTGCATGGTGATCGGCGGCGGCAACATCTTCCGCGGGCTTTCGGGCTCGGCGCAGGGGATGGAGCGGACCACCGCCGACTACATGGGCATGCTCGCCACGGTAATGAACGCGCTGGCGATGCAATCGGCGCTCGAGGGGCTCGGGGTCTACACCCGGGTGATCTCGGCGATCCGGATGGACGAGGTCTGCGAGCCCTACATCCGCCGTCGCGCCGTGCGGCACCTCGAGAAGAAACGGGTCTGCATCTTCGCCGCCGGCACCGGCAACCCATATTTCACCACCGACACCGCAGCGACGCTGCGCGCCAACGAGATGGCCTGCGAGGCGATCTTCAAGGGCACCAAGGTCGACGGTGTCTACGACAAGGACCCGGTGAAGTTTCCGGACGCGGTCCGCTACGACACCGTGACTTATGACGATTGCCTGGCCAAGCACCTGAAGGTCATGGACGCCTCGGCCATCGCGCTTGCCCGCGACAACAACCTGCCGATCATCGTCTTCTCGCTGGACGAACCGGGCGGGTTCCGCGGCATCCTGGCGGGCGAGGGTACCTATACCCGCGTCCACGGCTGACCCGCTCCGACGCTGGCATGCCGTCTCAATAGACGGCGATGATCGAGAGCGGCGAGGCGCTTGCCGTGCCGTGATTGATCAGGCGGACGGCGTAGTCGCCCGACCGCTCGGCACGATCCAGAAAGACGCGATCGGTCACGGTCCGGAGCGCCAGCGGCTGCCCGTCCGGGTCGCGGACTTCGAGGATCAGGCCGGGGGACAGCTCGACCACGCGGGCAAACAGTAGCTGACCCGCGACAAGCGGCACGACGTATTGCGTGGCCTCCGACGCGGCGATCGTGTCTTGCAGGACAGCCGAGGGAGCGCCGGCCGCAAGCCGCACGGGGCGCGGTTCCGGGAACTCGGCCATCTCGACATCGTCGACCAGCCCGTTGGCCTGCCCGCTGCATTGCCAGATCTCGCCGGCGCCATCGCGCAGCGATACCCGCGTCGCCGCGCCAAGTCCGAAGGCGCCGAGAAGGGTCATGCCCGGCGGCGTATCGGGGCCGCAGATCTGCATCACGTAATCGGTGCATACGGCGATGGCCGCCTGGTCGCCCCAGGTGGCGGCGGCGGTGCAGGTGCTGGCCAGGAAGGCCATCAGGGCAGGTGTTCTGACGGGCAAATGTCCTCCGGGTTTCATCTATGCCCAGCGGGCGTCGAGCGAGCCGGCAGAACCGGACGCCCCATCAGTAGCCGAACGCTGGCAATTGACGACGCGAATCTTGCAGGGCGGATCGCTCCGGGGCGGTTCTCCGCCGATCACAGCGCCTTTGGCGAACCGCGGCGGCGGTGTCGATGTGCAGGGCCGGGCGGTGCAAATGGCACGGGCAAAGGACAGCAACTTGCCTCGGGACCGCCGCATTCAGGCTGTTGCGGTCGATTATGCAACCTATACATTCAGACTCCCCGGCGTTAGAAGTTTTCCGAACGAACGAGATGCTTGCAAGGGAACAGGCACATGTCAGCAGACTACGAAGATCCCGATATGGACGACCTCAAGCACCGCATGGACGGTGCGCTGCGGGCGTTGAAAACTGAATTCCTGTCGTTGCGTACGGGGCGCGCGTCCGCGTCGATGCTGGACCCGATCCAGGTCGAGGCCTACGGCTCGATGACGCCGCTGAACCAGATCGGGACGGTCAACGTGCCCGAGCCGCGGATGATCACGCTCAACATCTGGGACAAGACGATGGTGTCCAAGGCGGAGAAGGCCCTCCGCGAGAGCGGGCTGGGGATCAACCCGGTGGTCGACGGCACGATCATCCGGCTGCCGATACCGGAGCTCAACGAGGAGCGCCGCCGCGAGCTGACCAAGGTCGCCGCGACCTATGCCGAGAATGCCCGGATCGCTATCCGCAACGTGCGCCAGGACGGCATGCACCAGCTGAAGAAGGCCAAGTCCGACGGCATGCCCGAGGACGACGAGCGGATCTGGCACGACGAGATCCAGGAGCTGACCGACAAGCACATCAAGCAGGTCGACGACGCTCTG
Organism: Tropicimonas aquimaris; assembly: GCF_042676185.1. Lineage (NCBI taxonomy): Bacteria > Pseudomonadati > Pseudomonadota > Alphaproteobacteria > Rhodobacterales > Roseobacteraceae > Tropicimonas > Tropicimonas aquimaris. The sequence continues at coordinate 199,962 of NZ_JBHTJT010000006.1, read as the reverse complement.
GCTCACAAACAGGAAGAGATCATGCAGGTCTGAGCCTCCGGGCTCGGATCCGCTTATGCCTATTTCAGCCCAGGAAAGGGGCCATTCATGCCCGCCAACGACCCTCGCGCAAAGGCCCCGGACCACGTGGCCATCATCATGGATGGCAATGGTCGCTGGGCAACCGCGCGGGGACGCCCCCGGCTCTTCGGTCACCAGGCAGGCGCTCGCAGGGTCAGCGAGATCGTGGAGGCCTGTCCCGAGCTCGGGGTTCGCTACCTGACCATATTCGCCTTCTCGACAGAGAACTGGAAGCGCACCCAAGCCGAGGTTTCGGGGCTGATGACCCTGTTCCGGCGCTATATTCTGAAGGAGGCGCAGCGGCTGCTGAACAAGCGGGTGCGCGTGCGCTTCATCGGCGACCGTGACCGGCTCGATCCCAAGCTGGTGCGGCTGATGGACGATCTGGAGGCGCTCACCGAGGCCAACGATCACGTCCACCTGACGATTGCACTGAACTACGGCGGCCGGGACGAGGTGACGCGCGCAACCCGGCGTCTGGCCCGCGAAGTGGCCGAAGGGCGGATCGATCCGGATTCCGTCACCGCCGAGACTCTCGGTCGCTTCCTCGACACACACACTCTGCCCGACCCCGACCTTGTGATCCGCACCAGCGGCGAGGCACGGATCTCCAATTTCCTGCTCTGGCAATCGGCCTATGCGGAATACGAGTTCGTGGACACGCTCTGGCCGGACTTCACCGCGGACAAGTTCGCCGAGATCCTCGCGCGTTTCGGCAAGCGGGAACGGCGCTTCGGAGCGGTCATTGGCTGACGAGAAGAAATCCGCGCCCGGCGGGGCGACCCGCTGGGACGATCTGAACGCCCGCACCTGGACGGGACTGGCCATGGTGCTGGTAGGCGTCGTGGCAATCCGGCTTGGCGGTGTCTGGTTCCAGATGCTCGTGGTCTTCGTAACCTCGGTAATGATCTGGGAACTGGCCCGCATGGTCCGCCCGGGCCTCGACGTGGGCGCGATGCTCCTTGCCGCCTTCTCCGCCTCGGTCATCTCCGGCCTGTTGTCTGAGAAACCGGACTGGCACCTTGTGCTTCTTCTTGTTCCGGCGGCTGTCGGCACGCTCGCGATGCAGCGTGAGCGGCGCACGTTTTTCCTTTTCGCGCTGGGCATCACCGTGGCGGGCTGGGGGCTGATTATCGCGCGGGAGACCTATGGCGGCACCTGGCTGTTCTGGATGGTCATTGTTGTGGTCGTGACCGATGTCGCCGGCTATTTCGCGGGAAGAAAGTTCGGCGGGCCGAAGTTCTGGCCGCGGATCAGCCCCAAGAAGACATGGTCCGGAACGATTGCCGGCTGGATCGGCGCGGCGCTCGTCGGCGCGCTGTTCCTGACGTTCACCGATTCCGGGCGCGACCTGATCTGGATCTCTATGATCCTGTCGATGGCCTCGCAGATGGGCGATATCGCCGAGAGCGCGTTGAAGCGTCGGGTGGGGGTCAAGGACAGCTCGGCCCTGATCCCGGGCCACGGCGGCCTGTTCGACCGGTTCGACGGGTTGCTCGGCGCGTCGCTCTTCATGCTATTGCTGGCGCTGATCGTCGATGTGCCCGAGGTGCGGATATGAGGCGGGTGTCGATCTTCGGCGCCACCGGCTCGATCGGCGAGAACACGGTCGACCTGATTTCCCGCGCGCCGGAGGAATACCAGGTCGTCGCGCTGTCAGGCGGGCGCAATGTGGCCCGGCTGGCGGAGCAGGCGATCGCGCTCAATGCCGAGATTGCAGTCACCTGCTATTCCGAGTGCAAACAGGAGCTTGCGGCGCGCCTTTCAGGCACCGGCATTGACGTCGGTGCCGGGCCGGACGCGATTGCCGAAGCGGCGGAGCGACCCGCGGACTGGGTCATGTCCGCGATCGTCGGGGCGGCCGGGCTGGCACCCGGTCTGGCGGCGTTGGAGCAGGGCGCGACCCTGGCGCTGGCCAACAAGGAGTCGCTGGTCTGCGCCGGCGCGCTGCTGATGGAGACGGCGCGGGCCCACGGAGCACAGGTTCTGCCGGTTGACAGCGAGCACAGCGCCGTCGCGCAAGCGCTTGTTGGAGAAGATATTTCCGCCGTCGAACGGGTGATCATCACGGCCTCTGGCGGTGCCTTCCGGGACTGGCCGCTGGAGGACCTGCCCAAGGCGACGCCGGAACAGGCGGCCAAGCATCCCAATTGGGACATGGGCCTGCGGATCACGGTCGACTCGGCGTCGATGTTCAACAAGTCTCTTGAACTCATTGAGACACGAGAGTTTTTCGGGTTTGATCCGAGCCGGATCGAAGTCGTCGTCCACCCGCAATCGCTGATCCATGCACTGGTTGGCTTCAACGACGGCGCCCTGATGGCCCATGTCGGTCCGCCCGACATGCGGCATGCCATCGGCTATGCGCTGCATTACCCCGATCGGCGTCACCTGCCTGTGGAACGGCTCGACCTGGTAAAGATCGGCCGGCTCGATTTCCGCGAGCCCTGCGAGCGCCGCTGGCCGGCGCTGAGGCTGGCGCGCGAGGTAATGCGGAGCGGCGGCGTGTCGGGCGCGGCCTTCAACGCGGCCAAGGAAGTGGCGCTCGATGCCTTCCTTGCGCGGCAGATCCGATTCACCGACATGGCGGCGGTCGTCGAGGAGGTGCTGGAGACGATGGAACGCGACGGCGCCCTGAAATGTGACCGGATGCGCCTTGATCATGTCATGGAAACGGATCATCTCGCTCGGAAGCGGGCGGCGGAAGTCGCCGAACTGATCGCAACGGAAGCCTGAGGTCCCATGGATATTGCCACGTTGATCCCCCAGTTCGGGGGCGCCCTCTGGACCTTTGCCGCCTTTGTCGTGGCGCTCAGCGTGATCGTTTTCGTGCACGAGTACGGCCATTACATCGTTGGGCGCTGGTCGGGCATCCGGGCCGAGGTGTTCTCTATCGGTTTCGGTCCGGTTCTGCTCAAGCGGACGGACAGGCGCGGCACGCAATGGCAGGTGGCGGCGCTGCCGTTTGGCGGCTACGTCAAGTTCCTGGGCGATGCCAGCGCGGCCAGCGACAAGGCATCGGACACCTACGACCAGCTCGACGAGGATACCAAGCGCCACACCATGCACGGCGCGCCGCTCTGGGCGCGGGCGGCGACGGTGGCGGCCGGGCCTGTCTTCAACTTTATCCTGTCCATTCTGGTCTTCGCCGCGATCCTGTTGTGGCAGGGCACCCCGCGGGAGCCCGTTCAGGTCGGGACGCTGAAACCCATGCCGGAGGCGGCGCAGGGGCTGTTGCCGGGCGACACGATCCTTGCCGTCAGCGGCACCGAAACGCCTGATTACCAAGGCTTCTTCGACGTCGTGCGCGAGATGCCGGTCACCGAAAGCGTTCGCTACGATATCGATCGGGCAGGGGAGCAGGTGGCGGTCGAGGGGCCCTATCCGTTCCCCCCGATGGTCGAAGGGCTCCAGGCCGGTTCGGCCGCGATGGACGTGGGCATCGAGACCGGCGATGTGATCACCGCGATCGACGGCACGCCGCTGATCGCCTTCAAGCAGCTCCAGGAAGCGGTCGGCGAATCCGACGGCAAGCCGCTGGCGCTCGACGTCTGGCGCGATGGCGAAACGCTAGAGTTCGTCCTGGCGCCGCGGCGGGTGGACCTTCCGACGGCCGATGGCGGGTTCGAGACGCGCTGGCTGATCGGGATGACGGGCGGGTTGATGTTCACTCCGGCCACCGAGACGCCGGGCGTGATGGAGTCGCTGCAATACGGTGTGGACCAGACCGGCTTCATCATCCAGAGTTCGCTGTCGGGGCTGTGGCACATGGTGACCGGAGCGATTTCGGCCTGCAACCTGCGCGGCCCGATCGGCATTGCCGAGACCAGCGGCGCGGCAGCAAGCCAGGGTGTGGACAGCTTCATCTGGTTCATCGCCGTGCTCAGCACTGCGGTGGGGATGCTCAACCTGTTCCCGATCCCGGTGCTCGACGGTGGCCACCTGGTGTTCCACGCCTACGAGGCGCTGGCCGGTCGCCCTCCCAGCGACAAGGCGCTGCGGCTGCTGATGGGCGTGGGCCTTTCCTTGATGCTCGCGCTGATGGCCTTCGCCCTCACGAACGACCTGTTCTGTCCCTGAAAAGCGGCGAAAACGTCAGATTTCGCGCCCCAATGTGGTCACAATCCGGGCTTAAATTGGGGTCAGTGAAACAAGGGCGAACCGACAGGACCGACCAATGCAAACGATGAACGCCGGATATCAGAGCCTGAGCCTTCTGGTGCAGTTGAACTGGGACCGCCTGTTCTTTGCTGCCGCCATCATCGGCGCGCTGTTCGGCGCTGCCGCGCTTGGCTCGGCCATCGGCTGAGTGTTGCCGAAATGGACTCAAGAGGGCGACGCTCGCGCGTCGCCCTTTGTCGTTTTGACAAGCGGGGCAAGGGACGCTAGCAAAGACATAATAATCTACATCATGCGTCGGGGGACGTCGGCATGCACAAGAAAGATACGGGCGGCGCGAGCAGGCACGCCCGGCGGAACCGGAAAAGCGGCCTGACGCCGGCCAGGACACTCGCCATCGTCAGTTTGTTTCCTGTAATGACGGGGATTTTCCCGGTTGCCACATCGGCACAGAGCTATCGTTTCAGCAATGTGGACATTCAGGGCAACCAGCGGGTGGACCCGGCCACGATCGTGACCTACGCCGGAATCGGACCCGGCGATGCGGTCAGCGCGGCCGAGCTGAACGACGCCTACCAGAATATCGCAGCCTCCGGCCTGTTCGAAAAGGTCGAGCTGGTGCCCTCTGGCAACACCCTGGTGATCAAGGTCACAGAGTTCCCGACCATCAACGTGGTGGCCTTCGAGGGCAACAAGCGTCTGAATGACGAGGTTCTGACGCAGATCGTCCAGTCTCAATCGCGCCGGGTCTACTCCCCCTCGACCGCCGAGGCCGATGCTGCTGCCATTGCCGATGCCTACCGCGAAAGCGGCCGTCTGGCCGCCGCCGTTTCCCCCAAGATCATCCGCCGCTCCGACAACCGCGTCGACCTCGTCTTCGAGATCCAGGAAGGACGGGTCAGCGAGATCGAGCGTCTTTCCTTCGTCGGTAACGGCACCTATTCCGACAGCCGCCTGCGCCGCGTGCTGGCCACCAAGCAGGCCGGCCTGATCCGCCAGGTAATCAACCGCGACACCTTCGTCGCGGACCGGATCGAGTTCGACAAGCAACTGCTGACCGACTTCTACCGTTCGCGCGGCTTTATCGATTTCCAAGTGCTCAGCGTGACCTCCGAGCTCGACCGCAACCGCAAGGGCTACCTGCTGACGTTCAATGTTCGCGAGGGCCAGCGGTACCGGATCGGCAACGTCAGCGTCAGCTCCGAAGTGCCCGGCATCGACATGGATGCCTATCTGAAGGCGACCCGTCTGCGGTCCGGCGGCGTGTACTCGCCGGTTCCGATCGATACCGACATTGCCCGCCTGGAGCGTCTGGCGGTGGACCAGAGCCTGAACTTCATCCGCATCGAGCCGCGGCTGAACCGCAACGACCGCAACCTTACCATCGACGTGGAATACGTGATCAGCCGCGGGCCGCGGGTCTTCGTGGAACGTATCGACATCGAGGGCAACACCGCGACGCTCGACAAGGTGATCCGTCGCCAGTTCGACACTGTCGAAGGCGACCCCTTCAACCCGCGCGAAGTGCGGGAAGGGGCGGAGCGGATCCGTGCGCTTGGCTTCTTCGCGGATTCCGAGGTGGTGCCGCGCGAAGGCACCCGTCCGGACCAGGTGATCATCGACGTCAACGTCGAGGAGCAACCGACCGGTTCGCTCGGCTTCGGTCTGGGCTACTCGACCGACTCCGGTGTCGGCGTGAACTTCAGCTTCTCGGAGAGCAATTTCCTCGGACGGGGCCAGTCGCTGAGCGCAAGCCTGGGCTTCACGGATTCCAGCCAGGTCTTCGGCTTCAATTTCGTCGAGCCGGCCTTCCTCGGACGTGACGTCGCCTTCGGAATCTCCTCATACTATCGCGAGACGGAGCAGGATAACTCGGATTACGATACCGCCACCGGACTATTCCGGCCGAGCTTCACCTTCCCGCTCAACGAGCTCGCGCGTTTCGGGGTGCGCTTCGCCTACGATTACAGCCGCATCGACAATGTCGATACCGGCACCGCGGACGACCCGGACACCGACGAGGACGAATACGAAAGCGGCTCCTCCTACGTGCTTCAGCGCGAAGAGGAGATGGGCGGTCTGAGTTCGCTCTCGGCCGGCTACACGATCTCCTACAGCACGCTCGACGACGGGCTCGACCCGACGGCTGGCGTCGGGCTGTTCTTCAGCCAGGACTTCGGCTACCGCGAGGACGAGGCCAGTTACGTCCGGACCGAAGCGACCCTGCGCGCGCGCAAGGCGATCTGGAACGAGGAGGTGACGCTCCGGGCCGAACTCGAGGCCGGTGGCGTGGTGTTCTCGGGTGGCAACAGCCGGATCACCGAGCGCTACTCGCTCTCGAACAAGATCCGGGGCTTCGAGGCCAACGGCGTGGGTCCGCGCGACCTGAACGTGGAGAATGAGGACGTGCTGGGCGGCAACTACTATGCGGTTGCGCGCTTCGAGGCGGATTTCCCGCTGGGCCTGCCCGAGGAATACGGCCTTAACGGCGGCGTGTTCTGGGATGTCGGTTCGGTCTGGGGCCTCGACGACACCGCCGGCGGACCCGACGGCGACGATGAGGTCGACGACGATTTCGCGCTTCGTTCGGCAGCAGGCGTGTCCCTGTTCTGGGATACGGCGATCGGTCCGCTCCGGTTCAACTTCTCGCGTCCCCTGATCAAGGAAGACTACGACGAGGAGCAGAACTTCGAGTTCACAGTCTCCACGCGCTTCTGATCATGGGGCGGCGCGGATTTCTCCGGGCCGGCCGCGCGCTTGTCGCTGCAACGGTGCTGAGCCTGTGCGGGCAGCTGGCCATTGCACAGCAGGCGGCGGATATCTTTGAAACGCCGGTCCTGACGCTCGATCAGGACCGGCTTTTTTCCGATACTCTGTACGGCAAGCGGGTCCTGGCGGAGCTGGAGCAGGTGTCGTCCGAACTCGCGGAGTTGAACCGCGAGATCAGCGCCCAGCTCACCGCCGAGGAACAGCGGCTGACCGAACAGCGCCAGACGATGAGCCCGGAGCAGTTCCGGCCGCTGGCGGATGCCTTCGATGCCAAGGTCGTGCAACTGCGCGACGAGCAGGACGCCCGCATCCGGGACCTGCAGCGCCGGCGCGAACTGGAGCGGCGCGTCTTCATGCAGCGGGTCATCCCGGTCCTGTCCGAGCTGGTGCGGGAGGTTGGCGCCGTGGCGATCCTCGACGAGCGTGCGGTGATCCTCTCGGCCGATCAGATCGACGTGACCGAAAGCGCGATCGCGCGGATCGACAGCCTTGTCGGCGACGGCGGCGACCTTGCCCCGGTGTCGGATGGAACGGGCGCGGTGCCCGCAGAGGAGGGGGGCGCGCCCGCGACCGAGAACTAGGGCTCCCGCCACGTCCGGACCGCCTGTCGGCGGTCGGGACGTGTTGGGCGTGGCACCCTTCGGGCGCTTGAGCCGGGTGGCGAGGTTTCGCGCAAGTGCCTGTGGTTGGGCGGTTTCGGAGCCGTTGCCGCCGCCGCGTCGCTTGCCGTTGCGGGAGTTGACGTGTAGGAGCGAGGCAACGGCGGGCGCGGCCGCGACCCGTGACGACAAAGACAAGGCACTGACCCATGACCGATGAAAAGAGCCCGCTGCTCGAGGCGGATCACGCGACCATCCTGAAGATCCTGCCGCACCGCTACCCGTTCCTGATGATCGACCACGTGCGCGACATCGACGCCGGAAAGAGCGCTGTCGGGATCAAGAACGTCACCTTCAACGAGCCGCATTTCCAGGGCCATTTCCCGGGCCATCCGGTGATGCCCGGCGTGCTGGTGATCGAGGCGATGGCGCAGACCTCGGCGGTGCTAATCGGCGCGTCGCGCGGCATCACCGAGGAGCTGATGATCTACTTCACCACGGTCGACAAGGCGAAGTTCCGCCGTCCCGTGGTGCCCGGCGATGTGCTGGAGCTGCATGTGACGGTCAAGCGGGCCGGCTCGCGCATCGGCCGGTTTGAGGGGCGCGCGATGGTGAACGGCGAGTTGGCGGCGGAGGCTGAGTTCTCTGCCATGGTCCAACTGCCGAAAGAGGCGGAAGTGGAGGGCTGAGCCCATGACCATCGATACGACGGCACGCATTCATCCCACCGCGGTGATCGACGAGGGCGCAGAGATCGGTCCCGGTGTCTCGATCGGGCCGTTCTGCGTGATCGGCCCCAAGGTGTCGCTGGCCGCTGGCGTGGAGATCAAATCCCATGTCGTGATCACCGGTCACACGGAGATCGGGGCGGAGACCGTGCTGTTTCCGTTCTCGGTGATCGGCGAGATCCCGCAGGACCTGAAATTCCATGGCGAGGACACCAAGCTCGTCATTGGCGCCCGCAACCGGATCCGGGAGCATGTGACCATCAACCCGGGCACCGAGGGCGGTGGCGGGATCACCAGCATCGGCGACGATTGCCTGCTGATGGCGGGCGTGCACGTCGCCCATGACTGCCGGGTCGGCAACCGGGTAATTCTGGTTAACAACGTCGGGCTTGCGGGCCATGTCCAGGTCGACGACGACGTGATCGTCGGCGGCATCTCTGGCGTTCACCAGTGGGTTCGCATCGGCAAGGGCGCGATTATCGGCGGCATGTCGAAGGTCGAGAAGGACGTGATCCCCTATGGCATGGTCCAGGGCGCGGCCGGCGAGCTTGTCGGGCTCAACCTCGTGGGGCTGAAGCGGCGAGGGCTGGAGCGCGAGGACATCAACGCCCTGCGCGACGCCTACCGGGCGCTGGCCGCCGAGGAAGGGACGTTCCGGGAGCGGGCGAAAGCGCTCGGGGCCCGGACCGAGAGCGAATACGTCAAGGCGATCGTCGATTTCATCCAGGGCGATTCCGACCGCAGCTTCCTGACACCGGAGTGAGCCGCGTGCCGCCGCTGGCGCTGATCGCGGGGCAGGGGCGGCTGCCCGAGGTCCTGGCCGAGCGGCTCAGGGCCGAGGGGCGCGAGGTGATCTACTGCGCCTATCACGACGCGGCGCCGGGCGCCGTGACGCCCGACCTGACCTTTCGGCTCGAGACCATGGGCTCGCTGCTCAGGGCACTCGGCAAGCGCGGCGCGACGGAGGCCTGTTTCGCGGGCGGTATCCGCCGGCCGAAACTCGACCCGCGGGCGCTGGACCTTGCCACCGTTCCCTTGCTGGGCCGTTTCGCCTCGGCGCTCGGCAAGGGCGACGATGGCGCCTTGCGGGTGGTGCTGGGGCTCTTCGAGGAGCGCGGCATGACCGTGCGCGCGGCGCACGAGATCCTGCCGGACCTGCTGCCGCCAGCGGGCGTTCTGGGACGGGTGACGCCGGACGAGGACGCCAGGGCGGACGCGGCGCGCGCGGCGGAGATCGTCTCGGCGCTCGGGCGCGCGGACGTGGGGCAGGGGTGCGTCGTGGCGCGGCGTCAGGCGCTGGCCATCGAGGCGATGCCCGGCACCGACTGGATGCTGGCGACGCTGCGGGACCGACCCGAAGGCCTGCCCGCGGGCGGCGTGCTCTACAAGGCGCCAAAGCCGGTGCAGGATCGTCGGGTGGATCTTCCGACCATCGGGCCGGACACGATCCGCGCGGCGCAGGCGGCGGGGCTGACGGGCGTGGCGCTGGCCGAGGGCGGGGTGATGATCCTCGACCGTCCGGCAACGATCCAGGCGGCGGACGAGGCGGGGCTTTTTCTGTGGGTGCGGCCGACCGGGGAGTTGGGGTGATGCGGATTTTCCTGGTGGCCGGCGAGCCCTCTGGCGACAAGCTTGGGGCCGCGCTGATGGCGGGTCTGAAGCAGTTGGCTCCGGGCGTGGAGTTCCACGGCGTCGGCGGTCCGCTGATGGAGGCGGAGGGGATGCAGAGCCTGTTCCCGATGGCCGAGCTTTCGGTGGTCGGGCTGGCGGAGATCCTGCCGAAGTATTTCAAGCTGAAGCGGCGGCTCGACGAGACGGTGGCGGCGGCGGTGGACCTGGCACCTGATGCGCTGATCACGATCGATTCGCCCGAATTTGGCCTGCGGGTCGCACGGGGGGTGCGCAAGCTGTCGCCCGCCCAGCATACCGTCCACTACGTCGCGCCGACGGTCTGGGCCTGGCGGCCAAAGCGGGCGCAGAAGATGGCGCCGGACATCGACCAGGTGCTGGCGTTGCTGCCTTTCGAGCCGCCCCACATGGAAGCTGCGGGCATGCGCTGCGATTTCGTCGGGCACCCGGTCGTTGCCGAGCCGCGGGCCGATGCCGACGCGGCGGCGGAGTTCCGGGCGGCGCACGGGATTGCGCCGGACGCGCCGCTGGTGCTGGCGCTGCCGGGTTCGCGCCGGGGCGAGATCACCAAGCTTGCGCCGATCTTCGGCGAGGCGCTGGCTCGCGTCATCAAGCGGCGCCCGGAGGTCCGGGTCGTGGTGCCGACGGTGGAGGCGCGGGCGGAACTGGCCGCGGAAATGATTGCCGACTGGCCCGGCGCGCCGATCCTGCTCGATCCGCGCGGGCGCGATGCGGGCGAGGCGCTGGCCGAGAAGCGCGCAGCCTTTACCGCGGCGGATGCGGCGCTGGCGGCCTCGGGCACGGTGTCGCTGGAACTGGCGGCGGCCGATACGCCGATGGTGATCGGGTATGACGGGCCGTGGCTGAGCCGGGTCTACGTCACGCGGCTGCTGCTGGTGGATACGGTGACGTTGGTCAACCTGGTGTCGGAGACGCGGGCCGTTCCCGAGTTCATCGGCAAGGCGTGCCGGGCGGAGACGATTGCCCCGGCTCTGCTGGAGGTGCTGGAGAACGGCGGGGCGCAGCACGCGGCGATGCGGCTGACGATGGAGCGGCTCGGCCTGGGGCAGGAAGCGCCGGGCCTGCGGGCCGCGCGGGCGGTGCTCGACGGCTTGGACGCGCTCGGGCGCTGAGGAAGGCTGACGGCCTTCCGTGTGTCGGCGGGTCGCTTTCCCGGATGGTTTCTCGGACAGAAGACGGCGGGTGAGCCTCAGCTCAGCCCGAAATGCCCGCGGTGCTTGGGCAGGAACAGCGTCTTGCCCTTGATCAGGCGGGTCGTGCCGTTGCCGCGCACTCCCACGACCGGAAGGTAGCTCGCGCCGAGCCTCGGCCCGAGCGGCAGAAGGATCGGCGGGTTGGGCCAGGCGCCATAGGCGAAGCTGCGCCCGAGATCCTGTCCGCGCAGCAGGGTACGGACGGCGCGGGCGAGCCAGGGCACCTGCCGCATCGTGCCGACAATTGTCATGGCGTCGCCCAGGTCCACCGCGTCACCGGCGGCAAGCACATTGGGCAGGTCGGAGGGGCGCATCCAGCGGTCGGCGATGACGCGGCCGTCGGGGCCGGTTTTCGCGCCGGGCAGAGGCGTCAGCAGCTCCGTCCGGGGCCGCGCGCCGATCACGGGGAAGACCAGGTCGGCGGCGATCTCCTCGCCGGTGTCGAGGGTGATCGGCCCGGTGAAGGGCGCGGAGGTGCTGGCCAGCGAGACGGCACTGTGCCCGAGCCGCAGGGAAACACCGAGGAGATCCAGTCTCTTCCGGAGCTCGGCGCCGAGGCGCGACGGATAGGTCGGCAGAAGCGCCGGCGTATCGGAGACGAGCGTGACCTCGCAGGCGGGCATCGCGGCCTTGATCTCGCCCGCGAGTTCGATGCCCACCGCCCCGGCGCCGATAATGGCGACGGACCCGGCCCGTCGCAGCGATGAATGGGTTTCGGACTGGGCCGCGCGGAAAGCCTCGATGTCGTCGCCGGCTGGCTTGAAGGGCGCGGCATAGCCGGAGCCGGTCGCCACCACGATCACGTCGGCGGCAAGGTGGCTCCCGTCCGTCAGGGTGACCCCGGTGCCGGAGACCGACTCGACCCGGGCCTGCAACACCGTGCCCCGTTTCAGCAGGCCGTCGTAAGGCATCAGCGCGCGCTCGACGATATCCGGCTGCACCACCCCGCGGATCATCGCCGCGGCGTGGACGAAATGGCTGCGAGGCTCGATCAGGGTGACATCGGCCGCGTTGTCGAGTTCGCGGGCGAGCGCGTAGCCGACATAGCCTCCGCCGACGATGATCACCTGTCCTGACATGCGCATGCTCCTTGCCTGCTGATGGGGGTCTGCCCGCCGTGTTTCGCTTGAGGGCCGAGGTCAAGGCCGGGGCGCGCCGATCCGGTCGCGCCCTGCCGGGCAATCAGCCGCGCCAGATCCAGCCGCCTCCGAAGATACGGGTGCCCTCGGTTTCGTAGAAGACGCAGGCCTGTCCGGGCGAGACGCCTTCCTCGGGCGTCAGCAGTTCCACCTCGGCGGTGTCGAGGCCGGTGGGGCGCAGGATCGCCTCGCGCGGCGGGCGGGTGGAGCGGACTTTGACCGACAGCGGCCATTCGGCGCGCGAGTCCATCGGTTCGTCGCCGAGCCAGTTGATCTCGCGCACCGGCACGATCCGCGTCGAAAGCTCGGATTTCGGGCCGACTATGACCTGCCGCGCATCCGGATCGAGCTTCACGACGTAGAGCGGGTCTGCCAGCCCGCCGATGCCGAGCCCGCGGCGCTGGCCGATCGTATAGTGGATGACGCCCTCGTGCTGTCCAAGGACGCGGCCTTCGATGTCGACGATCTCACCCGGCTCGCCGGCGCCCGGGCGCAACTTCTCGATCACCGAGGCATAATTGCCGTCGGGGACGAAGCAGATGTCCTGGCTGTCGGGCTTGTCGGCCACCGGCAGGCCGTGCTTGGCCGCGAGCGCACGGGTCTCGGCCTTGCTGGTGAGGTGGCCGAGCGGGAAACGCAGAAAGGCCAGTTGCTCCGGCGTGGTCGAGAACAGGAAATAGGACTGGTCGCGCCGTGGGTCGCCCGCCATGTGCAGTTCCGGGCCGTTGTCGCCGATCTTGCGCTGGATGTAGTGGCCGGTCGCCATGCAGTCTGCATCTAGGTCGCGCGCGGTCTGCAGCAGGTCCTTGAACTTCACCCGCTCGTTGCAGCGGATGCAGGGCACCGGGGTGGCGCCGGCAAGGTAGCTGTCGGCGAATTCGTCGATCACGGCGTCGCGGAAGATGTTCTCGTAATCCAGCACGTAATGCGGGAAGCCCATGTCCTCGGCCACCCGGCGGGCATCGTGGATGTCGATTCCGGCGCAGCAGGCGCCTTTCTTGGCGAGCGCCGCTCCGTGGTCGTAGAGCTGGAGGGTCACCCCCACAACGTCATAGCCCTCGCGGGCGAGTTCTGCCGCGACGACGGAAGAATCGACTCCGCCCGACATCGCCACGACGACCCGCGTCTGCGACGGGGGCTTGGCAAAGCCGAGTGAATTCAAGGGCGTGTCGCTGTCGAGCGGCATGTCGGGGCTCCATTAACCAGAGTGCGCGACCTTATAGGAAAATTCGAGACACTCTCAAGGCGGCGTTTCACCTGTCCTTAAGCGCGATGGCGACAGGCTGCTGTCGAGTGGTGAGATGGGAGTGCAACTCATGTTTATCAAGAAGATAGACGGCCCGCGAGCCGTCACCTTGCCCGACGGCACGATCATGACCCGCGCCGACCTGCCGCCGAGCGACACCCGGAGATGGGTCGCAAGCCGCAAGGCGGCGGTCGTCAAGGCGGTATGCGGCGGGCTGATCTCGGTCGAAGAGGCAAAGTCGCGCTACGGGCTTTCCGACGAGGAATATGAGAGCTGGCAGAGCGCGGTCGCGCGGTTTGGCGAGGCGGCCCTGAAAACGACGTGCCTTCAGCAGTTCCGAGGTCCCCAGAAATAGCGAGGTTAACCATGCGCCGAAAAATGCAACTTTCAGTTGAGAGTGATCGGGTGCGGAAGCGGTAATCGGGGATTAACCAATTCGGGCCATGGTCGCGAGTAGAGGGACCGAAGCGGAGTAACAATTATGCGCATCCTGCTCGTCGAAGATGACCCGGCGACCGCCAAGAGCATCGAAATGATGCTCACCCATGCGAACCTGAACGTCTATTGCACCGATCTTGGTGAAGAGGCGATCGATCTCGCGAAACTCTACGACTACGATCTGATCCTGCTCGATCTCGGGCTTCCGGACATGACGGGGCACGAGGTTCTGCGCCAGTTGCGCCTCGCCCGGGTCGAGACGCCGACGCTGATCCTTTCGGGCGCCGACGATACGGATAACAAGGTGAAAGGCTTCGGTTTCGGGGCTGATGACTACTTGACCAAGCCGTTCCACCGTGAAGAGCTGGTGGCCCGGATCCACGCGATCATCCGGCGCTCCAAGGGCCACGCGCAATCGGTCATCCGCACCGGCAAGGTGACGGTCAACCTCGACGCGAAGACGGTGGATGTCGACGGAAAGGGCGTGCACCTGACCGGCAAGGAATAGCAGATGCTGGAGCTTCTGAGCCTGCGGAAGGGCACGACTCTCACCAAGGAGATGTTCCTCAACCATCTCTATGGCGGCATGGACGAGCCCGAGCTCAAGATCATCGACGTGTTCATCTGCAAGTTGCGCAAGAAGCTCAGCCAGGCGACCGGAGGCGAGAACTATATCGAGACAGTCTGGGGCCGCGGCTACGTGCTGCGCGACCCGGAGCCAATGGAAATGGGGGCGAAATACGCCGTCGGCGCCTGAGCGCGCCGGGGCTCGCAGCCCGCAAGAACCACCACTCACGACAGCACCACTCACGAGACGACACCGCGCGGCCTCTCCGCGGGAAAAAGAACAGGAAATTCCACTCCAATGTATCTCTGGGCATGCTCATGGCGACATGGCATGCCCGTTTTTTTATTGGGGAATGACCTCGGATGTGGCGGTGCAGCGCGACATGCGGCGGCGTGAGCCGGGCGCTCTGGAGACAGAGGCGGTGCGCGAACAGCTGTCACTTTCGAACAGGTGCAACGCAGAGGGGCGTCGAGCGCGCCGGACCCAGTCGACGCTGAGGACGAAGCAGCGTGATACGCCGACGCGCCGGCCGCCCACTGGCGCATGCCGACCGGCGCTACTCGAACTGGACGCCTTCGACCGCTCCGCCTATCTCTGGGGCGCGCATCAGGCGGAGGGATCATGAGCGATACGAAAAGCGTCGAGACGCTGACCAAGGCGGAGGCCCGCGCGGAACTGGCGCGCCTGGCAGACGTGCTGGGCGAGGCGAACCGGGCCTATCACGCCGAGGATGCGCCGGTGATGACCGACGCGGAGTTCGATGCCCTGCGCCGGCGCAACGCGGAGATCGAAGCGCGCTTTCCGAACCTGATTCGCTCCGACAGCCCGTCGGCTCAGGTCGGCGCGGCCCCGGCGGAGGGATTCGCAAAGGTGACCCACGCGGTCCCCATGCTGTCGCTCGGCAACGCTTTCGAGGACGAGGATGTCGCGGAGTTCGACCGTTCGGTGCGCAGTTTCCTCGGCCTCGCGCCCGATGCGCCGCTCGCCTACACGGCCGAGCCCAAGATCGACGGGCTATCGCTGTCGCTGCGCTACGAGCACGGACGCCTGGTGCAGGCGGCGACCCGGGGCGACGGGGCGACCGGCGAGAACGTGACCTCCAATGCCCGCACCGTGGATGATATTCCGCAGCAGATCGACGGCGCGCCCGAGGTGCTGGAAGTGCGCGGCGAGGTCTACATGACCCACGCCGATTTCTCGGCTCTGAACGAACGCCAGGCGGAGGCGGGTGGCAAGACCTTCGCCAACCCACGCAACGCCGCCGCCGGCTCGCTGCGCCAGCTCGACGCCCAGATCACCCGAGCGCGCCCTTTGCGCTTCTTCGCCTATGCCTGGGGCGAGACCTCCGAGCCACTGGCAGAGAGTCAGATGGCCGCCATCGAGCGGCTGGCCACGCTCGGTTTCGTCACCAACCCGCTGACCCGGCTCTGCACCTCCGCCGAGGAGATGCTGGCGCATTACCACGACATCGAGGCCCGGCGGGCTGCGCTCGGCTATGACATCGACGGGGTTGTCTACAAGGTGGACGATCTCGGCTTCCAGCGCCGCCTCGGATTTCGCTCGACCACGCCCCGCTGGGCCATCGCCCACAAGTTCCCGGCCGAGCTTGCCTGGACCCGGCTCGAGGGGATCGATATCCAGGTGGGTCGCACCGGCGCGCTGAGCCCGGTGGCGCGGCTGACGCCGGTGACGGTGGGCGGTGTGGTGGTCTCCAACGCGACGCTGCACAACGAGGACTACATCGCCGGCCGCGACAGCTCCGGCGCGCCGATCCGGGAGGGCCGCGACATCCGTGTGGGCGACAGGGTGCAGGTCTATCGCGCGGGGGACGTGATCCCCAAGATCGCAGATGTGGATATCTCGGCGCGACCCGACGGGTCTGTGCCTTACGAATTCCCGACGCATTGCCCGATCTGCGGCTCGGAGGCGATCCGCGAGGAGGGCGATTCCGTGCGCCGTTGCAGCGGAGGCATGATCTGTGCCGCGCAACTCGTCGAAAAGCTGAAGCATTTCGTCTCGCGCGCCGCCTTCGACATCGAAGGTCTGGGCGCCAAGCAGGTGGAGCAGTTCCACGCCGACGGCTGGATCGTCGAGCCTGCCGACATCTTCACGCTGCAGGAGCGCTATGGCAGCGGGATGCAGCAGTTGAAGAACCGCGAAGGCTGGGGCGAGAAATCCGCCACCAACCTTTTCGCCGCGATCGAGGAGCGCCGGCGCATCCCGCTGAACCGCTTCCTGTTCGCGCTCGGCATTCGTCACCTGGGCGAGGTCGCCGCCAAGACCCTGGCCCGCCATTTCGGAAGCTGGGAGACGCTGCGCGACACCGTGGTCCGGGCCAGCGAGGAGCCAGCGGCCGAGGCGGTGGAGGCGATGGACACCAAGGCGCGCCGCGCCTCGCTGGCCGAGAGCCCGGCATGGTCGGAGCTGATCTCGGTCGACGGGATCGGCGACGCGCTGGTGCAGGCGCTGGTCGCGGCCATGCGCCAGCCGGCGGAGCGGGCGGTCATCGACCGTCTGGTGGCGCAGCTCGAGATCGAGGACGTGGCGGCCCCGGCAACGGCCGATTCCCCCGTGGCGGGCAAGACCGTGGTCTTTACCGGCACGCTGGAGAAGATGACCCGGGCCGAGGCCAAGGCACGGGCGGAAGCGCTTGGCGCGAAGGTCTCCGGTTCGGTCTCTTCCAAGACGGATCTGCTGGTTGCCGGGCCAGGGGCCGGTTCCAAGGCCAAGAAGGCCGCCGAGCTGGGGATCGAGACACTCGACGAGGATGGCTGGCTGACCCTGATCGGGCAGGCATGAGCGGCCGCCCGTCGATCCTGTTCCCGCTTTTCGCGGAGCTGGAGACGCTGGAGGGCGTCGGGCCGAAGACGGCCAAGCACCTCGCGCAGATCGACATCGAGCGGCCGCGCGATCTGCTGTTCACGCTGCCGCACACGGGAGTCGACCGGCGGCTTGTCCCGTCTTTGCGGGCGTTGACCCTGCCGGGAACCGGGACGGTCGAGGTCGAGATCGGCCGTCACCGGCAGCCCGCGTCCCGCGGACGACCCTACCGAGTGGATGTGGAGGATGCCGAGACGAGTTTTCAGCTCGTGTTCTTCCATGCCAATGGCGAATACCTGCAACGGCAACTTCCCACCGGCCAACGGCGGATCGTGTCGGGCAAGATCGAGCTCTTCGACGGCGTGGCCCAGATGGTCCATCCCGACCACATCCTGCGCCCCGAACAGGCCGGCGAGATCCCGGATTACGAGCCGGTCTACCCGCTCACCTCCGGGGTCACGCTGAAGACGATGACGAAGGCGGCACGCTCGGCGCTGGCGCGGGCACCGGAGCTGGCGGAATGGATCGACCCGGCGCTGGTGGCGCGCGAGGGCTGGCCGGACTGGCACGCAGCGGTGACCGGGGCCCATGCGCCGAAGGTCGTGCGCGACCTGTCGCCCGACGCACCGACGCGGCGCCGGCTGGCCTATGACGAGCTGTTCGCGCACCAGGTGACGCTGGCCCTCGCGCGGAGCGTCGAGCGGCGCGGCAAGGGACGGGCCTCGGTGGCGACGGGGCGGCTGCAGGGCAAGGTGCTGGCGGCGCTTCCCTATCATCCGACGGGAGCGCAGGAGCGCGCGGTGCGCGAGATCTCGGAGGATATGGGCGGGCCCAAGCGGATGGCACGGCTGCTGCAGGGCGATGTCGGCGCGGGCAAGACGCTGGTTGCGGTGATGGCGCTCCTGGTGGCGGTGGAGGCCGGCGGGCAGGGCGTGATGATGGCCCCGACTGAGATCCTCGCCCGCCAGCATCTCGACTCGATCCGGCCGCTCGCCGAGAGCGCCGGCGTGGTGCTCGAGATCCTGACCGGGCGCGACAAGGGGGCGGAGCGGCAGGCCAAGCTGGCGGCGTTGGCGCGGGGCGACATCCAGATCCTCGTGGGCACCCACGCTGTGTTCCAGAAGGACGTTGAGTTCAAGGATCTCCGGCTCGCCGTGATCGACGAGCAGCACCGCTTCGGTGTCGCGCAGCGGATGGAACTGGGCGCCAAGGGCCATGCGGTGGACGTTCTGGTGATGACTGCCACGCCGATCCCGCGCAGCCTGGCCCTGGCGCAATATGGCGACATGGACCTCTCGGTGTTGGACGAGAAACCGCCGGGGCGGACGCCGGTCAAGACGGCGCTGGTCTCCACCGACCGTATCGACGAGGTGGTGGATCACCTGCGGCGTGCGGTGGCAGGGGGCAAGCAGGCCTATTGGGTCTGCCCACTGGTCGAGGAAAGCGAGACGGTCGAGATGACGGCCGCCGAGGACCGGTTCCGTCACCTGCGCGCGACGCTCGGCGAGGGCAGGGTGGGGCTGGTGCACGGCCAGATGCCACCGGCGGAGAAGGATGCCGCGATGGCGCGTTTCGTGGAGGGCGAGACCTCGGTGTTGGTCGCGACCACGGTGATCGAGGTCGGGGTCAACGTGCCCAACGCCTCGATCATGGTGATTGAGCAGGCGGAGAGTTTCGGCCTGGCGCAGTTGCATCAGCTGCGCGGCCGCGTCGGGCGCGGCGCGGCGGCGTCGACCTGCCTGCTGCTCTACCAGGGGCCGCTGGGCGAGACGGCGCGGCGGCGGTTGGAGATCCTGCGCGAGACCGAGGATGGCTTCCGCATCGCCGAGGAAGACCTCGCGATGCGCGGCGCGGGCGATCTGATCGGCACCGCGCAATCCGGCCTGCCGAAATTCCGAATCGCCGACATGGAGCGGCAGACGGGACTGATGCAGATGGCGCAGCAGGACGCACGACGGCTGCTGGCCGACGATCCGACCCTGCAGGGCGAGCGCGGGCAGGCGGTGCGTGTTCTGCTCTGGCTGATGGAACAGGACAAGGCGATCCGGCTGATCTCGGTCGGCTAGCGGGCGCCCTTCGCCTTGGAACGCGCTGATTACAGGGAGAATTTGAAGGCATACCAAGGGTGTTGACGCCAATGGTGGAACATCCAAGTTCCCGCTTGTTCACGTTTGTTCTTAAAAAGTTCTTTACTTTTGTTCTCCTGCGTGAGAACAAAGGGGCAACAGACGCGCAAACATCGACACGAGGACACCGCCATGCTCGCCGAGATCAAAGCCCTGCTTGCCCGCTCCGAAGCCACGCTGCTTGAAGATGCCATTGGCGTCGTGGCGCTCATGGTGATCCTTGTCGGAGGGTTGCACCTGCCCGGGCTCGTCTGACCCGTTTTCTGCCTGCGACCTGCTGCCCGGCGGCGCGCATCTTCGTCCCCAAACCGATGTGCTGCCTGGTTTCTGCCTGTCCCCAACGGCCTCGGTGCTCTGCCTCTGCACCCTGCCACCCGGTCCACCAGAGTCGCCACTTCGCCGCCGCCGTCCTGCCCGGACGAGCGGCGGTTTTTTCTTGTAGGGGCCGGCCTCCGGGGCTCAGGCGTCGGTTTCGACGAAATCGGCCAGTTCGCCCCGGCAGAGCCGCCGCAGGCGGTCCGGCGCGATGCCGAAGACGTGGCGTGGGGTGCCGGCGGCGGCCCAGACCTCCTCGAAATCGGTCAGCCGCGGATCGAAATAGGCGCGGATCGGATTGAGGTGCCCGACCGGGGAGACGCCGCCGATGGCAAAGCCGGTGACCTCGCGGATCCGCGTTCCACTGGCCGGATGGGTGCCTTCGCCCAGCAACTCGGCCACCGTCTCCGTGCAGACCCGGTTGCCGCCTGCGGTGACGAAGAGCGTCAGCTTGCCGCTGATCTCGCCCTCCACGACGATCGACTTGGCGATTTGGTCGAGCGCGCAGCCCACCGCGTCGGCGGCCTCGCGCGCGGTGCGGGTGCTGTCGGGCATCTCTCGCAGATCGTAGGGGATGCCGGCCTCGTCAAGGGCGGCGATGACACGTTTCAGGCTCTTGCTCATCTCGCGGCGACTCCGTTCGGACGGTGGGTGAGGCCGGTGCGGCGCACTTTCAGAGAGTGCATGGGCCGCGGGTGGGGGGTGGTCAAGCGGATTGACCGGCGCGCGCCGCCGCGCCATCACTCCTGCATGAGCTTCGCCCGCGCCATCACCCGCTCGCCCATCCCGTTCGACGCCGCTGCCGGGGCTGATGCCGCGGCCCGGTTTGCCGCGCTGCCGGCGGAGACGCGCGAGGTGCTGGCCGGGGCCGCGGGCTGCAGCAGCTTCCTGCGCGGCCTGATGGAGAAGGAAACCGCCTGGCTGGAGGCCGCGCTCGCCGCCGATCCCGCAAGCGTGCTGGAAGGCGAGTTCGAGGCGCTCCGGCAGACCGAGTGGACGTCACTCAAGGGCGCGTTGCGGCAGGCAAAGCGTCGGGTGGCGCTCTATGTTGGGCTGGCCGACCTGGCAGGGGTCTGGGCGCTGGAGCAGGTCACCGGCGGGCTCACGGATTTCGCTGATCTCTCGGTCGACCTCGCCATGAAGGCCTCGATGGCGAGCGAGCTGAGGCGCGGCAAGTTTCCCGGACAGGGCGAGGAGGATCTCGGGACTGCGGCGGGCATGGTGGCGCTGGCGATGGGCAAGATGGGTGCGGGGGAGCTGAACTATTCCTCCGATATCGACCTGATCATGCTGTTCGACGACACTCGCTTTTCGGACGACGACTACCAGGAGGCGCGCGCGGCATTCATCAAGGCCACGCGGCGGATGACGGCGCTGCTGAGCGAAATCACCGGCGACGGCTATGTCTGGCGCACCGACCTGCGGCTGCGGCCGGACCCGTCGGTCACGCCGGTCTGCCTGTCGATGGAGGCGGCGGAGCGGTACTATGAATCGGTCGGGCGCACCTGGGAACGTGCGGCTCATATCAAGGCGCGTCCCTGTGGCGGCGACATCGCGGCCGGCGAGGCTTACCTCGAGCGGTTGCGGCCGTTCATCTGGCGCAGGCACCTCGATTTCGCGGCGATCCAGGACGCCCACGACATGCGGCTCAAGATCAAGGAGCACAAGGGACTGCACGAGACCGGCTGCCTCGAGGGCCGCAACCTGAAGCTCGGGCCGGGCGGCATTCGCGAGATCGAGTTCTTCACCCAGACCCGGCAGATCATCGCCGGCGGGCGTGATCCCAGCCTGCGGATCCGGGCTACTGTGCCCGCGCTGCGCAGGCTGGCCGAGACCGGCTGGATCCCGGCGGACCTCGCTGAGCGGTTCACCGGCCATTATCGGGCGCTGCGGGAGCTGGAACACCGGGTCCAGATGGTGGCCGACGCCCGTACACACGCCCTGCCGAGCAGCGACGAGGGGTTCGACCGGATCGCGCGGATGTGCGGCGAGGGCGACACGGCTCGGTTCCGCCGCGAGATCTCGGACTGTCTCGCCGAGGTGCGTGCCGATGCGGAGAGTTTTTTCGCGCCGGGGCTCAAGGGGGCAAAGGGCGAAGGCGCGGCTGTCGAGGAGCCCGAGATCGTGTCGCGCTGGAGGCATTACCCGGCGCTTCGCTCGGAGCGGGCGCAGGAGATTTTCGAGCGGCTGAAGCCCGATCTTCTGGCCCGCCTGAACGAGGCGCCCCGGCCCGACGAGGCGCTGACCGCCTTTGACGGCTTCCTCTCGGGGCTGCCGGCGGGCGTGCAGCTTTTCTCGCTGTTCGAGGCCAATCCCAACCTGCGCGCGCTTATCGTCGACATTGCCTCGACCGCGCCGGCGCTGGCGAGCTACCTGTCGAAAAACTCCGGCGTGCTCGACGCGGTCATCGGCGGCAGCTTCTTCGAGCCGTGGCCCGGAAGCGCCAAGCTTGCCCGCTCCCTGTCCGATCGGCTGGAGGCCGCGGGCGATTACGAGCAACAGCTCGATGCGGCCCGGCGCTGGCAGAAGGACTGGCATTTCCGGGCCGGCGTGCACCACCTGCGCGGGATCGTCGATGCCTCCGAGGCGGGCCGTCAGTTCGCCGATGTCGCCGAGGCCGTGCTTTGCGGGCTGATGCCGCGGATCGTCGAGAATTTCGCGCGACGCCACGGCCGGCCGCCCGGGCGCGGCGGGGTGGCGGTGGCGATGGGTTCGCTCGGCGCGCACTGGATCAACGCCCGGTCGGATCTCGACCTAATCATGATCTACGACGCCGAGCAGGCCGATACGTCCGACGGCCCGCGCCCTTTGCCGGCTACGACCTATTACGCACGGCTGACCAAGGCGATCCTGACCGCGCTGACGGCACCGACGGCGGAGGGCCGGCTCTACGAGGTTGACATGCGGCTCCGGCCCTCGGGCAAGCAGGGGCCGGTAGCGACCTCGCTTTCGGCCTTTGACAGTTACCAGCACAAGGAGGCCTGGACCTGGGAGCACCTGGCGCTGACCCGCGCGCGCCCGATGGCGGGCAATGCGGCCGTTGGCGAGGAGGTGGAGCGCATCCGGCTGTCGGTAATGGGTGCAAAGCGGGATGCGGGCAAGGTGCTGGAGGATGTGCGCGACATGCGCCGCAGGCTTGCCGAGGCCAAGGGCCAGCAGGGACCGCTCGGCGTCAAGACCGGCCCCGGCGGGATGCAGGACATCGAACTGGTGGCCCAGGCGGGCGCTCTGCTCTCCGGCGCGCGGGCCCGACGGACCGTGGCGCAGCTTCAGGCAGGGGCACGGCTTGGCTGGCTGACCCGCGAAGAGGTCGAACACCTCGCCACGGCCTACAGGCTGGCGCGCTCGGTGCAGAGCGTGGGCCGGCTCATCGTGGAGGGGCCGCTCGATCCAGAGACGCTCGGCCAAGGCTGTTGCGAGGTGCTGCTGCGGGAGACCGGGCTGGAGAGCGTGGAGGCGCTGACCGCTGCGCTCGCCGAGAAGCGTTCGGCGGCCGCTAGCATCATCGATGCGGCGTTAGAGCGCCTGCCGCCGGATACGGCCGAGGGTGCGGCGTGAAGGGGGATTGGGCCGATCCCAAGGCGCTGATCGCCGAGGCCTATCGGATCGATGGGATCGGCGCGCCGGAATGCCGGTCGATCTTCATGGACTGGGCGCTTTCGCTGCCGGAGGAAACCGACCAGCGCGGCGCGCTTGAGGCGCTTCTGGCACGCCATGGCGCCGGGGCGCCCGAGCATCCGATGAGCCGGGTCCTGATCGAGGGGCTGGCGGAGGGCCGTCCTGCCAGCCGCCGGGGCGGACGGCGTGGGGGGCGGGTGCCGCCGGCAGATTAGCGCGGCACCCTGCCGAAGATCAGGCGCTGAGCGCCGCGGCTTCGCGGGCCAGTTCCTCGATTGCCTTCCAGTCTCCTGCGGCGACGAGCTTGGCCGGTGCGACCCAGCTTCCGCCAACGCAGATCGTGTTGGACAGGCCGAGATAGGTCGGCGCGTTCTGGGGCGTGACGCCGCCGGTCGGGCAGAACTTGATCTGCGGGATCGGCGCGCCGATGCCCTTGAGCGCCGCGGCGCCGCCGGCGGCTTCGGCCGGGAAGAACTTGAGGGTCGTGTAGCCGCGCTCCAGGAGCGCCATCGCTTCGCTCGCGGTTGCCGCGCCGGGCAGCAGCGGCAGGTCCTGCGCCTCGCAGGCATCGAGCAGCCGGTCGGTCGCGCCGGGAGACACGCCGAAACGCGCCCCGGCCGCCTTGGCCGCCGCGACGTCCTCGGGGGTGAGCAGGGTGCCGGCACCGACGACGCCGCCCTCGACCTTCGACATCTCGCGGATCGCGTCGAGCGCCACCGGCGTGCGCAGCGTCACCTCGAGCGCCGGCAGGCCGCCGGCCACGAGCGCCTCGGCGAGCGGCCGGGCGCTGGCGACGTCGTCGATCACCAGGACGGGGACGACCGGCGCCAGGCGGCAGATCTCGGCGGTCTTCAGGCTGGCTTCCTGTGGTGTCATTCTCTGTTCCTCTGATTGGCCGGACGGCACGTGTCAGCGCGGCGCCGGGTTGGGTATTTCAGCCAAGAAGACAGGCCGGCCACCGCCGGTCTGCTCCCCCCATCATTGTCCGCGCAGGACCTCTGTTCCGTCTCTTTGGCAAAAATACCCTGACGCGCGCAGAAAGACCCTGAGCTAGCATATCAGTCAAGTGCACTATTGCCGCGCCACGGGTCAGAGCACGGCGCAGGCGCCTTCCGTGGCGGGGCCGGCATTGCGGCGGAAGGTCTCGAAAAGGTCGCGTCCGAGGCCGTGGGTATTGGCCGAGAGGTCTGCCTGGACGGGCGCGCGCTCGGCAAAACCGTCTTCGAGAACGTCCAGCGTGCCCGCGACCGCATCGACGCGGACCAAGTCGCCGTCCCGCAGTCGGGCGATCGGACCGCCGGAGGCGGCCTCGGGTGTGACGTGGATCGCCGCCGGCACCTTGCCCGAAGCGCCGGACATCCGCCCGTCGGTGACCAGCGCCACCTTGAGGCCGCGATCCTGCAGGACGGCAAGGGTCGGGGTCAGGCTGTGCAGTTCCGGCATCCCGTTGGCGCCGGGGCCCTGGAAGCGGACGACGACGACGGTGTCCTCGGTGAACTCGCCGGCCTTGAAGGCGGTCTTGACCGCCTCCTGGTCGTGGAAAACGCGAGCGCGGGCCTCGATCACGTGCCGCTCGGGCGCGACAGCCGAGACCTTCATCACCCCGTGGCCCAGCGAGCCCTTGAGCTGTTTCAGGCCTCCCGTGGGCTGGAACGGGCTGGCGGCGGGGCGCAGGATCTTGTCGTTGAGGGTCTCGCCGGCGCCTTCCACCCAGACCAGTTCGCCGTTCTGGAGCTTCGGCTCGCGGGTGTAACGTTCGAGCCCGTCGCCGGCCACGGTGCGGGTGTCGGGGTGCAGCAGCCCGGCCTTGAGCAGCTCGCCTATCATGAAACCGAGCCCGCCCGCCGCGTGGAAATGGTTCACGTCCGCGAGGCCGTTGGGATAGACCTTGGCCAGCAGCGGGACCACGTCGGAGAGATCCGCGAAGTCTTCCAGCCCGAGCCGGATGCCTGCCGCCCGCGCCATCGCCGGCAGGTGCAGGATCAGGTTGGTGGACCCGCCGGTGGCCATCAGCCCGACCATGCCGTTGACGAAGGCGCGCTCGTCGAGCACTTCGCCGGCCGGCGTATATTCGTTGCCGAGCGCGGTGATCTCGGCTGCGCGCTTGGCGCCTGCGACGGTCAGCGCCTCGCGCAGCGGCGTGTTCGGAGTGACGAAGCTGGCGCCGGGCAGGTGCAGGCCCATGAACTCCATCAGCATCTGGTTGGTGTTCGCGGTGCCGTAGAAGGTGCAGGTGCCGGGGCCGTGGTAGGAGGCCATCTCGGCTTCCATCAGCTTGTCGCGGCCGACCTCGCCGGTGGCGAATTGCTGGCGGACGCGGGCCTTCTCGTCGTTCGGCAGGCCACTCGTCATGGGGCCTGCGGGCAGGAACACCGCCGGCAGGTGCGAGAAACTCGCCGCCGCCATCACCAGTCCCGGCACGATCTTGTCGCAGACGCCGAGGAAGAGCGCGGAATCGAAGGTGTTGTGGCTGAGCGCGACAGCCGAGGCCATGGCGATCACGTCGCGCGAGAACAGCGACAGCTCCATCCCGGTCTGGCCCTGGGTGACGCCGTCGCACATCGCCGGCACGCCGCCTGCGACCTGGGCCGTGGCACCGGCCTCGCGGGCCGCGCGGCGGATCAGGTCGGGGTAGCGTTCGAATGGCTGGTGCGCGGAGAGCATGTCGTTGTAGGCGGTGACGATCCCGATATTCGGCGCGCGTCCCTCTGCCAGTGCCGCCTTGTCCTCGCCCATCGCCGCATAGGCATGGGCCTGGTTGCCACAGGTCAGATGCGCCCGGGCCGGACCGGCCTCTGCCGCCTTCTGCATCTGTTCCAGATAGGCGTGGCGGCTGTCATGGCTGCGCTCGCGGATGCGTTCGGTGACGCGGGCGACCGTGGCGTTGAGGTCCATGGAACTCTCTCCCTTGCTGATGCCGGTGACTTAGCAGGTTAGCGCTAACGGATCAAATCCTTCCCCAACCGGGAAGATCGCGGCAAATGCGCCGCCTGTGCCGCGCGCGAGGGCGCGAGGCACAGGCGGCCCGCATAGTGTAGACGAACTGCGCCCCTCGCGCACTGGCGGGCTTTCGCAAGCCGCCGCGAGCGGATAGACCGCGCGCATGACAACAGATCTGCCTCTCCCCACCGTCCGTCTGCGCCCCAAGGGCGATGCCCGCGCGCTGCGGCACGGATTCCCCTGGGTCTATGCCGACGAACTCGTCGTCGATCGGCGGACGCGGGCGCTCGACGCCGGCACCATCGCCCTGCTGGAGGATGCCGAGCGGCGGCCGCTTGGCCTCGTGGCGCTGAACGGCCGGTCCAAGATCATCGCCCGCATGCTCGACCGCGATCCGGAGGCGTCCATCGATGCCGCCTGGTTCGAGGAGCGGATCGCGCGGGCGCTTGCGATGCGCGAACGGCTCTTCGATGCGCCGTTCTACCGGCTGATCCATGCGGAGGCCGATGGTCTTCCCGGCGTGGTCATCGACCGCTTCGGCGACGCGGCGGTGATCCAACCCAACGCCGCCTGGGCGGAGTTGCGGCTCGCCGAGATCGCGGCGGCGCTGAAGGCCGTCACCGGCGTCTCGGTGCTGGTCAAAAACGGCACCGGCCGTGCCCGCGGGCTGGAAGGGCTGCCGGAGGAGACTCTGCTGCTCGAAGGTGCGCTGGATGGCCCGGTGCAGGTGCCGATGAACGGCGCGACCTATATGGCCGACCTGATGGGCGGTCAGAAGACCGGCCTGTTCTACGACCAGCGCCCGAACCACGCCTTCGCCGCGCGACTGGCGGGAGGCGGGCGCGTGCTCGACGTGTTTTCCCATGTGGGAGGCTTCGGCCTCGCGGCTCTGGCGGCCGGCGCGGCATCGGCGCTCAGCGTCGACGGGTCAGCCGCGGCGCTGGAGCTGGCCGAGGCCGGGGCTGCGGCGGCCGGCGTCGCGGACCGGTTCGAGACCCGCAAGGGCGATGCCTTCGCGGCGATGGAGGCGCTGGCCGAGGAGGGGCAGACCTTCGATCTCGTGGTCTGCGACCCGCCGGCCTTTGCGCCCAGCCGACAGGCGCTCGAGGCGGGCCTGCGCGCCTACGAGCGCGTGGCGCGGCTCGCAGCACCACTGGTGGCGCCGGGAGGCTACCTGGGGCTCTGTTCCTGCTCGCACGCCGCCGATCTTTCGAAGTTCCGCAACGCTTCGGCTCGCGGCATCGGCCGTGGCGGCCGGCGCGCGCAACTGCTGCACACCGGTTTCGCCGGCCCGGACCACCCGATGCTGCCGCAACTCGGCGAGAGCGGCTATCTCAAGGCGCTGTTCTTCCGGCTCGTGCCCTGATGCGGGTGCTGATCGACGCCTGCGTGCTCTATCCGACCGTGATGCGGGAGGTGGTGCTGGGCGTCGCTGGGCAGGGGCTGTTCGAACCGCTCTGGTCGGACCGCCTGCTGGAGGAATGGGCCCGCGCCGCCGCCCGCCGTGGCCCGCTCGACGAGGCGCAGGCACGGGGCGAGATCGCACTCGTCCGCGCGGCCTGGCCCAAAGCCAGCGTGCAGCCGCGCGACGGTGATCTTGCGCGGCTCTGGCTGCCCGACGAGAACGATATCCATGTCCTTGCCGCCGCCGTGGCCGGCTCGGCCGACCTGATCCTGACCCTGAATATCCGCGACTTTCCGCGGAATATCCTCTCCGAGGAAGGGTTGGACCGCGCCGACCCGGACGGCTTTCTTCACCGGCTCTGGCAGGATCACCCCGAAAAGGTTGCCCGCGCGGCGGAACAGGTGCTGCGCCAGGCACGGCAGATGGACGACGTTCCGCACGAGATGCGGCCGCTGCTCAAGAAGGCTCGCCTCCCGCGTCTTGCAAAGGCGCTAGCAGGTTAGGCGTTCCACCTCGCCAAGGCTCTGGCGCGGACCGTGTCAGCCGAGCAGTCGGTCGACCAGTGCCGGCAACTCGTCGAAATGGTCGAGCAGCGCCTCGGGTTCCATGCCGGCGACGGCGCGGCCTTCGGGGCCGAAGGTCACCAGCACGCAAGGAACGCCGGTTGCGCGTGCCGTCTCCCGGTCGGTAACCGTGTCGCCCACCAGCAGCGAGCGTTCGACCGCGCCGCCGGCCTGCGTCACCGCCGCGCGATAGGGGGCGGGGTCGGGCTTGCGCACCGGCAGCGTGTCTGCGCCGATCAGCGAGGCAAAGGCCCCACGCACGCCGAGCCGCTGCAGCAGGATCTCGGCCAGGCCCTCGGGCTTGTTGGTGCAGATCCCCACGGCCACGCCACGCCCGGTCAGCGCTTCCACAGCCTCCATCGCGCCCGGGTAGAGGCGCGTGTGCACGTCGATTGCGGCGCCGTAATGGGCGAGAAGGGCGGGATATTCCCGGTCGACCTGGGTTTCGGTGTCCGCTGCCTGCAGCCGTTCGAACCCCAGCCGCAGCATGGCGCGCCCGCCGCGAAAGGCGGTGGCGGCGTCGGCCCGGGGATCGAGCGGCGCGCCGAGGCCGCGGTTCTCGAAGCACCGGTTCGCCGCGGCGATGAGGTCGCCGCTGGTGTCCGCGAGCGTTCCGTCCAGATCGAAGATCACCGTGCGCATCCGTGCCCTCCAGGCCGCTTCGGCGGGCCGCCGCCGAGCCATGTTTCAGAGTGTCACCGCATTTGACCGGGAAGCCCCTTGCGGCGCGCCCGGCCTCGCGTATTACGGAAGCCGGTTGAAGAAAAGAGATTTGCGATGCCGACAAACCTCGTCATCCTGGCGGCAGGCCAGGGCACCCGGATGCAATCCGACCTTCCGAAAGTCCTGCACGAGGTCGCCGGCGCGCCGCTCCTGCACCATGCGATGCAGGCTGGCGCGACCCTGCAGCCCGACCGGGTGGTCGTAGTCACCGGCAATGGCGCCGAAGATGTCGCCGCGGCCGCGCAGGATTTCGATCCCCAGGTCCTGCTCGCCGAACAGACCGAGCGGCTCGGCACCGCCCATGCTGTCGCCCAGGCGCGCACCGCGCTCGAGGGCGCGGAGGGCGACGTGATCGTGCTCTACGGCGATACGCCCTTCGTGCGGCCGGAGACCCTGGAACGGATGGTCGAGGCGCGGGCCGACCACGCGGTCGTCGTGCTCGGCTTCGAGGCCGCCGATCCCGGCCGCTACGGGCGGCTGGTGATGAATGGCGACGCGCTGGAACGGATTGTCGAGTTCAAGGACGCGACGGACGAGGAACGCGCCATAACGCTCTGCAATTCCGGCGTGATCTGCGTAGATGCCGCAACGTTGTTCGACCTGATCGAGGCCGTTGGCAACGATAACGCGTCGGGCGAATACTACCTCACCGATATCGTCGAGATCGCACGGAGCCGGGGGCTGTCGGCGACGGCGGTGGCCTGCGAGGAGCAGGAGACCCTCGGCGTCAACTCCCGGGCCGATCTCGCCGCAGCCGAGGCGGTGTTTCAGAGCCGCGCACGGGCTCAGGCGATGGGGGAGGGCGTGACGCTGCAGGCGCCCGACACGGTCTGGTTCGCTTTTGACACCGTGATTGGCCGCGATGCGCTGGTCGAGCCCAACGTGGTCTTCGGCCCCGGTGTCACTATCGAGACAGGCGCTCGCATCCGCGCCTTCAGCCACCTTGAAGGATGCCATGTGTCGCGTGGCGCCGTGGTGGGCCCCTATGCGCGGCTGCGCCCGGGGACCGAACTGGCGGAGGACGTCAAGGTCGGCAATTTCGTCGAGATCAAGAACGGGATCCTCGACGCCGGCGCCAAGGTGAACCACCTCACTTATATCGGCGACGCCTCCATAGGTGCGGGAACGAATGTCGGCGCCGGCACCGTGACCTGCAATTACGACGGGGTTTTCAAGCATTATACCGAAATCGGGGCAGGGGCTTTCATCGGCTCGGACACCATGCTGGTGGCACCGGTCAAGATCGGAGACGGGGCGATGACGGCCTCGGGATCGGTAATCACCTCCGACGTTCCGGCCGACGCGCTCGCGCTTGGGCGGGCGCGGCAGGAGAACAAGCCAGATCTTGCCCGCAAGCTGATGGAACGGTTGCGGGACGCCAAACGGAATCAGAGCGAGGGCAAGAGCTGATGTGCGGGATCGTCGGAGTTCTGGGGCGGCACGAAGCGGCGCCCCTGCTGGTCGAGGCGCTGAAACGGCTGGAGTACCGCGGTTACGACAGCGCAGGAATCGCGACGGTCAATGATGGCGTGCTCGACCGCCGCCGCGCCGTGGGCAAGCTCGTGAACCTCTCGGATCTGCTGGTGCACGAACCGCTGGCTGGCAAGGCCGGTATCGGCCACACGCGCTGGGCCACCCACGGTGCGCCGAGCGTCGCCAACGCCCACCCGCATCGCGCAGGGCCTGTGGCAGTCGTCCACAACGGCATCATCGAGAATTTCCGCGAACTCAGGGCCGAACTGGCCGACGCCGGACTGCATTTCGAGACCGAGACGGACACGGAAACCATCGCGCTTCTGATCCGGTACATGCTAGCGAAGGGCATGAACCACCGGGACGCGGCGGCGGCCGCGATCGCCCGGCTCGAGGGGGCGTTCGCGCTGGCGCTGCTCTTTGACGGGCAGGACGATCTGATGATCGTCGCCCGCAAGGGATCGCCGCTGGCCATCGGCCACGGTGACGGCGAGGTCTTCGTCGGCTCCGATGCCATGGCGCTGGCGCCGATGACCAACCGCATCACCTATCTCGAGGAGGGCGATTGGGCCTGCCTGACCCGGAACTCGGTCGAGATCCGGGATGCCGCAGGCACGCTGGTCAACCGTCCGGTCAAGACGGTGAACATCGACCTCAGCCAGGTCGAAAAGGGCGGGCACAGGCACTTCATGGCCAAGGAGATCGCCGAGCAGCCGATCGTGCTCGGCGATGCGCTGTCGCATTACCTGCGCGGCGAGGGAATGGAGATGCCGGCGCCGGGGCTCGATTTCACCGAGTTCGACAGGATGGTGATGGTCGCCTGCGGCACCGCCAACTACGCCTGCGTGGTTGCGAAATACTGGTTCGAATCTCTGGCCGGGATCTCGGTCGAGGTGGATATAGCCAGCGAGTTCCGCTACCGCGAGCCGCCGATCCCGCCCCGGACCCTGGCGCTGTTCGTCAGCCAGTCGGGCGAAACCGCGGACACGCTCGCGGCGCTGCGCTACTGCGAGGGCAAGGCCGCGCGTGTCGTCTCGGTGGTCAACGTTTCCGAAAGCTCGATCGCCCGCGAAAGCGATCTGGTCCTGCCGATCCGGGCGGGCGCCGAGATCGGCGTGGCCTCGACCAAGGCCTTCACCTGCCAGCTCACCGTGCTGTTCCTGCTGGCGCTCATGGCCGCCCATGACCGCGGGCGCCTCGATGCCGAGGAACTGGAGGCGCGGATCGCGGCGCTGCGGCAGATCCCCGGTCTGATGAACATCGCCATGGCCAGCTCGGACGAGATCGCCGCCGTTGCCAAGTCCGTTTCCGAGGCGCGCGACGTTCTGTTCCTTGGCCGCGGTGCGATGTTCCCGCTGGCGATGGAGGGTGCGCTCAAGTTGAAGGAAATCAGCTACATACATGCCGAAGGTTATGCGTCGGGCGAACTCAAGCACGGGCCGATCGCACTGGTCGACAAGACGGTGCCGGTAATCGTCATGGCGCCCTCCGACCACCTCTTCGACAAGACGGTGTCGAACATGCAGGAGGTGATGGCGCGGGGTGGCAAGGTCCTGCTGATCACCGATGTGAAGGGCGCGCGGGCGGCCGGCGACGGCTGCTGGAAGACGATCCTCATGCCGGAGGTCGACCCGCTTCTCGCCCCGATCCTCTATGCACTGCCGGCGCAGCTCCTTGCCTACCACGCGGCCATCGCCAAGGGCACGGATGTGGACCAGCCGAGGAACCTGGCGAAGTCGGTCACAGTGGAATAGGCGGGCTCCCAGAAACGGGGAACGCTGGCGGATGGAACCGCCAGCGTTAAGATCTTGCCCTGCGGGGCGTCACTGGGTTGCCGAGGCCGCGAGGATCTCCGGCGTTTCGCCGTCCTCGTCGGAGGCTGTGGTCGATTCATCCTCCGCCTTTTCCTCGGGCTCTGCCTCCGGAGCCTCGGTCTCCACGCTGTCCTCCGTTTCCGTGGTCTCTGGCGTGTCCGTCTCCGACATCTCGTCCGGCTGGCGCGCGATGTAGTCGTCGATCAGCCCGTCCGCCTTTCCGACGCCAAGCTGTGCGGCCACCCAATCCTCCATCTCCGGCGTGACGTCTTCTTCGGTGACCGGGCCGTTGCCGGTGGCATTCAGCGAGTCGACCATGGCCTGGCGCATCACCTCCTTGGAGACGGCCTCGGCCGCCTCTTCCGCGACCTTCTCGGCCCCGGCCACCGCGTCGGTCTCGCGGGACAGGGCTTCGGCGGTGTCGCGGGCCTCGGTCAGTGCGGCTCCGTCTTCCTCCCAGGCCTTGTGCGCGGTTTCCCATTCCTGAAGCAGATCATCGTAGGTGTCTGCATTCTCTGGCGTTTTTACCGGTTCCTCGGGCTCGAGTGCCGCGTGGTCGCGTAGCCGCTGATCCAGATCCGTCAACGCGGCGTCGGGATCTTCGGGGAGGGCAAGGTCAGCGGCAATTCGGTCATAGGCGGTCCGGGTCTCGACGAGGCTGCGCTGCGCTTTCTCCAGCGCCTCTTTCGCGGCCTCGCTGGCGGCACTCGCCATCACAAAATCCCGGAACGGCGCCATCTTCGGATCGGAGCTGTTCATCAGGCCGTTGATGTTGCGGTTGAGAGAGTTCAGGCTTTTGAGCTGCGAGGTCAGCGCGCCGCCGGCGACTGCTTTCTCCGGCGAGAATCTCGGCCGTTTCTCCGGTTTCGGGGAATGGGTGACAAGCGTCGGCGACGGTTTCCCGGACGTCTTGAGCGAAGGGCTCTTCGCCGTTTTCACGGGAGCCTTGGACTTCGACGTTCCGGATGATCCCTTGCTGAACGTCTCTTTCAGCTTCGCGAAGGGGTTGTTGCCCTTCTGGGATTTCGATGCGCCGGAACGGTCGGATTTGCCCGATGCGCCCTTCGATCCGCGAGACGTCTTGTCGGACTTGTCCTTGCCGGACTTGCTCTTGTCCGATCCCCGGCCGTTGTTCCCCTTTTCACCCCGGTCGCCCTTGTCGCCCTTGTCCCCTTTGTCACCATTTTTCGCATAGGCGGCCCCGTGGTCGCCAAAGTCGACATATGCCTGCCCCCCGAGGGCGACCGGCAAGGTCAGGACGAGGCCCGCGACCAGCGTCAACTTGAGAAGTTTCATGGCACTCTCCCTTCGCACCAGGTCCGCCCCCAAGACCATCCTGTCGAGGCTTGCCCGAAATGGGGGCATTTCTGTGGCATTCATTCAATTTGTGGATATTGGACCCGCACGGGTTAAGGCGCGGTCGCCACGTACCGACCGCATCAGCCCGATTGACCGCTGACGCGACTCGTGTCTAATATTTGAACAGTCGTTCAATAACGGGGAGGGGAGGCCCTGTGGCGATGTTCAACGCGACGATGAGCTTCGACATCGGCGAGGAGGCCGCGGCGCTGCGTGACATGGTGCATCGCTGGGCGCAGGAGCGGGTCAAGCCGATGGCCGCCGAGATCGATGCGGGCAACGAATTCCCGGCCGAGCTCTGGCGCGAGATGGGCGATCTAGGGTTGCTCGGAATCACGGTGCCGGAGGAATACGGCGGGGCTGGCATGTCCTATCTTTCCCATACCATCGCCGTTGAGGAGATCGCGCGCGCCTCGGCCTCGGTGTCGCTCAGCTACGGCGCGCATTCCAACCTCTGCGTCAACCAGATCAAGCTGAACGGCACCGAAGACCAGAAGCGGACATACCTGCCGAAATTGATCTCGGGCGAGCACGTGGGCGCGCTTGCGATGTCCGAAGCCGGCGCGGGTTCGGACGTGGTGTCGATGAAGCTGCGCGCCGAGAAGCGCAACGGCCACTACCTGCTGAACGGCACCAAATACTGGATCACCAACGGGCCCGATGCCGACACGCTGGTCGTCTACGCCAAGACGGACCCGGACGCCGGCAGTCGCGGCATCACCGCCTTCATTGTCGAGAAGACCATGAAGGGGTTCTCCACCAGCAAGCATTTCGACAAGCTCGGGATGCGCGGCTCGAACACGGCGGAGCTGGTGTTCCAGGACGTGGAGGTGCCGTTCGAGAACGTGCTGGGCGAGGAGGGCAAGGGCGTGCGCGTGCTGATGTCGGGGCTCGACTACGAACGCGTGGTGCTGGCCGGCATCGGCACCGGCATCATCGCGGCCTGCCTCGACGAGATCATGCCCTACATGAAGGACCGCAAGCAGTTCGGCCGGCCGATCGGGAGCTTCCAGCTTATGCAGGCCAAGATCGCCGACATGTATGCTGCAATGAACACGGCGCGTGCCTATGTCTACGAGGTCGCCAAGGCCTGTGACCGGGGCGAGGTCACGCGTGCCGATGCAGCCGCCTGCGTGCTCTATTCCTCCGAGGCCGCGATGACGCAGGCCCATCAGGCGGTGCAGGCGATGGGCGGGGCGGGGTTCATGAACGACGCGCCAGTGAGCCGGTTGTTCCGGGATGCCAAGCTGATGGAGATCGGCGCCGGAACCTCGGAGATCCGGAGGATGCTGATCGGGCGCGAGATGATGACAGCGATGGGGTGAGTGGTGGAAAGCGAGGGACCATTCCGGGCGGGAGCGCCAAGCCTGCCGCGTACGGAGTTCCCGACACAGATGCTTCGGAAGGCGTTCGACGCGGAGTTGGCCGGCGGGACGTCGATCCTCGGCAATCTGTTGGAAACCAACTCGCCGCAAGTCACCTACCGCGCATGAAAATGCGCGTGATCAAGGAGGATCCGAACCTGTGAGACTTGGGCGGGATTGCGAATATGCCGCTGCATCGGAACCGGCGTCGGGCCCGTGGCGGGGGGATTTGCGCGGGACGGGACATCCTCGCGCGGTAGCCGCTGCGCCTGGCGCAGCGGCGCGGGCTGCGCCCGCGAGTGCCCGATGATGTCGGAACCGACATACCGATCGCTGGCTGCTGGGGACGGTTGGCAGATCCCGGAGCGGCTCAACTTGGCCCGGGAGGTCTGCGACCGCTGGGCCGAAGCGGAGCCTGAGCGGGTGGCGCTGATCGAGCCGCTCTCTGACGGCGGCCTGCGCCGGACGACATTCGGGGACCTTCGGGCGATGGCGGATGCCTTGGCGCATCGGTTGGTCGAGTCCGGGATTGGCCCGGGCGACAGGGTCGGCGTGTTTCTTAGCCAGACGCCCTGGACGGCGGCGGCGCATGTCGCTGTTTGGAAGATCGGCGCGATCTCGATCCCGCTCTTCACGCTGTTTGGACCGGAGGCGCTGGCGATGCGGCTGGGCTACGCCGAGGCGCGGGCGATCGTGACGGATGCGGGGGGCGCGGAGCGGCTCGGGGGAGATCTCGCGCTGGCGCTGGGGGCGGATGTGGCGCTCGTCACGCCGGAGGGGCTCGCGCTCGACGGCCCGCCTTTCGCCACCGCCGACACCGGGGCGGAAGACTCCGCGGTGATGATCTACACCTCGGGGACGACCGGAAACCCGAAGGGCGCGCTGCATGCCCACAGGGTGCTGCGCGGCCACCTGCCGGGGGTAGAGTTGTCGCACGACCTGCTGCCGCAGCCGGGCGACGTGCTCTGGACGCCGGCCGACTGGGCCTGGATCGGCGGGCTGTTCGACGTGCTGATGCCCGGTCTCTGGCATGGTGTGCCGGTCGTCGCGGCGCGGCTGCCGCGCTTCACGGCCGAAGAGTGCGCGCGGATCGTGGCGCAGACCGGGGTGCGCAATGTCTTCTTCCCGCCCACGGCGCTGCGGGCGCTCAAGGCGGCGGACGTGTCGATCCCGGGGCTGCGGTCGGTCGCCTCGGGGGGAGAGCCGCTGGGGGCGGAGATGCTCGACTGGGGCCGGCGGGCCTTTGGTCTCACGATCAACGAATTCTACGGCCAGACCGAGTGCAACATGATCGTCAGCGCCTGCGGCGCGCTGTTCGATCCGGTGCCGGGCGCGATGGGGCAGCCGGTGCCGGGGCACACGGTCGACGTCATCGGGCCGGACGGAGCGCCCACCGGAGGCGAGGGCGAGATCGCCGTGCGGCGGGGATCGGCGTCGATGATGCTGGAATACTGGCGCAACCCGGAGGCGACCGCAGCCAAGTTTCGCGGCGACTGGATGCTGACCGGCGACAGGGGCATCCGCGAGGGCGCTTTCCTGCGGTTCAAGGGGCGCGACGACGACGTGATCACCTCCTCGGGCTACCGGATCGGGCCCGGCGAGGTCGAGGATTGCCTGCTGACCCATCCCGCCGTGGCGAGTTGCGGCGTGGTCGGAACGCCGGATCCGGAGCGCACCGAGGCGGTGACCGCCTTCGTGATCCTGCGCCCGGGCCACGCGCCTGACGCCGAGACCCGCGCCGCCCTTCAGGCGCATGTGAAGACGCGGCTCGCCGCGCATGAATATCCGCGTATCCTGCATTTCGTGGAGAGCCTGCCGATGACCATCAGCGGAAAGATTATCCGGCGCGAGCTGCGCCGCATCGCGGCCGAAGGAGCCAGACCATGACCCCGCCGAACGAGCGTCGCCTACACCTAGCGGCCGACATCCTGCGCGAGGCGCTCGAGCGCCAGCGCGCCTTCGAGGAACGCAAGCCGACCCGCATGGGCCGGGGGGCGGAGCGGTTCACCGCGCCCGTGGGCGGGCTGGTGGCCCGGATGGTGCCGCCGCGGCTGGTGCAGCAGGGCCTGCGGATCGCCGACCGGATGGTGGGCTACACCGTTCCGGCCGAGATGACCCGCCACTCGGTGGAGGATCTGGCCGCCTGCGAGGCGGCGGCGCGGCGGGTGCAGGCCTGGGCGGCAAGTTCCAACGCCGCCTCGGGCGGGGCGGCGGGCTGGTTCGGCGCGGTCGGCATGACCGCCGACATCCCGGCAACGATCGCCATGGCGGCCCGCAACGTGCGGGCGACGGGGGCGGCCTACGGCTTCAACGGCGACAGCGACGAGGAGCGGGCCTATCGGCTGATGGTGCTCCAGGTCGCGACGGAGACGGCGAACAAGGGGCGCGGCGAGACGCTGGCGGCGCTTTCAGACATGGCGGCCTTCCTCGCCAGCCCCGAGGGGCGGATGGTGCTGGAGAAGGGCGGCGGCTGGGTGTCCGAGAAGGTCATCGAGCGGATCGCCCGGCAGCTTGGCGTCACCCTCGCCAGCCGCAAGGCCGGACAGGTGGTGCCGATTGTCGGCGGCGCGGTGGCTGCGGTGGTCAACGCGAGCTTCCAGACCGATGTGAGCCGGGCCGCGCGCTATGGCTACCGGATGCGGTGGCTGATGGAGCGGCGGCTGCTGGAGGACCGGAGCCTCGGCGGGGCCGGAGAGGCATGATGCGAGGATATTCGTTCCACTTCGCGCGGCCGCACCGTGCCGCATGTCGCCTGGCCCCGCTTTGCGCCGGCCAGGCGCATACCGCCGTTCGGGGAGGCTATTGATGCGTCTGCGCTCGTCGGTGCTCACCAGCGGGGAGGGTTACTCCGCCAATCGTGCCGCCCATCTCGCCGCGCTGGAGCAGGTCGCCGAGGCCGCCGCAGTCGCCGCGTCCGGCGGCGGCGCCGGCGCCCGGAAGAGGCACCTCGCGCGGGGCAAGATGCTGCCGCGCGAGCGGGTGGCCAACCTGCTCGACCCCGGCGCGCCGTTTCTGGAGATCGGCGCCACGGCGGCGCATGGCATGTACGACGGCGCGGCGCCTTGTGCCGGTGTCGTGGCCGGGATCGGCCGGGTCATGGGACGCGAGGTCATGGTGGTGTGCAACGACGCCACCGTGAAGGGCGGCACCTATTACCCGATGACGGTCAAGAAGCACCTGCGCGCGCAGGAGATCGCCGCCGAATGCCATCTGCCCTGCGTCTACCTGGTGGATTCCGGGGGCGCGAACCTGCCGATGCAGGACGAGGTCTTTCCCGACCGCGACCATTTCGGCCGGATCTTCTACAACCAGGCGCGGATGTCGGCGCAAGGGATTGCCCAGATCGCGGTCGTGATGGGCTCCTGCACGGCGGGCGGCGCCTATGTGCCGGCAATGTCGGATGTCACGATCATCGTGCGCGATCAGGGGACGATCTTCCTCGCCGGTCCGCCGCTGGTGAAGGCGGCGACGGGCGAGGTGGTGAGCGCCGAGGACCTCGGAGGCGGGGACGTGCACACGCGGCTCTCCGGCGTGGCCGACTACCTCGCCGAAGACGACGCCCATGCGCTGGCGCTGGCGCGCCGGGCGGTGGGCTCGCTCGGGCCGGCCCCGGACGTCTCTGCCAACTGGGCAAGCCCGGAGCCGCCGGCCCATGACCCCGAAGAGATCCTCGGGGTGGTGCCGGCCGACCTGCGCACCCCCTACGACATCCGCGAGGTGATCGCCCGTCTCGTCGACGGTTCGCGCTTCGACGAGTTCAAGGCGCGGTTCGGCGAGACGCTGGTGACCGGCTTCGCCCATGTCCACGGCTGCCCCGTGGGCATCGTCGCCAACAACGGCGTGCTGTTCTCCGAGGCCGCGCAGAAGGGCGCGCATTTCGTCGAGCTCTGCTCGCAGCGCCGCGTTCCGCTGGTCTTCCTGCAGAACATCACCGGCTTCATGGTGGGGCGGAAATACGAGAACGAGGGGATCGCGCGGCATGGCGCCAAGATGGTGACGGCGGTGGCGACGACCTCGGTGCCCAAGATCACCCTGCTTGTCGGGGGCTCCTTCGGGGCCGGGAATTACGGGATGGCGGGGCGGGCCTACCAGCCCCGGTTCCTCTGGACATGGCCGAACAGCCGGATCTCGGTGATGGGCGGCGCGCAGGCGGCCGGGGTCCTGGCCCAGGTCCGGCGCGCGGCGATAGAGAAATCGGGCGGGGCGTGGTCGGCCGAAGAGGAGGCCGCGTTCCGACGGCCCACCGAGGAGATGTTCGAGCGCCAGGCCCACCCGCTCTATGCCAGCGCCCGGCTTTGGGACGACGGGGTGATCGACCCGCGCAAGAGCCGCGAGGTTCTGGGGCTTTCGCTGCGCGCGGCGTTGAATGCGCCGGTGGAGGAGACACGCTTCGGCGTGTTCCGGATGTGAGCGTGGCCGGTGGCGGGAGCGAGGGGCCAGCCCCTCGCGCTCCCCGGGATATTTCGGGACAGAAGAAGGGGAGGCCGGGTTTTATCGCCCGGCGGGAGGCGAGATGATCCGCAAGCTGCTGATTGCGAACCGCGGCGAGATCGCCTGTCGGGTGATCCGGACCGCGCAGGGGATGGGGATCTCGACGGTGGCCGTCTATTCCGACGCAGACGCGGGCGCGCTGCACGTGGAGATGGCGGACGAGGCCGTTCATATCGGCGGGGCGGCGCCGGCCGAGAGCTATCTCGACGGGGCGGCGGTGATCGCGGCGGCGCGGTCGACGGGAGCGGAGGCGATCCATCCGGGCTACGGGTTCCTGTCCGAGAACCCGGATTTCGTCGAGGCGGTGGAGGCGGCCGGGCTGATCTTCGTCGGGCCGCCCGCCGCGGCGATCCGGGCGATGGGGCTGAAGGATGCGGCCAAGCGGCTGATGGCGGAGGCCGGTGTGCCGGTCGTGCCGGGCTATCACGGCAGCGAGCAGGCCCCCGATCTGCTGGCCGGGGAGGCGGAGCGGATCGGCTACCCGGTGCTGATCAAGGCGGTGGCCGGCGGCGGTGGCAAGGGGATGCGCAAGGTCGACCGGCCGGAGGATTTCGCGGCCGCCCTGGCGTCCGCGCAGGCCGAGGCGCGGACGGCGTTCGGCAATGCGGCGGTGCTGATCGAGAAATACGTCCTGCGGCCGCGGCACATCGAGGTGCAGGTCTTCGGGGACCGTCACGGCGGCGCGGTCCACCTGTTCGAGCGGGATTGCTCGCTGCAGCGTCGGCACCAGAAGGTGATCGAGGAGGCCCCGGCGCCGGGGATGACGCTCGAGACTCGGCAAGCGATGGGAGCGGCGGCCGTGCGGGCGGCGCAGGCGATCGGCTATGTCGGCGCGGGGACGGTGGAGTTCATCGTCGACGGCAGCGGGCCGCCGCGGCCGGACGGGTTCTGGTTCATGGAGATGAACACGCGCCTCCAGGTCGAGCATCCGGTGACCGAGGCGGTGACCGGGCTCGACCTGGTGGAATGGCAGCTCCGCGTGGCCTCGGGCGAGCCTTTGCCGCTGGCGCAGGAGGAGATCCGCCTCGCGGGCCATGCCTTCGAGGCGCGGCTCTATGCCGAGGACGTGCCGGCGGGCTTCCTTCCGGCAACCGGCATCCTGCGGCACCTCCGGTTCAGCCCCGGGGCGCGCAGCGACAGCGGCGTGCGCGAGGGGGACGAGATCAGCCCCTGGTACGATCCGATGATCGCCAAGGTGGTGACGCATGGGCCGTCCCGGTCGGTGGCGCTGGCGCGGCTGACCCGTGCCCTGGCGGAGACCGAGGTCGGCGGCACCGTGACCAACATCGCCTTCCTCGAGGCCCTCTCGCGCCACGCCGGTTTCGCCGCGGGAGACGTGGATACCGGGCTGATCGAGCGGGATCTGGCGCATCTCGTCGGGCCGGAGGAGCCGCCCGCCGCCGTGGTGCTGCGCGCGGCGCTGGCGGCGGCCGGACTCGACGACGGGGCGGAGGCGCTGGAGGGCTTCACGCTCTGGGCGCCGCTGGAGCGCCGCGTCGTCCTCGAGCGCTCCGGGGAGACGCAGGTGGTGCACCTCGCCTGCCGTGGCGGTGGCGTGGTGGATGCGACCCTCGATGGGGAGGTCCTGCGCTGTCGCCGGCGGACCGGCGGCTGGGTGATCGGCGAGGCCCGCGAACCCGGCCCGGCGCGGCTGCTGGACGGGGCGGTGGTGGTCTTTGCCGGGCAGCCCTGGGAATTCGCGATCCCCGATCCGCTGGCGCAGCAGGGAGACGCGGGGCCGGCCGGCAACCTGGTGGAGGCGCCGATGCCGGGGCTGCTGCGCGAGGTGCTGGTCGTGCCGGGGCAGGCGGTCCGGGCCGGCGACCGGCTGGCGGTGCTGGAGGCGATGAAGATGGAACATGCGCTGCTGGCGGCGCGCGACGGCGTGGTGGCCGAGGTGTTGGCCGGGCCGGGCACACAGGTCGCCGCCCATGCGCCGCTGATCCGGCTGGCCGACGAGGACGGGGAGGGGACGAAATGATCCGCCTGCACCATTGCCCGGAGACGCGCTCGATGCGGGTGCTGTGGCTGCTGCACGAGATCGGCTGCCCTTTCGAGGTCGTCACCCACGCCTTCGGCCGCAATCTGCGCGCGCCCGACTTCCTCGAGCTGAATCCTGCCGGCCGGGTGCCGGCGCTGGAGCTCGACGGGCGGAAGATCTGGGAAAGCGGCGCGATGATCGAGATCCTGTGCGAACGGTTCCCCGAGGCCGGGCTGGGCCGGGCGACCGAGGATCCGGAGCGGGTGGACTGGCTGATCTGGCTGCATTTCGCGGAGACGGTGAGCCAGCATTCGGCGGCACTGACCCAGCAGCATGTCGCGCTCTACGAGGATGCGATGCGCAGCCCGGTGGTGATGAAGCTGGAGGCGGCGCGGCTCGGCAAGTGCTACGCCGCACTGGAGCGGCGGCTCGACGGGCGGGAATGGCTGCTCGACGGCGGGTTCTCGGCGGCGGACGTGGCGGTCGGGCAGGCAGTCTACATGGCCCGGCATTTCGCAAGGGTCGAGCCGTTCGAGGCCCTGCAGGACTGGGTCTGGCGCTGCGAGGCGCGGCCGGCCTTCCGGGCTGCCCTGCCGACGCCGGGAGAGGACCGGCTCTATGCGCAGGATTTCTACGCCGCGTGGGAGCCATGAGGCGGGGCGCTCCCGCCCCCTCGGCGGCGTGCTGGCGCACTTGCTCGGGGTATGGGCGTGGCGCGCGCTTCGCGCGCGCGGCGGAGGCTCGAAGGAGGGAGGCGGCGATGAACGCGTTCGTGGAGGTTTTTGAGGTCGGGCCGCGGGACGGTTTGCAGAACGAGGCGCGTGCGATTCCCCTGGCTGAGAAGGTGGCGCTGATCGACCTGCTGAGCCAGGCGGGGTTCCGGCGGATCGAGGTGGCGAGCTTCGTCAGTCCGAAATGGGTTCCGCAGATGGCGGGCTCCGACGAGGTACTGGCTCGGATCTCGCGCAAGGCAGGCGTCTCCTACGCGGCGCTGGTGCCCAACGCGCGCGGGCTGGAGCGGGCGATCGCGGCGCGGGCGGACGAGGTGGCGGTTTTCGTCAGCGCCTCGGAGGGGTTCAGCCGGGCCAACCTAAACTGCTCCATCGACGAGAGCTTCGACCGGCTGGGCCCGGTCATCGCAGGCGCCGAGGCGTCGGACCTGCCGGTGCGGGGCTATGTCTCCTGCGTCACCGACTGCCCCTTCGATGGGCCTGTCGCGCCGGACCGGGTGGCGGCGGTCGTGCGGCGGTTGGCGGCGCTCGGGGTCTACGAGGTCTCGCTCGGGGATACGCTCGGACAGGCGACGCCGGAACGCATCGGCGCGATGCTCGACGCGGTGCTGGGCGAGGCGCCGGCCGACCGGCTGGCCGGGCATTACCACGACACCGCCGGGCGGGCCCTCGCCAATATCGAGGTATCGCTGGAGCGCGGCCTGCGCGTCTTCGATGCCTCGGTCGGCGGCCTTGGCGGTTGCCCCTATGCGCCGGGCGCGGCGGGCAACGTGGCGACCGAGGCCGTTCTGGCGCGTCTCGAGGCGCTCGGTTATCGCACCGGGCTCGATCCTAACATTGTGGCGAGGGCGGCGGAGATGGCGAAGGGGATGCGCGGGCGACCGGTGTGAGGCGGGACCGCAGCGCCTCAGGCGCTGCCCGGCCCAACCCCGAGCGTAGCGGCTTTGCCGCAAGCCGAGGGGACGGGAGAGCCCGGCATCCGGCCCCGTGCGACGAAAGGGGAGCGAAAATGGAGACGATCGAGACGAAAGTGGATGCGCGCGGCGTCGCGCGGCTCACCCTGGCGCGGGCGGACAAGCACAACGCGATGTCGGCACGCATGATGGATGAGCTGACCGAGGCCGCCGAGGGGCTTGGCGCGGACCCGGCGGTCCGGGTGATCGTGCTGGGCGGAGAGGGGCGTTCATTCTGTGCC
This sequence comes from Tropicimonas aquimaris, assembly GCF_042676185.1. Classification (NCBI taxonomy): domain Bacteria; kingdom Pseudomonadati; phylum Pseudomonadota; class Alphaproteobacteria; order Rhodobacterales; family Roseobacteraceae; genus Tropicimonas; species Tropicimonas aquimaris. Next base: position 156,535 of record NZ_JBHTJT010000006.1, on the reverse strand, counting down.
GGCGCCGATCTCGGCTGGATGCAGGCCCAGCGGGACACCGACAGCGCCGGTCGAGCCCGCGAGGCCGGCCGGCTCGCCCGGATGCTGCGGGTGCTGAACAGATGCCCCAAGCCGGTGATCGGCCGGGTCCAGGGCAATGCTTTCGGCGGCGGGCTCGGGCTGATCTCGGTCTGCGATGTGGCCGTCGTTTCGGACAGCGCCCGGTTCGGCTTCACCGAGACCCGGCTGGGGCTGATTCCGGCGACGATCGGCCCTTACGTCGTGGCCCGGATGGGCGAGGCGATGGCGCGGCGGGTGTTCATGTCGGCGCGGCTCTTCGATGCGGCGGAGGCGGTGTCGCTCGGGCTGCTGGCCCGCGCGGTCCCCGCCGACCAACTCGATGCCGCCGTCGAGGCGGAGGTCGCGCCCTATCTCCAGGTGGCGCCCGGCGCAGTCGCCGAGGCCAAGGCGCTGCTGCGCAGGCTCGGTCCGCCCATCGACGATGCCGTGATCGCCGAGACCGTCGCGGCGCTCGGCCGACGCTGGGAGAGCGAGGAGGCCGCCGAGGGGATCGCCGCCTTCTTCGAGAAACGCAGCCCGCGCTGGAAGGGAGACGGGGCGACCTGACCTCCCGGGGCGTGCTCAACGCCCCCTTGGAGCGACGCTTTACCTGTCCGCCATTGCCAAGGCGCCAGTTGACCCGGCCAAGGGGCGCGCGTAAACCGCAAACTAGCCCGAGACACCCGGCGCATTACATCATGCGCAGGCAGCCAAGGAGCCAAGCGTGGACGAACTTCTCAGAGAATACCTTCCCGTTCTCATTTTCCTGGCCATCGCCATTATCTTCGGCGTGATTTTCGTCGTCGCGGCCTGGCTCGTGGCCCCGGCTGCACCGGACCCGGAGAAGACCTCGGCCTATGAATGCGGCTTCAACGCCTTCGACGACGCGCGGATGAAATTCGACATCCGCTTCTACCTCGTCTCGATCCTGTTCATCATCTTCGATCTCGAAGTGGCCTTCCTGTTCCCCTGGGCAGTCTCCTTCGGCGAGATCTCGATGGCGGCCTTCTGGTCGATGATGGTCTTCTTGGCCGTTCTGACCGTCGGATTCGCCTACGAATGGAAAAAGGGAGCCCTGGAATGGGAGTGAGCACGTCCCTCAACGACGCCGGCGCCGACAAGGAAGTCGCCACCCGCGCTTTGGCCAAGGAAGTCTCCGACAAGGGATTTCTCGTCACCTCGACCGCCGATGTCATCAACTGGGCGCGCACCGGCTCGCTGCACTGGATGACCTTCGGGCTGGCCTGCTGTGCCATCGAGATGATCCACGTCTCGATGCCGCGCTATGACCTCGAACGTTTCGGCACCGCGCCGCGCGCCTCGCCGCGCCAGTCCGACCTGATGATCGTGGCCGGCACGCTGACCAACAAGATGGCGCCCGCGTTGCGCAAGGTTTACGACCAGATGCCCGAGCCGCGCTACGTGCTCTCGATGGGCTCCTGCGCCAATGGCGGTGGCTATTACCACTACAGCTACTCGGTGGTGCGTGGGGTCGACCGGATCGTGCCGGTGGACGTGTATGTGCCCGGCTGCCCGCCGACGGCGGAGGCGCTGCTCTATGGCATCCTCCAGATGCAACGCAAGATCCGCCGCCTGGGCACTATCACCCGCTGATCGCACCGGCCGGTTGCAGGCCCGAACGCAGGAAAGACGCGCAGCAATGCGCACCGACGACAAGGACACCGCCGACATGAGCGACGAAGCACTCAAGGTTCTTGGAGATCACATCGCCAGCCGCCGCACCGATTGCGTCGTCAGCTGGCACGTGACGCTCGGCGAGCTGACGATCGAGGCCGCGCCCGCGTCGATTGCCGGGCTGATCGAGTTCCTCAAGGCCGATGGCAGCTGCCGTTTCACCCAGCTGATCGACATCACCGCCGTCGACCACCCGGAACGGGAAAAGCGGTTCACGATCGTCTACCACCTGCTGTCGATGCACCAGAACCAGCGCGTGCGTATCCACGCCGCGGTGCGGGAAGACGAGAGCATCGCCTCGATCACCGAGCTGTTCCCGAACGCCAACTGGTACGAGCGCGAGGTCTTCGACATGTTCGGGGTGCTGTTCTCCGGCCACCCCGACCTGCGCCGCATCCTGACCGACTACGGCTTCCGCGGCCACCCGCTGCGAAAGGACTTCCCGACTTCGGGCTATGTCGAGCTGCGCTATGACGAGGTGCAGAAGCGTGTGGTCTACGAACCGGTGAAGCTGGTGCACGACTACCGGCAGTACGACTATCTCTCGCCCTGGGAGGGTGCGAAGTACATCCTGCCCGGCGACGAAAAATCCGGGAACGCCTGAGTGAAGCCCGGGCTCTCCATAGGCGACACGGCGCAGTTCAGCCGCGTGATCCAGCCCGAGGAGGTCGTCTGCCGGCTGTTTCCCGATGCCCGGATCATGGACGACATGCCCGAGGTTCTGGCCAGCGCCTACATGATCGGTCTCTTCGAATGGGCCTGCGTGGAGCAGTTGGCGCCCTATTACGAAGAGGGCGAGGGGTCGCTTGGAATCGGATTCGAGCTTTCGCACGTTTCGCCGACGCCGCCGGGTCTGACGGTCACCGTCGACACCGAGGTCGAGGAGATCGACGGCCGCTTCATCACCTTCCGGGTGCGCGGCCATGACGGGCAGGACATGATCGGCGCGGGCCGCCACAAGCGGGCGGTGACGCGCTGGAACAATTTCAACGCCAAGGTGGCCGCGAAGGCCGCGCAGGCGCAGCAATAGGGGGCGGAGCTATGGACGGCGATACCCGGGTGAACAGATACGATGACGGATCGACGGACGCGCTGACCGGCGAACAGAAGATCCGCAACTTCAACATCAACTTCGGGCCCCAGCACCCGGCGGCCCACGGCGTTCTGCGCATGGTGCTGGAGCTCGACGGCGAGATCGTCGAGCGCGCGGACCCGCATATCGGCCTGCTCCACCGCGGCACCGAGAAGCTGATGGAGAGCCGCACCTACCTGCAGAACGCGCCCTACCTGGACCGGCTGGACTACTCCTCGCCGATGAACCAGGAACACGCCTACTGCCTCGCCATCGAGAAGATGACCGGCGTGACGCCGCCCCGGCGCGCCAGCCTGCTGCGGGTGCTGTTCGGCGAGCTGACCCGGATCGGCAACCACGTGATGAACGTGACCACTCAGGCGATGGACGTGGGCGCGCTGACCCCGCCGCTCTGGGGCTTCGAACCCGGCAGGGAGGAGCTCTTCGTGTTCTTCGAACGGGCCTCGGGTGCGCGGATGCACTGCAACTACTTCCGCCCGGGCGGCGTCCACCAGGACGTGACGCCGGACCTGCTGGACGACATCGAGGCCTGGTGCGAGCGCTTTCCCAAGGTGCTCGACGACCTCGACGATCTGCTGACCGAGAACCGGATCTTCAAGCAGCGCAACGTCGACATCGCCGTCGTCACCAAGCAGGACGTGCTCGACTGGGGCATGACCGGCCCGATGGCCCGCTCCGCCGGCTTCGCCTGGGACCTGCGCCGCGCGCAGCCCTATGAATGCTACGACGAGTTCGAGTTCCAGATCCCAGTGGGCAAGAACGGCTGCTGCTACGACCGCTACCTCATCCGCATGGAAGAGATGCGCCAGTCGGTGAAGATCTGCCAGCAGGCGATCGCCAAGCTGCGCGCGCCGGAGGGGCAGGGGGACGTGCTGGCCCGCGGCAAGCTGACCCCGCCCAAGCGCGGCGAGATGAAGACCTCGATGGAGGCGCTGATCCATCACTTCAAGCTCTACACCGAGGGCTTCAAGGTGCCGGCCGGCGAGTTCTATGCCGCCGTCGAGGCGCCGAAGGGCGAGTTCGGCGTCTACATCGTGTCCGACGGGACCAACAAGCCCTACCGGGTCAAGCTGCGGGCGCCGGGCTACACTCACCTGCAGGCGATCGACCACATCGGCCGCGGCCACCAGCTCGCCGACATGGCCGCCATCGTGGGCACGCTAGACATCGTGTTCGGCGAAGTGGACCGGTAGGATCGGAGACGGATGTTCGGAGACACCGGCAGCAACTCATGGCTTGGCTCGGCGACCTTCTGGATCGCCGTCTCGACCGTGGCTGCCGCGATCTTCGTGGCGATCCAGGCCTGGTACGCCCGGGTGCAGGTGGTCGACGCGTCCTCCGCGCGGATGCTGGAACAGCAGCTCGACATCTGTTTCGACACGTTCGACGCCGCCAGCCGCCTCGACACGGAGCTGCGACAGCTGGCGCGGGAGGGCAGCCACGCCGATGTCTGGCCGCCGATGGTGATGGCCGACAGCCGCGACGAGATGGTGCGCTTCCAGACCAGTGTGCCGCCCTTGCTGGCCCACCTGGAGAACGGGCTGATGAAGGCCTCCGTCCTCGGCCCGCTCGACCGGCACCGCGCCTTTCTCGCCCAGCAGATCGCCGGTCTCGGCGAGCGGCTGCTGACCCTGAACCCCAATCTGGCCGGACAGGCCGAAACCGATGCGCAGGTAAAGGATATCTTTGCCGCGCTCAGTGACTTCGTCGGTGCACAGTACCTCGTCAACGAGGGCTGCAAGACCGTCGCGCAAAGGACAAGCTGATGCTACGCCGTCTCTATCACGATCAGCCCGAGAGCTTCGCCTTCACCCCCGCCAACCAGGAATGGGCCGAGGCGCAGATTACCAAGTTTCCCGAGGGCCGGCAGGCCAGCGCCATCATCCCGCTGCTGTGGCGCGCGCAGGAGCAGGAGGGCTGGCTGTCGCGGCCGGCGATCGAATATGTGGCCGACATGCTTGGCATGGCCCACATCCGAGCGCTCGAAGTGGCGACGTTCTACTTCATGTTTCAGCTGCAACCCGTTGGAAAGGTGGCGCATGTCCAGATATGCGGCACCACGTCCTGCATGATCTGCGGCGCCGAGGACCTGATCTCCGTCTGCCGCGAGAAGATCGCCGACCGCCCGCACGAGATCTCGGCTGACGGCAAGTTCTCCTGGGAAGAGGTCGAGTGCCTCGGGGCCTGCACCAACGCGCCGATGATCCAGATCGGCAAGGATTTCTACGAGGACCTGACGTCCGAGAAGCTCGGCTGGATCCTCGACGAGCTGTCCGCCGGTCGGGTGCCGACGCCGGGGCCGCAGAACGGCCGCTATGCCGCCGAGCCGCTCGGCGGGCCGACCGCACTGACTGAGGGCAACGAGAACGCCGACCCGCTCAACGCCTCCGCCGCCCGGGCCATGGCCATCGGCGACACGATCAAGCGCATCGACGGCACCGAGGTACCGCTGCTGAAGCCCTGGACCGATCAGGGCGCGCGCTCGGTGCCTGTCGCGGCGCCTGAAACGGCGTCCGAACCGCGTCCGGCCGAGGATGTGCCGGTGGACGAGACCGGCATCACCGAACAGGAGGCCCCGGCCGAGTCCAAGGCGAAGCCCGAGGCCGAGGTCAAGCTCGCGAAGAAACCTGCAAAGAAGAAAGCCAAGGCCAAGCCGGCCCCCGCAGCCGAGACCCCGGCCACCGAAGGCACCCGGCCGCAGAGCCTCGACGCGCCTCGCGACGGCACGGCGGACGACCTCAAGAAGATCAAGGGGATCGGTCCCAAGCTCGAGGAGCTTTGCCACTCGCTCGGCTTCTACCACTTTGACCAGATCGCCGGCTGGAGCGAGGACGAGATCGCCTGGGTCGACCAGAACCTTGAAGGCTTCAAGGGCCGGGTGACCCGTGACGACTGGGTCGGGCAGGCGAAGCTTCTGGCCTCCGGTGGCACGACCGAGTTCTCGGAGCGCGTCGAGGACGGCGACGTCTACTGAGGCGCGGGGCAGGCAGATGACCGGCAAGCACGAAAACGACAGCGCCTTCGCCCGACAGGGGCGGATCGTGGCGCTGGTGATCGCCGCCGCCGGCCTTCTCGCCATCTTCGCGCCGGTGCTGGTACAGCTTACGGGCTTGCCGGCACGTTATGAAATGTTGTTCTATTTCGCCTCGCTGGCAGCCTTTTTCTGGGCGCTCGTGGCGGCACTTCGGATGTGGCGCGGCCGCTCCGGCGATCAGGGATGAGAGGATTAGAGATGCTGCAGGACAAGGACAGGATCTTCACCAACATCTACGGCCTGAAGGAGCGCACCCTGGCCGGAGCCCGCGCCCGCGGCCATTGGGATGGCACCGCGGACATCATCAAGCGCGGCCGCGACAAGATCGTCGAGGATATGAAGGCCTCCGGTCTGCGCGGACGCGGCGGCGCGGGCTTCCCGACCGGGCTCAAGTGGTCCTTCATGCCCAAGGAAAGCGACGGTCGCCCCGCCTATCTGGTGGTGAACGCCGACGAATCCGAGCCGGGCACCTGCAAGGACCGCGAGATCATGCGCAACGATCCGCATACGCTGATCGAGGGCTGCCTGATCGCCTCCTTCGCGATGGGCGCGCACGAGGCCTATATCTATATCCGCGGCGAGTTCATCCGCGAGCGCGAGGCGCTGCAGGCGGCGATCGACGAGGCCTATGACGCGGGCCTTCTTGGCAAGAACGCCGCCGGCTCGGGCTGGGATTTCGACCTCTTCGTCCACCACGGCGCCGGCGCCTACATCTGCGGCGAGGAAACTGCGCTGCTGGAAAGCCTCGAGGGCAAGAAGGGAATGCCGCGGATGAAGCCGCCGTTCCCGGCCGGTGCGGGCCTTTACGGCTGCCCGACCACGGTCAACAACGTCGAATCCATCGCCGTCGTGCCCACCATCCTTCGACGCGGCGCCGACTGGTTCGCCTCCTTCGGCCGACCGAACAACGCCGGCACCAAGCTTTTCGCGATCTCCGGCCACGTGAACCGGCCCTGCGTCGTTGAGGAATCCATGTCGATCCCGTTCCAGGAACTGATCGACAAGCATTGCGGCGGCATCCGCGGCGGCTGGGGCAACCTCAAGGCGGTGATCCCGGGCGGCTCCTCGGTGCCGCTGCTTCCGGCCGACATCGCCCGCGAAGCGATCATGGATTTCGACTGGCTGCGCGAGCAGCGCTCGGGCCTCGGCACCGCCGCCGTAATCGTGATGGACCAGTCCACTGACGTGGTGAAGGCGATCTGGCGTCTTTCGAAGTTCTACAAGCACGAGAGCTGCGGCCAGTGCACGCCCTGCCGCGAAGGCACCGGCTGGATGATGCGCGTAATGGATCGCCTCGTGCGCGGCGAGGCGGAGGTCGAGGAGATCGACATGCTGCTCGACGTCACCAAGCAGGTCGAGGGCCACACGATCTGCGCCCTCGGCGACGCCGCCGCATGGCCGATCCAGGGCTTGATCCGCCACTTCCGCGACGAGATCGAATACCGCATCCGAAACAAGCCGGGCATCGCGGCAGAATGATCAGCCGCACGCCGAACTCCGGGACGTGCCCCTATTGCCAGCATCGGCATCCCCCGACCTTCGGCAGCATTCGTTGCGACGATTGCGGCCGGCGGTTCACCGGCGATCCGATGGCCGACCGGATTCCGTTCTGGGTCCGTTGGCTGGCGCCTGTGGCGCTGATCTTGATTCTGATGATCGGTGTCTGGCTGACCTTCGCCGCGCTGCTATGATCCGCCAGGGTCCCTCCCAATCCCGCAGCCCGTGAGCCCGCCTCACGGGCTTTTTATGTCGACGAAGCAGGCAGGTTCCGCGCACCGGCGGCCGGCCGCCGGTTCTGCCGCGAAAGGGCGCCGCGCCGCCCATCGCTATCCGTCCGCATCCCTCCGCTATTGAATAGCCCGGCGGCCTCACCCCAGCTTGAACCTTGAAGACGCGAGCAAATCGCGGGTCCCAAGGCAGAAAGGACGAGGCAGAGATGTTCAGATACCTCACGATAGGAACGGCCCTTGTTGCGGCCTTCATGCTTCTGGTCACAGCCAGCCACTCTCTGGCCGGGCAGGCCGAAACCAACCGGGCGCTGCGGGAGAACGCCCGCATCGACCGGGCGCTCACCGATCTGACGGCGGCCTATGGCATCAGCCTGCATTGCCCCAGCGTCTCGGCCCGCTACGGGCGCGGCTATGAGCTGATCCGCCAGCTCGAGCGCCACGCTGTCTCACTCGGCTACCCCCGCGAGGAGGTCCATCAATACGTGAAGGAGAAGGCCGAGAGGGAGCGGGTAAAGGCCCAGGCGCGGGCCTATGTGCGGGCGAAAGGCGGGGTGGAGAGCGACCCCGACAGCGTCTGCCGGGTCGCCGAGCGCGAGATCGCGGAGAAATCCCAGATCGGCCTGCTGCTGCGCGCCCGATAAGGACTTTGCGCGCGCCGCTCGGAACGCGGCCCATGTGATAGCCGCTGAGTCCGGGCATTTGGACCAGGAAGAACCCGTCGGGCCCTCTTCTTGGCCCAAATACCCATGGCAGTACCGAAGCAGAATCGCTGACGCCGGGCAGGCAGCACGACGTGCGTCAGACGGCGGAAATGTCGGGCTCCCGAACGCGAACGGCGGGGGGAGGGGCATTCATATTGCGGCGAAATCGTTGATTGGACTTGCCATCGGAAATCGCTAGATAGGTTCCGAAACCGGATCCGGGCGCGGCGCCGTGCCTCCGGTGGCCCTGCGGGGCGATCCTTCGACGGAGCTGGAGGCAGCGCATGAGTGACCTACGCACCATCATCATCGACGGACAGGAGGTCGAGTGCGACCCCTCGATGACCTTGATCCAGGCCTGTGAACAGGCGGGAATCGAGGTTCCGCGATTCTGTTACCATGAGCGTCTGTCGATTGCCGGCAACTGCCGGATGTGCCTGGTCGAAGTGGTCGGCGGCCCGCCGAAACCCGCAGCCTCCTGCGCCATGCAGGTCAAGGATCTGCGCCCCGGCCGCGACGGCGAGCCGCCTCAGGTGCGTACCAACAGCCCGATGGTCAAGAAGGCCCGCGAGGGGGTGATGGAGTTCCTGCTCATCAACCACCCGCTCGACTGCCCGATCTGCGACCAGGGCGGCGAATGCGACCTGCAGGACCAGGCGATGGCGTATGGCGTCGATTTCTCGCGCTTCCGCGAACCCAAGCGCGCCACCGAGGATCTGGATCTCGGCCCGCTGGTCGAGACCCACATGACCCGCTGCATCTCCTGCACCCGCTGCGTGCGATTCACCACCGAGGTCGCTGGCATCAGCCAGATGGGCCAGACTGGCCGCGGCGAGGATGCGGAGATCACGTCCTATCTGGGCGAGACGCTCGATTCGAACCTGCAGGGCAACATCATCGATCTCTGCCCGGTCGGCGCGCTGGTCTCGAAGCCCTATGCCTTCACCGCGCGGCCCTGGGAGCTGACCAAGACCGAGACCATCGACGTGATGGACGCGCTCGGCTCCAACACCCGGGTCGACACCAAGGGCCGCGAAGTGATGCGGATCCTGCCGCGCAACAACGACGGCGTGAACGAGGAATGGCTGGCCGACAAGTCGCGCTTCGTCTGGGACGGGCTGCGCCGCCAGCGGCTGGACCGGCCCTATGTCCGCGTCGACGGCAAGCTGAAGCCGGCGAGCTGGTCCGAGGCGCTTTCCGCCGCCGCCGCCGCGATGAAGGGCAAGAAACTGGCCGGTCTGGTGGGCGATCTCGCCCCGGTCGAGGCGGCCTTCGCGCTCAAGCAACTGGTCGAGGGGCAGGGCGGGTCTGTCGAATGCCGCACCGACGGTGCGAAGCTGCCCGCCGGCAACCGGCTCGGCTATGTCGGCGACGCCGCGATCGAGGATATCGACACCGCCGAGATGATCCTGCTGATCGGCACCGACCCGCGCAACGAGGCGCCGGTGCTCAACGCGCGCATCCGCAAGGCCTGGCTGGCCGGCGCCAAGGTGGCGCTGATCGGCCAGCCGGTCGACCTGACCTACGATTACAGCCACATCGGCGCCGACCGCGCCGCGCTGGCGGAACTCGCCGCGATGGATCATTCGGACAAGCAGGGCGTACCCGGCGTGATGATCATCGGGCAGGGCGCGCTGAACGAGGCCGATGGCGCGGAAGTGCTGGCCACGGCGCTGAAGATGGCCGAGGCCGCGGGCTCGAAGGTGCTGGTCCTGCACACCGCCGCCTCGCGCGTCGGTGCGATGGATGTGGGCGCCGTGACCGAGGGCGGCATGGCGGCCGCGATCGACGGGGCGGAGGTGGTCTACAACCTCGGCGCCGACGAGGTCGAGATCGCCGACGGGCCCTTCGTCATTTACCAGGGCAGCCATGGCGACCGGGGCGCGCACCGCGCCGATGTGATCCTGCCGGCCGCCGCCTGGGTCGAGGAGCAGGGGCTTTTCGTCAACACCGAGGGCCGTCCGCAGCTTGCCCTGCGCGCCAGCTTCCCGCCGGGCGAGGCCAAGGAAAACTGGGCCATCCTGCGGGCGTTGTCGGCCGAGCTGGGCGCCAGCCAGCCCTGGGACAGCCTGATCCAGCTCCGCCAGACGTTGGTCAAGGCGGTGCCGCATCTGGGCAAGGTCGACGAGCTGCCGGAGAATACCGGCGAGCGCCCCGAACCCGGCAAGATGGACGAGGCGTCCTTCCGCCTGCCGGTCCGGGACTATTACCTTACCAACCCGATCGCCCGCGCGAGCCAGCTCATGGCCGAGCTTTCCGCGCAGGCGAAGGCGCGCGCCGCTGCACCGCTGGCGGCGGAGTGATCCCATGGGGAGGCGGGCAGCAGGCGCTGCGGCCTTGGCCGCTGCCCTGGCGGGTTGTGGCGGAAGCGAGGGGGCAGTCGACACGACCGAGCCCTTCGCGCCGGTCTATCGCGGCATCGAGACACGCCTTCTGGACGAGAACCTCGTGGGGTTCATCGTCGAGATGGAGGGCGCGCGCGGGAATGCCGACGTGACCGACTACGCCCGTTGCGCCGCGGCCCAGTACACGCTGATCCGGGGCTACGGATTCGCGCGGCATGTCCGCACACGAATTGCACAAGAGGCTGGTGTTTGGCGTGCGGATGCGGTTTACACGATCTCGCCAGCGCTCCCGGACGGGGTGCAGACCATCGACGCGGAAGTGACCGTCGAGGACTGTGCCTCCCGGGGCATACCCACGGTCTGAGGAAGATGAGGCAAAATGGCTGATTTTCTGCAAACGAATCTGGGGATCGTCGTGCTGGTGACAGCGCAGATCCTGTTGTTCGTGACCATTCTTTTCGTCTCGCTCGCCTTCCTGATGTATGCCGACCGCAAGGTCTGGGCGGCGGTGCAGATGCGCAAGGGCCCGAACGTCGTCGGCGCCTTCGGCCTTCTGCAGAGCTTTGCCGACTTCCTGAAATACGTCGCCAAGGAAATCATCGTCCCCGCAGGGGCGGACAAGCCGGTCTATTTCCTGGCGCCGATGATCTCCTTCGTGCTGGCGCTGATTGCCTGGGCGGTTATCCCCTTCGGCGACGGCTGGGCCATCGCCAACCTGAACGTCGCCATCCTCTATGTCTTCGCCATGTCCTCGCTTGAGGTCTACGGCGTGATCATGGGCGGCTGGGCCTCGAACTCGAAATACCCGTTCCTCGGCTCGCTGCGCTCGGCCGCGCAGATGATCTCTTACGAGGTCTCCATCGGCCTGATCATCGTGGGCGTCATCATCTCCACCGGATCGATGAACTTCACCGAGATCGTGCGCGCGCAGGACGGCTCCTTCGGCTTCTTCAACTGGTACTGGCTGCCGCACTTCCCGATGGTGTTCCTGTTCTTCATCTCGGCGCTGGCCGAAACGAACCGGCCGCCGTTCGACCTTCCGGAAGCGGAATCGGAGCTCGTCGCCGGCTACCAGGTGGAATATTCCTCCACGCCCTTCCTGCTCTACATGATGGGTGAACTGATCGCGATCGTGCTGATGTGCGCGCTGGTCACGCTGCTGTTCTTCGGTGGCTGGCTGTCGCCGATCCCCGGGCTACCTGATGGCGTGCTCTGGATGATCGCCAAGATGTGCTTCTTCTTCTTCATCTTCGCGATGGTGAAGGCGATCGTGCCGCGTTACCGCTACGACCAGCTGATGCGTATCGGCTGGAAGGTGTTCCTGCCGATGTCGCTGGGCTGGGTGGTGATCGTGGCCTTCCTGGCGAAATTCGAGGTGCTTGGCGGCTTCTGGGCCCGCTGGGCGATTGGAGGCTGATCCCATGACCGCTATCGACTGGACCCGCGCCACCAAGTACTTCCTGCTGATGGACATGCTGAAGGGCTTTCAGCTCGGGCTGAAATACTTCTTCGCGCCCAAGGCCACGGTGAACTACCCGCACGAGAAGGGCCCGCTCTCTCCGCGTTTCCGCGGCGAGCACGCGCTGCGCCGGTATCCCAATGGCGAGGAACGCTGCATTGCCTGCAAGCTCTGCGAGGCGATCTGCCCGGCCCAGGCCATCGTGATCGACGCAGAGCCGCGCGAGGACGGTTCGCGGCGCACCACGCGATACGACATCGACATGACCAAGTGCATCTACTGCGGCTTCTGCCAGGAGGCCTGCCCGGTCGATGCCATCGTCGAGGGTCCGAACTTCGAGTTCGCCACCGAGACCCGCGAGGAGCTGTTCTACAACAAGGAGAAGCTTCTCGATAACGGCGAGCGTTGGGAGGCGGAGATCGCCCGCAGCATCGAACTGGACGCGCCATACCGATGAACGATTTCACAAAGCTCTTCCAGTCGATGATCGAGCAGAGCCAGGAGATGGCGAAGGCGCTGAACCCGGCGCTGGAGCAGTTCCAGGTGCCCGATTTCGCCGGGATGATGCCAACGATGCCGAAGGAATTCATGGAGATGACCTTCGGCAAGACCTTCAACCCCGGCGGGCTGGATGCCAAGACCCGGCTCTTCGTCACGCTCGGGGCGATGGTCGCGCAGGGGTCGCAGGTCGACCAGCAGATCAAGATGACCGTGCGCCACGCGCTGGAAGCCGGCGCAACGCCGCAGGAAATCGCCGAGGTGATCGGCCAGATGTCTGTCTTCGGGGGCGTGCCCGCGATGACAAAGGCGATGCAGCTCGCACAGGGCGTGATCGCCGAGCAAGGGGAAGGCTGAGACAGTGACCGTCGTCCAATTCGTTTTCTACCTGTTCTCGTTCACGCTGCTCACCGGAGGCGTCTTCACCGTGGTCTCGAAAAGCCCGGTGCACTCGGTGCTGTGGCTCATACTGTCCTTCCTGTCCGGTGCGGGGCTGATGGTGCTGCTGGGCGCGGAATTCGTCGCCATGCTGCTGATCATCGTCTACGTCGGCGCGGTCGCGGTGCTGTTCCTCTTCGTGGTGATGATGCTCGACGTCGATTTCGCGGAACTGCGCGCGGAGATGGCGAGCTACCTGCCGCTGGCACTGGTGATCGCGCTGGTGCTGATCATGCAGCTCGCCATGGCCTTCGGCACCTGGGAACTCGGCGGCGGCGTGGCCCTGCACGATACTCCCGTGGGCACGCCAGAGGGCTCCGGCGCGCACAACACCGCCGCCATCGGCCTGCTGCTTTACGACAAGTATTTCATCCTGTTCCAGCTCGCGGGCCTGATCCTGCTGGTCGCCATGATCGGCGCCATCGTGCTCACGCTGCGGCATCGCAAGGACATCAAGCGCCAGGACGTGCTGGCCCAGATGTACCGCGACCCTGCCAAGTCGATGGAGCTCAAGGACATCAAGCCGGGGCAGGGGCTGACCGAATAGGCCGCGCCCGGGCCCCGCGCCCGGCCAAGGCCGCAAGACGACGCACCGCCTCCCCGGAGGCGTGAAAAAAGACCGCCCTTCGGGGAGAGGACAAGGATCGAGGGACCGACCATGGTCGAACTGGAACATTACCTGGCCGTCGCGGCGACGCTTTTCGTGATCGGCATCTTCGGCATCTTCCTGAACCGCAAGAACGTCATCGTCATCCTGATGTCGATCGAACTGGTCCTGCTGTCGGTCAACATCAACCTCGTCGCCTTCTCGGCCTTCCTGGGCGACCTGACGGGCCAGGTCTTCACGCTCTTCGTGCTGACCGTCGCCGCCGCCGAGGCCGCCATTGGCCTCGCCATCCTCGTCTGCTTCTTCCGCAACCGCGGCACCATCGCGGTGGAAGACGTCAACGTGATGAAGGGGTAAGGGACCATGGCAACCATCATCCTCTTCGCCCCGCTGATCGGCGCGATCATCTGCGGCTTCTTCTGGCGCGTGATCGGCGAGAAGGCCGGGCAGGTGACGGCGACGGCGCTGCTGTTTCTGTCGTTCTTCCTGAGCTGGATCGTGTTCCTCACCCATGACGGCGTGACCGAGCACATCACCATCATGCGCTGGATCGACAGTGGCAGCCTGGTCGCCGACTGGTCGATCCGCCTCGACCGCCTGACCGCCATCATGCTCGTCGTGGTGACGACCGTCTCGGCCTTCGTGCATCTCTACAGCTTCGGCTACATGGCGCATGACCATGCCTTCCCCGAGGACGAGCCCTACCGGGCGCGCTTCTTCGCCTACCTGTCGCTCTTCACCTTCGCGATGCTCGCGCTGGTGACGGCGGACAACCTGGTGCAGATGTTCTTCGGCTGGGAGGGCGTGGGCCTCGCCTCCTATCTGCTCATCGGCTTCTACTACAAGAAGGAGAGCGCCGGCGAAGCGGCCATGAAGGCCTTCATCGTCAACCGGGTCGGCGACTTCGGCTTCGCCCTCGGCATCGCGGGCCTGTTCTTCATGGTGGATAGCGTGGCGCTCGACGACGTCTTCGCCGCCGCGCCGATGCTGGCCGAAAGCACGATCACGTTCCTCTGGAAGGACTGGAACGCGGCAAACCTTCTGGCCTTCCTGCTGTTCGTGGGCGCCATGGGCAAGTCGGCGCAGTTTCTTCTGCACACCTGGCTGCCCGACGCGATGGAGGGCCCGACGCCCGTTTCCGCGCTGATCCACGCAGCCACCATGGTGACGGCGGGCGTGTTCCTCGTCTGCCGCATGTCGCCGCTGATCGAGTTCGCGCCGGGCGCGGCCACCGTGATCGTCTACATTGGAGCCATCACCGCATTCGTCGCGGCGACCGTGGGCCTGGTGCAGAACGACATCAAGCGCGTCATCGCCTATTCGACCTGTTCGCAGCTCGGCTACATGTTCGTCGCCGCCGGCGTCGGCATGTACTCGGCCGCCATGTTCCACCTGCTGACCCACGCCTTCTTCAAGGCCATGCTCTTCCTCGGCGCCGGCTCGGTGATCCACGGGATGCACCACGAGCAGGACATGCGCCGCTACGGCGGCCTGAAGGACAAGTTCCCGGTCACCTACTGGATCATGATGATCGGCACGTTGGCCATCACCGGCGTCGGCATTCCGTTGACCCACATCGGTTTCGCGGGCTTCCTGTCGAAGGACGCGATCATCGAGAGCGCCTGGGCAGGCGGCACCACCGCGGCGGGCTTCGCCTTCTGGGCGCTGGTCGTGGCGGCGCTGATGACCTCGTTCTACTCTTGGCGGCTGATGTTCCTGACCTTCCACGGCCAGGCGCGCGGTGACAAGCACACCCATGAGCACGCCCACGAGAGCCCGCGGGTCATGCTGGTTCCGCTCGTCGTCCTGGCCGTCGGCGCGATCTTCTCGGGGATGGTCTTCTACAATTCCTTCTTCGGGCACACCGACAAGGTGGCGAAGTTCTACGGCATCCCGCTCGCCGGCGAGGTCCATGCCGAGGCGTCGATGGAGGGCCACACCGAAGACACCCATGCCGAGCACATGGCCGACGGCACCGCCGAGGCCGAGCACGGTGAGGGCGCGGAAACCGCCCACGCCACCGAGACCGCCCAGGCGGCCGAAGGCGGCGACGATCATGGCGCCGAGGGCGAGCACCACGCGGCCTTCGGCGGCGCGCCGGGGCAGGGGGCGCTCTACTTCGCGCCCGACAACCACGTGCTCGACGACGCCCATGCCGCGCCGGTCTGGGTCAAGGTCTCGCCCTTTGTCGCGATGCTGCTCGGGCTCGGGCTGGCCTACCTGTTCTACATCCGCAAGCCGGAGCTGCCGGGCAAGCTGGCCGAGAACCAGAAGCCTCTCTACGAGTTCCTGCTCAACAAGTGGTACTTCGACGAGATCTACGACGCGATCTTCGTGAATCCGGTGCGGGCCCTCGGCCGCACGCTCTGGAAGAAGGGCGACGGGGCCACGATCGACGGCGCCATCAACGGGCTGGCGATGGGGGTCATTCCCTTCTTCACCCGCCTCGCGGGCCGTGCCCAGAGCGGATACCTCTTCCACTACGCCTTCGCCATGGTGCTGGGCATCGTCATCCTCGTCACCTGGATGACGATCGCGGGGAACTGAGACCATGCAGAACCTGATCTCGATCATCACCTTCCTGCCGCTGATCGCGGCGCTGATCCTGGCGCTGTTCCTCAAGGGCGAGGACGAGGCCGCGCAGCGCAACGCCAAGTGGCTGGCGCTGATCGCCACCACGGCGACGCTGTTCATCTCGCTCTTCCTGCTCTTCGGCTTCGACCCGTCGAATACCGGCTTCCAGTTCGTGGAAGACCGCGACTGGCTGCTCGGGCTCAAGTACAAGATGGGGGTCGACGGCATCTCGATCCTCTTCGTGATGCTCACCACCTTCCTCATGCCGATCACCATCGCCTCCTGCTGGGACGTGAAGGTGCGCGTGAAGGAATACATGATCGCCTTCCTGCTGCTCGAGACGCTGATGCTCGGCGTCTTCACCGCGCTGGACCTGGTGCTGTTCTACCTGTTCTTCGAAGGCGGCCTGATCCCGATGTTCCTGATCATCGGCATCTGGGGCGGCAAGGACCGTATCTACGCGGCCTTCAAGTTCTTCCTCTACACCTTCCTCGGCTCGCTGCTGATGCTGGTGGCGATGATCGCGATGTACGTCGATGCCGGCACCACCGACATCCCGACGCTGATGCAGCACACCTTCGCCTCCGAGACCTTCCCGGTCCTCGGCTTCCAGATCGTCGGCGGCGTGCAGACGCTGCTGTTCCTGGCCTTCTTCGCCTCCTTCGCGGTCAAGATGCCGATGTGGCCGGTGCACACCTGGTTGCCCGACGCCCACGTCCAGGCGCCCACCGCCGGTTCGGTCGTGCTGGCCGCGATCCTGCTGAAGATGGGCGGCTACGGCTTCCTGCGCTTCTCCCTGCCGATGTTCCCGGTGGGGTCGGAGGTGATGTCCACCTTCGTCTTCTGGCTCTCCGCCATCGCCATCGTCTACGCCTCGCTCGTGGCGCTGGCGCAGGAGGACATGAAAAAGCTCATCGCCTATTCCTCGGTCGCCCACATGGGCTACGTCACCATGGGCATCTTCACGGTGAACCAGCAGGGGCTCGACGGCGCGATCTTCCAGATGCTCAGCCACGGCTTCGTCTCCGGCGCGCTCTTCCTCATCGTCGGGGTGGTCTATGACCGGATGCACACCCGCGACATCGCGGCCTATGGTGGCCTGACGGTGCGGATGCCGGTCTACGCGCTGATCTTCATGCTCTTCACCATGGCCAACGTCGGGCTTCCCGGCACATCTGGCTTCGTCGGCGAATTCCTGACCCTGATGGCGATCTTCCAGGTCAACACCTGGGTGGCGCTGGTCGCCACCTCCGGGGTGATCTTCTCGGCCGCCTACGCGCTCTGGCTCTACCGCCGCGTGATGCTGGGCGACCTGATCAAGGAAAGCCTCAAGACCATTTCCGACACGACCCCGCGCGAGCGCGCGATCTTTGCGCCGCTGGTGGTCATGACCCTTCTGCTGGGCGTCTATCCCTCGCTCGTGACCGACATCATCGGCCCCTCGGTCGAGGCGCTGATCGGCCAGTACGACACCGCCCTCAACGACTACGCGCCGGCCACCGAGCTGGCCATGACCGGAGACCACTGAGATGACGTCTACCGATCTTGCAATCATCCTGCCCGAGATCGTCCTCGCGCTCTTCGCGATGCTGGCGCTGCTCGGGGCGGTCTGGACGGGCAAGGACGAGTCCGCGTCGACGGTCTGCTGGATCACCGCGGCGGTGCTCGTGGCGGTGGCGATCTGGATCTCGCTTTCCGGGGGCGTCAGCCGAGCGGCCTTTGGCGGCATGTTCATCGACGACGCCTTCGCCCGCTTCGCCAAGGTCACGCTGCTGCTCGCGGCGGCGATCGTGCTGATCCTGTCCGAAGGCTTCTTTTCCCGCCGCGGCGCGCTGCATTTCGAATACCCGGTGCTGATCGTGCTGGCTTCCGTCGGCATGATGGTCATGGTCTCCGCCGGCGACCTGATCGCGCTCTACATGGGCCTCGAGCTGCAGTCGCTCTCGCTCTACGTGCTCGCCGCGATCCGGCGCGACAGCGTGAAATCGACCGAGGCCGGCCTGAAGTACTTCACCCTCGGCGCGCTCTCCTCGGGCCTGCTGCTCTATGGCGCCTCGCTGACCTACGGCTACGCCGGCTCGACCGTCTTCAAGGACATCTTCGCCGCCGCGACCGACGGCCACGTTGGCATCGGCCTGCTGCTCGGCCTGACCTTCATGATCTCGGGCTTCGCCTTCAAGGTCTCCGCCGTGCCCTTCCACATGTGGACGCCCGACGTCTACGAGGGTTCGCCGACCCCGGTCACCGCCTTCTTCGCCTCCGCGCCCAAGATGGCGGCGATGGCGATGTTCGCCCGCGCCATGCACGACGCCTTCGGCGATGCGGTCGCCGACTGGCAGCAGATCGTGGCGCTCGTCGCGGTGCTCTCGATCTTCCTCGGCGCCATCGCCGGGATCGGCCAGCGCGACATCAAGCGGCTGATGGCCTATTCCTCGATCTCGCACATGGGCTTCGCGCTGCTCGGCCTCGCCGCCGGCACCGAGCGCGGGGTCTCGGCGATGCTGATCTACATGGCGATCTACGTTACCATGAACATCGGCACCTTTGCCTTCATCCTGTCGATGGAGCGTGAGGGCCAGCACGTCACCCGGATCGACGGTGTATCGATGCTGAGCCGCAAGGAGCCGCTCAAGGCGCTCGCCATGCTGGTGCTGCTGTTCAGCCTCGCCGGGGTGCCGCCGCTCGTCGGCTTCTTCGGCAAGTTCGCGGTGCTGACCGCGGCGCTCGACGCCGATCTCGTCTGGGTCGCGGTGCTCGGCGCGGTGGGCTCGGTGATCTCCGCCTTCTACTACCTGCGGATTGTCTACTACATGTACTTCGGGTCCGACGAGGTCGAACAGATCGACGGTTCGATGAGCCCGGTGCAATGGGTCGTGCTGATGGTATCGGCCGCGATCATGGTGGTGGGCGTCATCAACCTGTTCGGGATCGACGGCCTCGCGGCCAGCGCGGCGGCCTCCCTTGTCGTCAACTGAGGCCTGGCCTGCGGGCTATGACCGCCTGGTGCTGCCGCAGGTCGACAGCACCATGGCCGAGGCCGCGCGCCGCGCGCCGACGCTGGCCGGTCCGACCTGGATCCTCGCGCTGGAGCAAACAGTCGGACGCGGCCGTCGTGGCCGCGCCTGGGTCGCCCCATCCGGGAACTTCGCCGCGACCCTGGTGATGCACCCCGCCGAGGGCGCCTCGCAGGCCGCGCTGCGCAGCTTCACCACCGCGCTCGCGCTCTTCGACGCCTTCGTCGCCGTCACCGGCCGCGCCGAGCCCTTCGCCCTGAAATGGCCGAACGACGTGCTGCTCAACGGCGGCAAGGTCGCGGGCATCCTGCTGGAATCCGCCTCCAACGGCCCCAACCTCAGCTTCCTGTCAGTCGGCGTCGGCGTGAACCTCTCCACCGCGCCGGAGGCCGCGCAGCTCGAGCCGGGCGCGCTCCGCCCTGTCTCGCTGCTGGAGGAGACCGGCGCGCGGGTCACGCCTGAGGAGTTCCTCGACGCGCTCGCCCCAGCCTTTGCCCGCCACGAGACACGCCTCGCCACCTACGGATTCGCCCCGATCCGCGAGGCCTGGCTCGCCCGCGCCGCGCGGCTCGGCGAGACGATCACCGCCCGCACCGGCAGCGAAACCGTCACCGGCATCTTCGAGACGGTCGACGCCACCGGCAACATCGTCCTCGCCACGCCCGCCGGCCGCCGCGCCATCCCCGCCGCCGACATCTTCTTCTAACCCCCGCAAACGGCCCCGCCCCGAGCCAACGGAGCAGACCCGCCCATGCTTCTCTGCATCGACACCGGAAACACCAACACCGTCTTCTCCGTCTGGGACGGCACGAAATTCCTGACCACGTTGCGCACCGCGACCGAGCACCAGCGCACCGCCGATCAGTATTTCGTCTGGTTCTCGACCCTGATGCAGCACCACGGCGTGCCGATCGAGATCGACGAGATGATCATCTCCTCGACCGTGCCGCGCGTGGTCTTCAACCTGCGCGTGCTGGCCGATCGCTATTTCAACTGCCGCCCGCTCGTGGTCGGCAAGCCCGATTGTCTGCTGCCCAACCCGCCGCGCGTCGATCGCTCGGCCCAGGTCGGCCCCGACCGGCTGGTCAACACCGC
This sequence comes from Tropicimonas aquimaris, assembly GCF_042676185.1. NCBI lineage: Bacteria > Pseudomonadati > Pseudomonadota > Alphaproteobacteria > Rhodobacterales > Roseobacteraceae > Tropicimonas > Tropicimonas aquimaris. The sequence goes on along the minus strand of NZ_JBHTJT010000006.1, from coordinate 136,213 downwards.
CGGCGCCTTTGATCGGCACGGCGGCGACCTCGTCGTGGTGGATTTCGGCACCGCCACCACCTTCGACGTGGTCTCCAAGGATGGCGCCTACATCGGCGGCGTGATCGCCCCGGGCGTGAACCTCTCGCTCGAGGCTCTGCACCTCGCCGCCGCCGCCCTGCCGCATGTCGATATCACCAAACCGCAACAGGTGATCGGCACCAACACTGTCGCCTGCATGCAGTCGGGCATCTTCTGGGGCTACGTCGGCCTGGTGCGCGGCATCTGCGACCGAATCCTGGCTGAGCGCGAGCGCCCGATGAAGATCATCGGCACCGGAGGGCTTGCGCCCCTGTTCAGCCAGGGCGATGTATTGTTCGATGTTATCGAAGAAGATTTGACGATGCATGGTCTCACGGTCATCCATCGGTATAACAAGGAATATAAAGAAAATGAGCGGTAACGAGCGGCTGGTCTACCTTCCCCTTGGCGGGGCGGGCGAAGTGGGGATGAACGCCTATGTCTACGGCTACGGCAAGCCGGGCAAGGAGCGGCTGATCCTGGTCGACCTCGGCGTGACCTTCCCCGACATGGACACCACCCCGGGCATCGATCTGATCTTTCCGGACATGTCCTGGCTGATCGAGCGTGCCGACAGGCTCGAGGCAATCTTCATCACCCACGGGCACGAGGACCATATCGGCGCGCTCGCCCATTTCTGGGACGACCTTCGCGTGCCGGTCTACTGCCGCCGCTTCACCGGCCACCTGGCCGCCCGCAAGATGGAGGAGCGCGGGCAGGACCCCGAGCACATCCACATAGTCGGCGCCCATCCGGACGTGGTCGAGGCGGGGCCGTTCACCGTCTCCTTCGTGCCGGTCTCGCATTCGATCCCGGAAAGCTCCGGGCTGGTTATCGACACACCGGCTGGCCGACTGGTCCATACCGGCGACTTCAAGCTCGACGGCGCCCCGGTTGTTGGCGAGCCCTTCAGTGCCGAGCTCTGGCACGAGATCGCCAGGGGCGGGGTGAAGGCTCTGATCTGCGACAGCACCAATATCCACGTCGAGACCCCGGGCCGCTCCGAGGCAACCCTCGGGCCGCATATCCGCGAATTGGTGGCCGGGGCCAGCGGCATGGTGGTCGCCACCACCTTCGCCTCCAACGTGGCGCGGGTGAAGACGCTGGCCGAGGCCGGGCGCGACGCGGGCCGCTCGGTCTGCCTCATGGGGCGGGCGATGCTGCGCATGGTGCAGGCCGCAGTCGAAACCGGCGTGCTGACCGATTTTCCGCCCGTCATCTCCCACGAGGAGGCGGAGGATATCCCACGCGACAACCTGATGCTGATCGTGACCGGCAGCCAGGGTGAACGCCGTGCCGCCACCGCGCAGCTCTCGCGCGGCAAGTACTTGGGCATGGAACTGGTCGAGGGCGATACGTTCCTGTTTTCCTCCAAGACGATCCCCGGCAATGAGCGCGGCGTGCTGCGGATCGTCAATGCCTTCTCCGAGATGGGCGTGAACGTGGTCGACGACAGCTCGTCGCTCTACCACGTCTCCGGCCACGCCAACCGCCCGGACCTCGAGGCGCTGCACGAGTTGATGCGGCCGCAGATGCTGATCCCGATGCACGGCGAGCACCGGATGCTGCGCCGCCACGCCGAAGCCGGCGCCGCCCGCGGCATCGCCTCGGTGGTCGCGGTCAACGGCACCATGCTCGACCTGACCGGCGCGGCGCCCAAGGTCTGCGAACACGTGGAAACCGGCCGCGTCTATCTCGACGGGACGCTCAAGGTGGGTGCGCTGGACGGCGTGGTCCGCGACCGGATCCGCATGGCGCTCAACGGCCATGTCATGCTCAACGTGATCCTCGACGAGGAGGACGAACCGCTGGGCGAGCCCTGGGCCGAGATCCGCGGCCTCGCCGAGACCGGCCGGTCGAAAGCGCCGCTGGTCGACATCATCGAGGCGGAGACCGGCCAGTTCCTGGCCCGCGCCGATGACAAGGTGCTGACCGACGACGACAAGCTCGACGCCGCGCTGCGCCGCGCCGTGCGGCAGGTCGCGGTCGAGGAGATCGGCAAGAAGCCGGAAGTGACGGTGGTGATCTCCCGCCTCGCCTGATCGGCGAAGGCGGCCTCCCGGCTGCAAGAAGCGCCCGGCCGTGCTAGGCTCGCTCAGCGGGCCGCCACGCCGGCCCGCGGGTTTCAGCCGGGAGGGGCACATGTCTTACAGGGAATTGTTTGCGGAAGCGGAATGGTCCGGGGTCGTCCAGGGGCCAATGCTGGCGGGATTCGCGGTCACGGCGGCCGATCCCAACGGGTTGATCGGCGCGGTGCAGGAAAGCGCCGCCATGGCAAATGCGTTCAAGGCCGGATCGGAGGCCGCCGCCGCGGGCTCGCTGATCGCGGAGGTCGCCGCGGCCTACGAGACCAGCGAGGGCCGCTCCCTCGCCCTGGCCGGCCCCCGGGAACTCGCCAAGGGCCGCAAACCGGCCGAAGCCTGCGCCGCCGCAATTGCCCGCCTTGCCGAGACTGCGGCCAGCCTGCGCGAAACCGCGCCCGCCGAGGCGCCGGCTTTCTGCGACTGGCTGCGCGACATCGCCGCCAATGTGGCAGAGGCGACCTCTGAGGGCGGCTTCCTGGGCTTCGGCGGAGAGAAGGTGTCGGAGGCCGAGCGCAAGACCCTCGCCGACATCGACACCGCGCTGGCCCCCCCGACCGGCTGACGCAAGCGCGCCGCTGTGCGCGGGCCGCCCTTTCACCTGTTCATGGATATCCCCGGGGTCCGGGGGGGGCGTGCCTCAGATCACGGCGACCCGGTGCTGGCCCTCCGCTTCGCCGACCTCGCCGATCACGGCGGCGGAGGCAAAGTCGTGGCGCCGGAACAGCTCCAGCACCGTCTCGACCCGCTCGGGCGCGCAGGAGACCATCAGCCCGCCGGAGGTCTGCGGGTCGGTCAGGAGCGCCCGGTCCAGCTCCGTCCGCTCCGCCGAGAGCGCGATCTCGGCGCCGTAACTCGCCCAGTTCCGGCCCGAGGCCCCGGTGATGAAGCCCTGCGCTGCCAGCTCCGGCACGCCTGGCATCATCGGTACGGCGCTCCAGTCCAGCCGCGCCCCGCAATTGCCACCGCGGAGCATCTCCAGCAGATGGCCGCCGAGGCCGAAGCCGGTCACGTCGGTCAGGGCGTGGACGCCGTCGATCTCGGCCAGCTCCGGGCCGGGCGTATTGAGCTGCGTCGTGGTGGCGATCATCCGTGCATAGCCCGCGTCATCGAGCGCGCCGGCCTTGAGCGCGGCCGACATGACGCCGGCTCCGAGAGGTTTGCCCAGCACCAGCCGGTCGCCGGCCCGTGCGCCGGCGTTCTTCTTGACGAGGTCGGGATGCACGAGACCGAGCGCCACGAGGCCATAGATCGCCTCCACCGAGTCGATCGAGTGGCCGCCGACCACCGGGATGCCGGCCGCCCGGGCCGCGCTCGCCCCGCCTTCGAGGATGCGGCCGATGGTCTGTTTCGAGAGCACGTTGATCGGCATGCCCACCAGCGCCAGCGCCATGATCGGCCGGGCGCCCATCGCGTAGATGTCGCTGATCGCGTTGGTGGCGGCGATGCGGCCGAAATCGTAGGGGTCGTCGACGATCGGCATGAAGAAATCGGTCGTGGCGACCAGCGCCTGGTTGTCGTTGAGCCGATAGACGGCGGCGTCGTCGGCGGTCTCGTTGCCCACGAGGATCTCGGCGGGCAGGGTCATGGCGGTGGTCTCGCGCAGAATCTCAGAAAGCACCGCGGGGGCGATCTTGCAGCCGCAGCCGCCGCCGTGGGAGAGCGAGGTCAGGCGGGGTTCGGCGGGCGTGTCGATCACATTCATGCGGGAAGCCTCTGGTGGCTGGGGCTGTCCGTTGAAGTTGAGGGCAGCCGGGGGGGGATGCGGGCCCGGCGCGCAGGAGGCGTGCGGGGCGGCAACGGACTAGACCTCGGGGGGAGGGGCTGTCAACGCGCGACGGGGCCGCAGGGCTCCCGCCGCTCGTCAGGCATCGCAGATGCCTTCCTCCCGTTGGGCGTGGCACGCTGACGCGTGCCGGGACCGTGTGCTGGGACACACGAGAAGACCGGACCTGTCGTTCAGACGGAGCCGGGCGAGAGAATCCAAGGGGTAGATGGGCCGGAGCCCGCTGCCGGTGTCAGGCGAAGGAGCGCAGGATGAAATCTGGCACGTGGTCGCCCATGCCGACGACGCCGTTCTTGTCCTCGCGGGCGCTGCCACGGCGGGAGCGCGTGTTGCGGCGCTCGCTGGGGCTGGCCTCGGTCTCGGACTGGGCCGGTGGCGTCGCGGCCTCGGTCGCGGTCTCCCGGTCGCTTACCTCCGGCGAGGCCGACTCGGCGCGGCGGCTGTCGCTGCGCCGCGACACGGAGCGGCTCCGTCTCGGGCGCTCCGAGGTCGATTCGGCGGCCTCGTCCTTCGACCGGCCGGTGGCGCGGCGCTCCGAGGCGGGCAGTTCCGGTGCCTCGATCCGCGGGATCTCCTGCTTCACCATGGCCTCGATCGCGGCCAGCGACTTGTCGTCGGCGGGCGTGGCGATCATGAAGGTCGTGCCCTCGCGGCCGGCGCGGCCGGTCCGTCCGATCCGGTGCACATAGTCCTCTGCGTGATTCGGCACGTCGAAGTTGAACACGTGGCTTACGTTCGGGATGTCGAGGCCGCGGGCGGCCACGTCGGAGGCCACCAGGAGCTTGATGGATCCGTCGCGGAACCCATCCAGTGTCCGCGTCCGGTGCGACTGGTCCAGGTCCCCGTGAATGGGCTCGGCGTTGTAGCCGTGCTTCTTCAGCGACTTGGCGACGACATCCACGTCCACCTTGCGGTTGCAGAAGATGATCGCGTTGCGGAACTTCTCGCCCTCACTCTCGATCAGGGAGCGCAGCATGGCGCGCTTCTCGCTGGCCGTACGGTCCCGCCGGGAGGGTTTGAACTGAACCAACCCCTGCGTGATCGTCTCGGACGTGGTGGCCTGTCGGGCGACCTCGATTTTCACCGGGGCGTGCAGGAAGGTGCTGGTCAGCCGTTCGATCTCCGGCGGCATGGTGGCCGAGAAGAACAGGGTCTGACGGGTGAAGGGCGTGAGCTGGAAGATACGCTCGATGTCCGGGATGAAGCCCATGTCGAGCATCCGGTCGGCCTCGTCGACCACCATCACCTGAACGCCGGTCAGCAGCAGCTTGCCGCGCTCGAAATGGTCGAGCAGGCGGCCCGGGGTGGCGATCAGCACGTCGACACCCTTGTCGATGAGCTTGTCCTGCTCGCCGAAGGACACTCCGCCGATCAGCAGCGCCTTGGTGAGGCGGGTGTATTTGGCATAGGCGTCAAAGTTCTCGGCGACCTGCGCGGCCAGTTCCCGCGTCGGGGCCAGCACAAGGGAGCGCGGCATCCGCGCCCGCGCCCGGCCACGGCCCAGCAGCGTGATCATCGGCAGGGTGAACGAGGCGGTCTTGCCGGTGCCCGTCTGGGCGATGCCGAGCACGTCCTTTCCCTCCAGAGCCGGTGGAATCGCGCCCGCCTGGATCGGGGTAGGGGTCTCGTACCCGGTTTCTTCGATGGCTTTGAGTACCTTGGGGTCAAGGCTGAGGTCAGAAAACTTTGTCATATACGTCCAGTGTAGGCGGCCCGGGAAGGGCAGCTAGTGGTTGGGACGTACGATCTCACGCCCCGGCGTCTCTGGTCCGCGCGGCTCGCGGACTGCGTCCGTGTACCTCAGGTTCCACTCAGCGTCAACTTGGCCGGCAGGCGGAGCCATTCGCGCTGCGTTTCGCCCACCGGGGCACCGGCCCGAATTCGGCAAGCGGGATCAATTCGGCAGCGTAAGTTCTTCGATGTCCTGCTGCCTTTCGCGGTCGAGCGGCAGGAAGACGGGGGCTGCAAGGGTCTCGAAATCGATCTTGCCCAGGTCGAGCATCCGGACCCGCCGGTTGTGCTGTGTGTGATAGTAGAGCACCCGGTTCCTGGTATCCATCGCCGTGGTCCAGATCGTTGCCGAGCGCATCGCGTCGATCTCGCCGACCACGTCCGAACCCTCTGCGCCGCCAAGCGGCAGGTTGAAGTTGTCGAGGATCCGGAACACCTCGTAGATCGTTTCCGGTCCGTCTTCCGTCGGCCGCGCCGTCGCACTGAAGGCGACCGCCCGGACGAAGCGGGAGGGCGGGGTGAAGTCGCCCGGCAGGCCCTTCATGCCGCTGCCTGCTCCGAGCGGTGTAAAATCGATCTCGCCGATGCTGACCCCGGGCAGCGCCACCGGCGAGAGATTCACGAAGTTGCGCAGGTTGGTCATGTGCCAGTCGTATGTCGGTGCGTTGGTCAGAACGCCCAGCGGCGCCTCGAAAGTCACGGCCTGACCGCCGCGGAACTCAATCACCAGCGCCTCGCCGGTCGGATCGGTCAGCAGGAAGTGCAGCGGCGCGGGAAAGCCAAGCACCGGCTCCACCGCCGCGACCACGTGCAGCTCGCCCACCCGCTCGCGCACCTCGGCGATGCTGCCGAAACTGCTCAGGATGAAGTTGCCGACGTCGAGGGGGTTCAGTGCCTCGGCCTGCCGATCGGGTTCGATGGGGGCGTACTCCGCGAACCCGGGATGGTAGAATGCTCCGAGCGTCAGCCCGGCTTCGTTCATTCCGTCGAGCGCGAGCGGCCGTTCCAGACCGTCCAGCGCGACCAGCCCGTAGCGACCTGTCCAGGTCCTGCCGGTCATACCCTCTCCGAGATCGGAGCTGAAGGCATGGCCGCGTGGCAGCAGCATCACGCGGGAGTGGAGATCGAATGCCCCCCATTCCATCGTCCGCCCGTAGACCGACGCGCCGTCCATGGCATGCAGCGTGATCCCGGTGCAGGCGTCGGCGGTGCTCGTCAGGCCGAACGCGGCGATGGCCGTGGCCGCCAGGAGGTGTTTCGCGATCCTGAATGTCATGGAGTCCAACCTTTTTCTCGAGATGAATTCGCGTTCCGGTAATTCGGTTTTCCCGAGGCTCAGCTTGGTCCGGCCGGTCAGCCCGTCAAGCGTCGCAAGGACGCAAGGGGCTGCTGCGCGCCGCTTCAGGCCAGCCCCGCCAGCCAGAGGGCGCCCCAGGCGGCCGGCAGGAACAGCGCGAACCCCGCTGCCACGAAGCGCCCGTCTCCGGTGGTCAGTCCGATGCCGAACAGAAGCGGGTGGATCGCGAGCAGGAATGGCAGGCCCGGGATGGCGCCGATCGCGATGATGGCGAGGCTGGTCACCGCCACCACGAGCGCCACGGCCCAGGAGACGAGCCGCGACCGGGCAAGCCACACCAGGTGCGGGCGGATCATCCGGTCGAGCCGCATCGCGGTCGGCCGGGCCCGGTCGAGCGCATGCAGGATCACCGGTCCGGGGATCTGGCGGCGATAGAACCAGGGCGGGAGCCAGATCTCGCGCCGCCCGCGCAGCATCTGGATGCAGGTTGTCAGCATGATCGCGCCCATGATCGCGGGCACCATGGGGACCATGCCCGTCGGAAGCAGGGTCAGGCCCGAAGCCAGCGTCAGCACCGGCCCGAAGCCCCGCCGCCCGAGCGTGTCCAGCATCTCGCCGAACAGGACCGCCTGGCGATTGCCGACGCTCGCGGCAATGTCCTCCAACATCGCCTCCAGCGGCGGCGGCGTGGCCTGAGGGCGTGGCGCGGAAGGGTCGGTCATTACTCTCGGGTCACTGCGGCAATGGTCACTGGAAAGCGGGCAGGCAAACGCTACTCCTCCGTGGCCCGGGAGGAAACACTCAGACCGATGCAGAGGGATGCAGCTGCGGGTAGTATCCGGCGCGGAGCACCTCCACCGTCGCGCGCGGAGTCAGAACCTCGACGCGGGTCTCGGGCGGTCTCGTCTGCGGCGAGCCGTAGCCGCCCGGCGAGAACTGCCGCAGCGCCCCCTGCAGAACAAGCGCAGCCGCGCCCCGATCCGACACCATTGCGCCATCGGGCAGGTCATGGAGCGCCGCCGCGTGCCGGCGCTGCCCTCTATCCTGGCCGACCCGGTCGGAGTGCAGCCTGCGGTCGATCCCAGCCGCTCGCTCTCGCCGTCCGAAGGCCCGCTCCCAGGCATCGCCAAATCGCACGTAATTCTGCCGCCGGCATTCGGCGCAGGGCCGGTGCCCGGCCGCCAGCGCCACCGCCTCGTCCAAAAAGAACAGCTCGGTATACCGCCCAGGCGCCATCACCTCGCGCCGTCGCTCCTTGAACGACAGAACGCAGCAGATCCAGTGCGGATGTTTCCAGCGGCTGACGCCCAACCGACCGTCCGCGTCATGCAGGATTCCCCGGTTGCCCATCAGCAGTCCGCGCTCCGGGATGGCGACAATCTCGCCGGTCGGCAGGACGCGGTTCTGGCGTGGGCGGTGCCCGGTCGGGCTGGCTGTCTGCATGATGCGGCGGGGGACCTCTCCCGTGGCGACCCCGGCTATTCGGCCATGACCTCGCCCGAGCCGCCGAAATCGGCCGGGAAATCCCTGAACTTCGGCAGGCCGTCCCGCATCGGCAGGACAGTGTCGGCATAGTTCACGTGCACACCGGGCTGGAAGTCGACGCTCGGCAGGATCGCCGCGTAAATGTCGATCAGGTTCAGCCCGGGGTGCCCAGCCATGATGTGCCCGCCAAAGAGGTTGCACCACTTGCGGTCACTGTTCTCTGTCTTGTTGTACTGCCGGATGTGCTCTTCGCCTTTCACGACCTTAACCGCGTTCGGATCCCAGAGAGTGAAAGCATTGACCGGGGCCCGCCGACCAGTGGCGACAGCTATCGCAATGGCAATAGCCCATTCCCGCCGGGTCGCCACTGACCTCGACCTCGACAGCTCCGCAGAAACACTGTCCCTTGTGAATCTCGGCCATATCGCATTCCTCCCCATGAGTGAACTTGCACTGAGACAACTCTACCATAGCCTGAGCGCCCCGCCTAATTGCTGGCGGTGCGGTGCCAGAACCGGAAGGCTGCTATTGCCGGCATCTCAGGGGAAGGGAGAGTCATCGCCACGCAGCCGCAGGTCATCGCGCCGGGTCTCCTTCAGCTTGTGTTGGAACTTCGCATCCAGATTGATGAAGCGGTACAGTCTGTTGGAATTCCAGCTTAAATACCGGTCTGGGACGAGTTCGATCCCGCTGCCGAAGTCGCCGCGATTGATCTCGTGAACGGCCCGCATCTCGCCGGTAAAGCGCGAACTGAAATTATAGTAGATGTCGTCGAAATAGATGACTGTCCCAGTCGGAATCCAGGGGATCAGTCGTTTGAACACCGAAATCGTGCTTGAGTAGAGGTCGCAGTCGATCCAGATGAGCGCGGGGCGGTATTCCTCCAGCGTTGCCAGGAAGTCTTTCGTCAGCGTGTCTTCGAACAGCCCCTTGTGGAGTTCGAAGTTTCCGTACTTCGCGCCGCAGTAGCTTTGAAGCTCGTCGTATCGCCCCTTGTAGGTCCCGGCCACCCAGTCGTCGCCTTCAATGAGCGCACCGTCTGCGCCCTGGTCGATATCCGGCAGGCCCTCGAATGTGTCGAAGCCGTGGAACATCACACGGCTTTCCATCTTCAGGTATCTGGCGGCATGGAGTTTCTTGGTGAATGCGTAACCATCCGCGACGCCGAATTCCAGAACAGAAAAGCTGCCCTCGTAGTCGTCTCGGAACGCGCGGAGCACTTCGTAGATGTGGTCCATTCTTTAGAAACCGGATGACAGGTTCCTCAGAAACCGCCGCGGCGTGTACACGACATTGAGGTAGACCCAGGTCTTCGGGTTCGTCCCTGGAATACAGCGACCAAGCAGCCGCAATCCCTTTTGAAAGCCGCCGCCCTTTTCCGCCATGACAGATCCCCCGCGATTACCCTGGCTCCTCTCTTCAAAAGCAGCCAACAACCTCCTGTTCTCGATGCCTGATTGGCATCGTTCTACGCAGGATAATCGTATTCCAAAAAGCGAATTTTACCAAGGAGAGACTCGTCGGCGATCTCATGCAAGGCTCCGCGGGGGGAGGTCCCGCTGTCAGGGTATCAGACCATCATCTCCTTGGTCGCGGAGAGTTTCACGTCCGGGTAATCCCGCACGATCCGATCGATGTCCCATTGCAGGCGGGTCAGGTAGACGAGGTCGCCGTCGTTGTCATGGGCCAGGTGACCCTTGTTGGCATTGGCGAAGGCGTCGACCTTGTCCTTCGGCCCCGTGACCCAGCGGGCGGAGGTGAACTGCGAGGGCTCGAAGCGCACCGGCAGGCCGTATTCGAGCTCGATCCGGCTCGCCAGCACCTCGAACTGCAGCGCGCCGACGACGCCTACGATGAAACCCGAGCCAATCGACGGCTTGAAGACCTTGGCGGCGCCTTCCTCGGCGAACTGCATCAGCGCCTTGTCGAGGTGCTTGGCCTTCATCGGGTCGCCCGCCCGGCAGCTCTGCAGCAGCTCCGGCGCAAAGCTCGGGATGCCCGTGACCTTGAGCGCCTCGCCCTCGGTCAGCGTGTCGCCGATCCGGAGCTGGCCGTGGTTCGGAATGCCGATGATGTCGCCGGCCCAGGCCTCCTCGGCCAGTTCCCGGTCGGAGGCGAGGAACAGCACCGGGTTGCTCACCGCCATCGGCTTCTTGGTGCGGACGTGGGTCAGCTTCATGCCGCGCTTGAAATGGCCCGATGCCATGCGGACAAAGGCCACGCGGTCGCGGTGCTTGGGGTCCATGTTGGCCTGCACCTTGAACACGAAGCCCGCGACCTTGGTTTCCTCGGGCGCGATCTGGCGGGGCTCGGCGCGCTGCACCTGCGGCTCGGGGCCGTAGGTGCCGATGCCTTCCATCAGCTCCTTCACCCCGAAGGAGTTGATCGCGGAGCCGAACCAGATCGGCGTCATGTGCCCTTCGAGAACGGATTGCGGATCGAGCTCCGGCAGAAGCTCCTTCGCCATCTCCAGTTCTTCCAGGAACACCTCCAGCAGGTGCGCCGGCACCAGCTCGGCCAGCTTCGGATCGTTCAGCCCTTCGATGGCCACGCTCTCGGCCACCTTGTTGCGGTCGGCGCGGTCCATCAGCTCCAGCCGGTCGCGCAGGATGTCGTAGCAGCCGATGAAGTCCTGCCCCTTGCCGATGGGCCAGGAAGCCGGCGTCACGTCGATCGCCAGCATCTCCTGGATCTCGTCGATGATCTCGAAAGTGTCGCGGCTCTCGCGGTCCATCTTGTTGCAGAAGGTCAGGATCGGCAGGTCGCGCAGCCGGCAGACCTCGAAGAGCTTCTGCGTCTGGCTCTCCACGCCCTTGGCCCCGTCGATCACCATGATCGCCGCGTCCACCGCCGTCAGCGTGCGATAGGTGTCCTCGGAGAAGTCCGAGTGGCCCGGCGTGTCCACCAGGTTGAAGCGGAACGTCTTGAAATCGAACGACATCGCCGAGGCGCTGACCGAGATCCCGCGGTCCTTCTCCATCTGCATGAAGTCCGACCGCGTCCGTCGCGCCTCGCCCTTGGCGCGCACCTGTCCCGCCATCTGGATGGCGCCGCCATACAGGAGGAACTTTTCCGTCAGCGTGGTCTTGCCGGCGTCGGGATGCGAGATGATCGCGAATGTCCGGCGGCGGGCAATCTCGGGCGGCAGTTCGGGGCGGTTTGTGCGCGTGTCCAACATGACCGCGCATATAGGCGAGGGGTGCGCGGGGGGCAATTGGTTCCGCAAGGCTTGGGCCTCGATACGTCGTCATGACGGGCTGGCCGGAGGGCGCAGGGCGGACCCAGGCCGTTTGCCACGTCGTCAGACCCGTTGAGTGGCGATTACTCCGCGCTAGACTTTTTCGCAGAGAAGACAGGGAGAGCGCGCGCCACATTGCCCGCGGCATATCCGTGCAGGCAAGGCGGCATTCGTGAAGCGGCCCACGGGAGGAGACAGAGATGCAGATTGGAACACCACTCGCCGGCCTTCTGGTCACGCTGGCGCTGGCATGGCCGGTGGCCGCACAGGAGAGCACGCAGGCGAGCGTCGATGCCGCGCTCGAGGCGGTTCAGGGAGCGGCGACCGCCGGCGGGCTGGCAGAGGTCGTTAAGATCGATCATGCCCGGCTCGCCGCAGGTGCAGGCGCGGAGATGGGGCCGTCGCGCGTTCTGATCCTCTCCGATCCGGCGATTTCCACGCCGATTCTCGAGTCCGAGATCCGCGCCGGCGTCGATCTGCCGTTCCGCGTGCTCTCCTTCGATGACGCCGGAACAGCCCGCGTCATCTACACCAACTTCGCCTTTCTCGCCGCGCGTCACGGCCTCGAAGAGAGCGATGCCGGAGCCGCCTTCGATGCGCGCCTCGCGGAAGTGCTGGCGGCGGCCAATGTGGAGGCGTCGGCGGCGCCGGTCGAGGGGCTGGCCCGCGACTTCGGCGTCCTCGAACTCGCCTCCGCTCACGGCTTCGACGCGACCATCGAGCGGCTTCGCTCGGCGATCGTGGCGCAGGACGACACGGTCTGGTTCGGCATCGTCGACTTCACGGCCGATGCCGCGGCCCTTGGCGTCACGCTGCCGCGCGCCACGCTCCTGCTCTTTGGAGGGCCGGCGCCCGGCGGCGTCGCGATGAAGGACTTTCCCGCAATCGGCCTGGATGCCTTCTGCCAGAAGATCCTCGTCTACGAGGGGCCCGAGGGCGCGCTGCGGGTGATCTACAATGACATCGCGGCCCTCGCGACGCTGCACTACGGGACCTCCGCCAAACCCCACCATGCCCTGAACGAGCGGCTGACCGCGACCTTCGCGAAAGCGCTGGAGTAGCAGCGTCCCAGGGGCCCCGCGCCGAAGCCTGCCAGGTATTCCCGGCGGGCGCTGCGCGGGCACTGTCGCGGCGGGCGCGGATTTGGCAGGCATCCGCCTTGCATTCCCCCGCCGCGAAGCGCATCAGCCGCGCATGCACCCCACGCGCGCAATCCTTCTCAAGATCGGCTCCGTCGCGGTTTTCGTTGCGATGCAGAGCTTCATCAAGGCGACCTCGGACCACGTGCCGCCCGGCCAGGCCGTGTTCTTCCGGTCGGCCTTTGCCCTGCCGGTCATCCTGATCTGGCTGCAGGCCGAGGGGCGGCTGGCCGACGGCATCCGCACGCGTCACCCCTTCGGCCACCTGCTGCGCGGGCTGGTCGGAACCTCCGCGATGGGGCTGAGTTTTGCGGCGCTCGGCCTGTTGCCGCTGCCCGAGGTCACCGCGATCAACTATTCCGCGCCGCTCTTCGTGGTGCCGCTCGCGATCCTGTTCCTCGGCGAGAAGGTCGGCCCGGTCCGGATCGCGGCGGTGGCGGTCGGCATGGTCGGGGTGCTCATCATCCTTGCGCCGCGCCTGACCGCGCTGTCAGACGTGACGGCGATGCAGGCCGAAACGCTCGGCGCGATTCTCGCGCTCTGCGGGGCCTTTCTGGCCGCCACGGCGCAGATCCTGATCCGCAAGCTGGTATCGACCGAGCGCCCGGCGACCATTGTCTTCTATTTCACCGTCTACTCGACGCTCCTGTCGCTGCTGACCATCCCCTTCGGCTGGGTCTGGCCCGAACCGCGCGAGGCGGCGCTGCTGATCATGGCCGGCATCGCGGGCGGGATCGGGCAGGGGATGCTGACCTCGGCCTACCGTTTCGGCGACGCCTCGCTGGTCGCGCCCTTCGACTATTCCTCCATGCTGCTCGCCCTGCTGATCGGCTTCTTCGTCTTCGGCGAGCTTCCGACGCTGTTCACGCTGCTCGGCGCCGCGCTGGTCGTGGCCGCGGGCATCCTGATCATCTGGCGTGAGGCTCTCCGAAAGAAGTGAATGCCGGGCTTCGGAAAAGTTTCCCTAACGTCACCTGAATTGATCGCAATCAACGCATCAATCCTCCGTTTTCGGTAACACTGTTCCAGTTCCGGCCTCCTGGTGTCGGATCCCGATCTTCGGCCCATTCGGCCGTGGAGCGACGGAGCAAAAACAGGAGGGGAAATCATGACAAGCTTCGGACTGATTGGCTGGACCCCGGTGGCACCGGGTTATCCAAGCCCGATTGCACTCTCGGACGGATACGCATTCGTCGGTGACTTGAGAGGTGTGCTCCACATCTTCGACCTAAGTGACCCCACGGCTCCGACCGTGGTGGCGACATTCCGGTATCCGGCGGGCTACAACAACGAGATCGTGGACGTCGATGTGCTCGGAGACGATCTCTATATCTCCTATGACGCCTTCGGACTTGTGAAGGTCGACATCAGCGACCCGCTGAACCCGACCTTCGTGGGTGCCAGCAAGGATGGCTCCTATGCTGGCAGCTTCGACACCGATGACGGCGTGTTCGGCTTTGTGACCTATGGGTACCAATACGGTACCGCGCCTGAGGTGCAGGTCTATGATCTCGGCACCTTCCCGAGTGGACCGGTCGCAAGCTATGCCGGCTATGGTGACGGGGACTACACAAACCCGAAACAGGTGGTCCACGGCAGCAGCGTCGATGTGGTGGGCGACCTCATGTATGTGGGGATCGTCCAGAACTATGTCGGAGCGTTCCTCGAGATCGTCGATGTCTCCGACCCCACGGCACCGGTTGGAGTCTCGTCGCTTCTCACGCCGACCAACGTCTATGGTGACTGGCAGGGAGTGATCGAGGTCTCTGGCGACTATGCCTACTGGGCGAGGGGAGCCTACCCGCCGGCAAACATCGTGGGCGGGCTGTTGACGGTCGACGTCAGTGACGGGGCAAACCCTGTGATCGCCGACTTCGACAGCATTCCGGATGCCGGAAGCTACGGCCTTCCGGGTGGTGGAGGTGGCCCGGGTCTCGATATCGTGGGAGATCAACTCTACATGGCCTCCTGCACGGGTCTTTACGTCTATGACCTGACCAACCCGGCAGATCCGCAACTGGTGATCGATCCCAACGTCGACACCGAGTTCGCCTTCCCGGACGCCTTCCTCCCATCGCGCGGTGGATGGGTCCAGGTCGAGAACGGCTTCGCCTATGTCACGGCGCAGTTCGATGGTGACCAGGGCGGGCTGGCGGTGTTCGACGTGTCCGACGACGTGGTCTGCGACCTGTTCCGGGACAAGGACTTCGTCGGTGACGCGGGCGACGTGACCTTCTCCAACACGCCGGATGGGCTGCGGATCGCGGTCACCGGGCAGGACGGCTGGACCATCGCGGAGGCCAAGCTGCACCTCGGCGATATCGACACCGCGACCGGTGACGTCAGCGGCTTCCCGGTCAACAAGGGTGGCAACCCGAAGGTCGGCAAGTTCGACTTCAAGGAAGCGCAGGCCACGGACGACCTCGTGTTCGACTTCACGCTGAGCGAGCTGGCCGCGGCCGATACGGATGACGATGGCATCATCGCCGTCGCGGTCCATACCGACGTCGAGACCTGGCAGCCCGATGGGGACGGCGGACTCGAGCTCGTCACGGCGAGCGCCTGGGGCGCCTGTGATGGCGAGGACCTCGATTTCGGCGGCGCGTCCCATTCCTACGTGATCGCGCTCGATCTCGCGGATCTGGGGATCTACGTCTGATTGCCATCCGGCACCGCATCGCGGGAGGGCCGCCCGATCCGGGCGGCCCTTTTCGCCAGGGCGGATGCGGCCACCCGGCGCGCCGCCGTTCCGACGATTTCGGCAGAGCGCGCGAGGCCCTGCATGCACCCTGCGCATAGGGCTCTTCCCCCCTTGCAATTCTTGCAGAATTCGCATGGCGGGGTCTCTGAACTGTCCGTTGTTTAGCGCTAACAAGAGGCGCATATCGGGGGTGTCGAAAGCGACGAAACACAGATCAGGACGCAAGGAGACAACGATGACCCTGTTCCAGAATTTCCGCACGATGCTCGGCAAACGCGCCCGCTACGCCCGCACCCTCCGCGAGCTGCGCACGATGTCCAACACGATGGCCCGCGACCTCTGCATCGACCGTGACAACGCCCACACGATCGCCCGCAACGCCGTCTACGGCGCGTGAGCCGAATGCCCGCTGTATCCGGCGCGATCCCCGCGCCGCAGGGACGAAAGACCACCGCACGCAACTGAAGGGCAGGCATCCGCGCCTGCCCTTTGTCGTTCCGGACCCCGGCCGATGGCCACCGGGCCCTGGAACCGTTTCACCCCATCATCCCGTCGATGATCAGGCTCAACAGTTCGCCGCGCCCGGTCGTGCCGGACTTGCGGTAGACCGCATTGAGCTGCGACTTGATCGTGCCCTCGGCACTTCCGCGGACCTCGGCGATCTCGATATTGCTCAGCCCCTTCACGGTCAGCATGGCGACGTCGCGCTCCGCGGGCGTAAGCCTCCAGGCGTCGAAATGCGCCTCGATCACGTCATGCATGGCAGCCGAGGCCAGCGAGGCGCTCCGCTCCAGGTGTGCCTTTCGTCGCAGCAACCAGCCGATGTAGCGCGCCTCCAGCAGTATTGCGAGGCACAGCGTGAAAGCGGCGAGCGCCTCTACACCCAGATGCCATGACGGATCGCCGCCGGTTTCGCGGGTGGACAGATCCGAGATGACATCGCTCACGAAGAAGGCGGCGCAGAAGACCTGCGTCGCGATCAATGCCAGCATCAGGTACGGCATTCGTTGGCTGTTGGTCGGTCCGCGTGTCACGGGGGCTCAATCGATGTCTGACGGAATTTTCTTGTATCCGGTGATCATCGCCGACGGAAGGTTGATCCGCGTCCGCCAGCTTTCGAACAGCACTGCTGCGATGTGCAGAAGCACCGAAAGTTCGGCCCAGGACACCGCTGCCTCGTGAAGGCTTTCGGGCCATTCCACGCCCCAGAACATGTCCGTGGTCATCAGGTAGCCCGAGACGCAGATCACCAGCAACGTCAGGATCAGGTTGTAGATCATCCAGGCGCCCAGCGGGGTATGTCCCCTGTGCAGGGGCGTTCTGTGCAATGCGATGTCGGTAAGCTGGCCGATCGCGGCGGAGAGGCTGGGTGGGAAGCTGGAGAACCGTGCATACCCGGAGCCCGCGACGCCCCAAAGGATGCGCAGGCCAAGCAATGCCAGAATGGCATATCCGATCCATTGATGCAGCTTCCCGTCATCGTCGACGACCAGAGCATTGGCGGCAAACAGGACCACGAGCGACCAGTGAAAGATTCGGATGAAAGGGTCCCAGATCTTTAGGCGTGTCATGGAGATTGACCTGTGATTTGTCGGTGGGAAAGGGCGGGGGCGGCCCGGGGACGCCGCCCCCTGTCGGCGATCAGTCGTTTTCGATCTTCACGATTTCCAGATCGCCGTTCAGAAAGATCTCGAGCTTCTGGCCGTCTTTCTTGGCATAGGCCTCGTACATTCCGTCCTCGATCTTGATCTTGCCCACCTCGTAGCCCTGTTCGGTCAGCATGGTGGTGATCCTGGTCTGCATCTCGTCGGAGAGCGCAACCTCGGAGGAGGCTACGGCGGCCACTGGAAGCAGAAGAACTGCGGATAGGGCGAGGGCGGCGGTCTGTTTCAACATGGTGTCGATCCTGTTTTCGCTGGGTCTGTTCGGCGTCCGGCAGGGGTGCCGTCGCGGTTCCCAAATGCCGCCGGTTTTGCGGTCCGACCATCCAACGCAGGTTGAAAGCCGGCCAATCCCCTCTTGCGTTGATGGATCTCACACCCGGGTTATAGGGTCTGCTCCCCCGAACCGGTCAAATGACCCGTTTTCCATGGCCTTCGGTTGTTCCCCCGGTCAATTCGTATAAACGTGCCCCTGCAGCCCTCGGAGCTGCCGTGTGGCCGGTCAGATGTCGGCGCGTGCAGGAAGTAGGGAGAACTCCCGCAAACGAACGACACCCCGTACCGGAGGACGAGCAAGTGAAGGCCATCCTGATAGCCAACCGAAAGGGCGGATGCGGCAAGACGACCGCCGCTATCACGCTCGCGACCGCTCTGGCGGACGGAGGCTGGAAGGTGGCGCTGGCCGATGCCGACCTGCAGAAATCCACTACGCGTTGGCTGAGGCGCCGTCCAAAGGACGCCACGGAGATCACCCATCTCGACTGGACCTCGTCGCGGGCCCTCGGCGAGGCGCCGAAGGGACTCGACTGGGTCGTGATCGACGCGCCGGGCGCATTGCGCGACGAGGGCAGCGAGCAACTGGTCGCGGAAGCCAAGGCGGTGATATGCCCGGTGATGCCCTCGTTCTTCGACGCCGACAGCACAAAGCGGTTCCTGCGCGATCTTCAGGACATCAAGCGGGTCCGCAAGGGCAAGGTGCGGATCGAGTTGCTGGCGAACCGGGTCCGGAGCCGCGGGCGCGCCAACGATCAGCTCGACCGGTTCTTCAAAAAGCTCGGACAGGTGCCCCTGGCGCGAATCTCGGAGCGGGTGGCCTATGGCGATCTGGCCGAGGAGGGGCTCTCGATCTTCGACAAGCCGCAGGCGGCGTACCGGCCGATGCGCGCGCAGTGGGATCCGGTTATCCAGTCACTCACCACGGGTTGACACGCCACCCGAAGAGGTCGTCGTAACCTATTGAAGTTAAGCTTGTTCACCGCCGGTTTTGCCGTTCGCGAAGCAGTCTCTCGCGCGCCAGTTCCGCCGCGCGGCGGTTGGCCTCGGTGCCGACATGAGGGCGGTGGTCGAGCCCCGGCAGTTCGTCGCCGACCTCGCGCGCGATATCCTCGGGCAAGGCGGCGAGGCTGCGGTTGCTGATCTCGAGGCTCTCGACCGGGATGCATTCGGCATAGATCACCTCGTGCCGGTCCAGCACCAGTGCGAAGAAATCGCCGAACCCGCCGGGCCGCAGGAAGATCCGTTCGCCATCGACGAGGTAATGCGCCTTGACCAGCATTTCCGCCGTTTCCGTCAGCCGGTCCTCGCCGCGCTGGTAGACGAAGATCCGCTGCTGCTGGCCGAGGATCAGGTCGCCCGCGTTGCCGAGCGTGCCGGCGGGGATCACGACCGGGGCATGCGGGCCGACCGTGCGCACGGTGCGCCGCAGGACGCTGCGCAGGGGCTGGGGGCCGTGATCGCGGGTCAGCAGCCGGTCGCCGGGTCGGAGCGTTTCCACCGCGGCCTGCCGGCCGTCCGCTAGAGTGATCCGGGTGCCCTGGCCAAAGGCGACAGCGGTGATGTCGGCGAGACGCACCGGGGCGGGGGCGGTGTCGACGCCGATCAGCGTGTGGCCCTGGCCCGGTTCCACCGGATCGAGTGGCAGGGCGACCCAGTCTGTGCCGGCGCCGTCGGTCAGTTCGATCAGCAGCAGGTCGACCTTGTGGCCTTCGCGGCCCAGAAAGGTCAGCCGCGCCGCCAGCCGGAGCGCGGCGCCGGGCCGCGCGACCTCGGTGCCGGACGCGACACGCTGGCCGTCGATGTCGCTGGAAAGAACCCGCCCGCCGGCGCTCTGCCGGTCCGAGATGGCGAGTTGAAGGGCCTGCGCATCGGTGTCGAGGCGGTAGACGTCGCCGGGGCAGAGGTCCTCGGTTCCCAGCAGCGTATCGCCGAGGTTTGCTCCGGCGATGACCCGGAAGGACGCGCCGGGAAGGACGTGGCAGGCGTAATCGGGATCAAGGCTCGGTGTCATCGGCGCGCTGTCCGGAGTGAGGGGCGTGTCCTGCGATACCGCCGGGGCCGCAAGGCGTCAATCGGCCCGGCTCTCCCGCGCCGGTGCGGGCGGGCTTGCGGCGGCGGCGGCCACAGGGCAGGTTTCGGCGGGCGGAACCGGCGTGGCCGGCCGCATGCGCAGGACAGATTTCAAGGGAGAGCGGCATGGATCTGGGTATCAGGGGGAAAAGGGCTTTGGTGACGGCTTCGTCGAAGGGGCTCGGGCGCGGCTGCGCCGAGGCGCTGGCGGCGGCGGGCGTGGACCTGGTGCTGAATGCGAGGGGCGCCGAGGCGCTGGAGGAGACGGCGGAGGCGATCCGCGCGGCGCATGGCGTGTCGGTCAAGGCCGTCGCTGCGGATGTCGCGCGGAGCGACGGGCGCGCAGCCGTGCTCGAGGCGGCGGGCCAGGTCGACATTCTGGTGACCAACGCCGGCGGGCCGCCGCCGGGCATGTGGTCAGATTGGGACCGCGAGGACTTCATCAAGGCGCTCGACGCCAACATGCTGGCGCCGATCGCGCTCATGAAGGCGCAGCTCCCGGGGATGATCGAAGCCGGATGGGGCAGGGTTGTCAATATCACGTCCGGCTCGGTCAAGGCGCCGATCCCGGTGCTGGGCCTGTCCAATTCGGCACGGGCCGGCCTGACCGGCTATGTCGCCGGCACGTCGCGCCAGGTCGCCCAGCACGGGGTCACGATCAACAACATGCTGCCGGGCATCCACGCCACCGATCGCGCGGTGAGCCTCGATACAGGGGTGGCCAAGCAAACCGGAATCACGCTCGAAGAGGCGAGGGCGCAGCGCGAGGCGAGTATTCCGGCTCGTCGTTACGGCACCGCCGAGGAGTTCGGAGCCATGTGCGCTTTCCTGTGTTCGCAGCACGCCGGCTTCATCGTCGGGCAGAACATCCTGCTCGATGGCGGGGCGATCAACGCGACGTTGTAGTGCCGGGGCAGGATCCGGAAATGCGCGGGGGCGATGGCTTCAGGGCTGTCAATCAGACCCTGAACCCGTATATGGCGAAAGCCATGAACGCCCTGAAATACGCCAATCTCTCCCTCCTCCTGCTCTACCCGGTCGCCTGGTTCGCTCCGCTGATGCGGGCCGGCTTGCTGCCGCTCTTCGGGATGAGCGAGATCTCGGTGATCTCGGGGCTGCAGGCCTTGTGGCAAAGCGACGTGGCGCTGGCGCTCCTGGTCACGCTCTTCGCGCTTTTCGCGCCTTATCTGAAGACGATCGGGTTGGCGCTGGTGCATTTCCGGATCGCGCGGCGGCGGCTGCTGCCGGCGCTGGAGGTGCTGGGGCGACTGGCAATGGCCGACGTGTTCCTGATCGCGCTCTACATCGTGATCGCCAAGGGCATGGGGCTCGGGCGGGTGGAGACGGCGTGGGGGCTGTATCTGTTTACCGCCTGCATCGTTGCCTCGCTGGTGATCGGCTACCTGACCGAGCGCCGCGCCCGCTTGCCGCGGGCCGAGCAGTAGGGCATCCCTGAGGCATGGCCAAAGCCCCGTCCTTCGTCTGTGCCGAATGCGGCGCCGCCCATCCCCGCTGGTCGGGGCGATGCGACGCCTGCGGCGCGTGGAACTCCATCCAGGAAGAGGCGCCGCTGACGACCGGGCCGGCGAAGAAGACGCTCGGCGGTGCCAAGGGCCGGGCGGTGACGCTGATGGATCTCGCGACAGAGGAGGCGCCGCCGGCGCGCACAGGATCGGGCATGGAAGAGCTTGACCGGGTGCTCGGCGGCGGGCTGGTGCCGGCCTCGGCGCTGCTGGTGGGCGGCGATCCGGGGATCGGCAAGTCGACGCTGCTGCTGCAGGCAACGGCGAAATTCGCCGAAGCCGGGCTCTCCTGTGTCTATGTCTCGGGCGAGGAGGCGAGTGCCCAGGTCCGGATGCGGGCGCAGCGGCTGGGGCTCGACAAGGCGCCTGTGCGGCTGGCGGCCGAAACCAACCTGCGTGATATCCTGACAACGCTCGACGCGGAGCGCCCGGACCTCGCCATCATCGATTCGATTCAGACCATGTGGGCCGACAACGTGGAGGCCGCGCCCGGCTCGGTCAGCCAGGTGCGCTCGGCCGCCCACGAGCTGGTGACCTTCGCCAAGCGGCGCGGCACGGCGGTGATCCTCGTGGGCCACGTCACCAAGGAGGGCCAGATCGCGGGCCCTCGGGTGGTCGAGCACATGGTCGACACGGTGCTCTATTTCGAGGGCGAGCGCGGCCACCAGTTCCGGATCTTGCGCGCGGTCAAGAACCGCTTCGGTCCGGCAGACGAGATCGGCGTCTTCGAGATGACGGGGGCCGGATTGCGCGAGGTCACCAACCCCTCGGCGCTGTTCCTGTCGGATCGCGAATCCCGCGCGCCGGGCGCGGTGGTGTTCGCAGGCATCGAGGGCACCCGGCCGGTGCTGGTGGAATTCCAGGCGCTGGTCGCCCCGAGCCCGCATTCGCAGGCCCGGCGCACGGTCGTCGGTTGGGACAGCGGGCGGCTGGCGATGATCCTGGCGGTGCTGGAATCGCGCTGCGGCATCCCGTTTGCGGGGCTCGACGTCTACCTGAACGTGGCCGGCGGAATGCGGGTCAGCGAGCCGGCGGCGGACCTGGCGGTTGCGGCGGCCCTGCTTTCGGCGCGGGAAGATGTGGCTTTGCCCTCCGACATGGTCGTCTTTGGGGAAATAAGTCTCAGTGGCGCATTAAGGCCGGTCAGCCAGACAGAAAACAGGTTGAAAGAGGCGCAGAAACTTGGTTTCTCGCAAGCGGCGCTTCCGGAAAGGTCGACAGGATCGGCCCCTGAAGGCGTCTCCGTGCGGTCGGTCGCAGACCTGACCGCATTTGTCGGTGAGATGTTCGGCGCAGGGTAGAAGGCGCCAGGATACCAAGGGTCCGGGGCAGGAAGGCAAGCGAATGGAAGGCTTCACCATCGTCGACGCGGGCGTCGCGGTCATCATCGTGTTCTCGGCGATCCTCGCCTATTCGCGCGGCTTCGTGCGCGAGGCGCTGGCGATCGCCGGCTGGGTGGCCGCAGCCGTATTGGCCTATATCTTTGCGCCGCAGGCGGAGCCGCTGGTGAGCGAGATTCCCGTGCTGCGCGACTTCCTCGACAATTGCACGGCCTCGACCATCGCGGCCTTTGCCGGCGTCTTTGCGCTGGCGCTCGTGGTCTTTGCGCTGTTCACGCCGCTGTTTTCCTCGATCGTGCAACGCTCGGCGCTCAATGCCATCGACCAGGGCCTCGGCTTCCTGTTCGGCGTGCTGCGCGGGATGCTGCTCGTGGTGATCGCGCTGGTCGTCTACGATTTCGCCGTGGGCCAGGAGGGGGTCGAGGTCGTCGACCAGAGCCGCTCGGCGCAGGTTTTCGCCTCGATGCAGCAGCGGGTGAGTGGCGAGATCGCCGACCAGGAGACCGCGTTGGCCTGGCTGACCGACAAGTTCGAATCGCTGATCGAGAGCTCCTGCGGACCCGAAGCTGCGGGCCAGATCGCTCCGGAAACTCCGCCCGCCAACTGAGCGCGCTGCGAAACGGTCGCGGAAACGGGCGCCTTCGGGCGCCCTTTTTCACGCAGGTGTGGGACTTTGCGAGGCAGGGCGTCGGGCAGTAGCCGCTCGGGGGCGCGTCATCGTGACAAAGGGATGACACCCGGGGTGCAACACCGTAAACAGGCCTCGCCGCTCACAGCCCGGATTCGGAGCCCTCTGCCATATGCCTGCCGCGCTTGAAACGTCCCAGCCGTTTTATGCCCACCCGTTCGACGACGACAAGCTCCGCGAGGAATGCGGCGTCTTCGGTGTCATCGGCGCCGCGGATGCGGCCAACTTCGTCGCCCTCGGCCTGCACGCGCTGCAGCACCGTGGGCAGGAGGCCGGGGGCATTGTTACCCACAACGAGGGGACGGGATTCCACTCGGCCCGGCGTTTCGGCTATGTGCGGGACAATTTCACCTCCGCCACGCTGATGGAAACGCTGCCGGGCGAACTCGGCATCGGGCATGTGCGCTATTCCACCGCCGGCTCCAAGGGCCGCACCGAGATTCGCGACGTGCAGCCCTTCTTCGGCGAGTTCTCGATGGGCGGGGCGGCGATTGCCCATAACGGCAACATCACCAACGCCGAGGCGCTGCGCCGCGAGCTGATCGAGCGCGGCTCGATCTTCCAGTCCAACAGCGACAGCGAATGCATCATCCACCTGATGGCCCGCTCGCTGCAGCGCGACATCCCCGAGCGGATGAAAGACGCGCTGCGCCGGGTCGAGGGGGCGTTCTCCATCGTCGCCATGACCCGGAGCAAGCTGATCGGCGTGCGCGATCCGCTGGGTGTACGGCCGCTGGTTCTGGGCCGGCTTGGCGGCGCTTGGGTGCTGTCGTCCGAGACCTGCGCCCTCGACATCATCGGCGCCGAGTTCGTGCGCGAGATCCAGCCGGGCGAAATGGTGGTGATCTCGGCCGATGCCGGGGTCAAGAGCCATCGCCCGTTCGAGGCCCGCGAGCCGCGGTTCTGCATCTTCGAACATGTCTATTTCTCGCGCCCCGATTCCACGCTCGGCGGCCGGTCGGTCTACGAGACGCGCCGCCAGATCGGCGTGGAGCTGGCCCGCGAGGCTCCGGTGGACGCCGACCTGGTCTGCCCGGTGCCCGACAGCGGCACCCCGGCGGCGATCGGTTTCAGCCAGGAAAGCGGCATTCCCTATGCGATGGGGATCGTGCGCAACCAATACATGGGCCGGACCTTCATCGAGCCCACCGAGCAGATCCGGAACATGGGCGTGCGGCTCAAGCTCAACGTGAACCGCGCGCTGATCGCCGGCAAGCGGGTGATCCTCGTGGACGACAGCGTGGTGCGCGGCACCACCAGCCGCAAAATCAAGGAGATGATCCTGGATGCCGGCGCGGCGGAGGTTCATTTCCGCATCGCCTCGCCGCCGACCGCTTGGCCCTGTTTCTACGGTGTCGACACGCCGCAGCGTGAAAAGCTGCTGGCGGCGACGATGTCCGAGGACGAGATGCGCGAGCACCTGGCGGTCGACAGCCTGAAGTTCATCTCGCTCGACGGTCTCTACCGCGCGGTGGGCGAGGCGAACGGGCGCGACCCGAAGTGCCCGCGCTATTGCGACGCCTGCTTCTCCGGCGAGTACCCGGTGGCGCCGTCGGACATGCTGGAACGGGGCTTCCAGCTCAAGACCGCGGCCGAGTGAAACGCGGCCGGGGCGGTGCCCCGGCGGAGCGTCTGGCCCATGCCTTCATGGAACACAGCGGCGAGGTAACCATCGGGTTTCGCGCGCCCTTGGGGCTGCCGGACTCGCCGGTTCGGGTGCGTCCTGCAACGCTTTAGGGTGGCGCTCCAGTCTGTTGCTTTCGTGTGACAAACCTCTTCCAGCGCGGGTTCGGAGGGAACCTGCTGACCGGCAGGCGAGGCTTTGCCGAGTTCCGCCGGGCCGGGTTCGCCCGGTCGGGAACTGGAGCCGGGCGGCGGTGTTCATTCCCCGAAGCCCGACGCGGAGGCGGCACGCGATCGTTTCCGCGGCGACGGGCTCGAATGAAAGAGGAAAGACCCATGAAAACCCTTCTGGTATCCATGACCGCTGTTGCCCTTTCGACCGCTGCCGCCCAGGCCTCGACGTCAGCGACCGCCACGACGGACCTCAATCTGCGCGCCGCGCCGGGGCCGGCGGCCGAGGTGATTTCGGTCATCCCCGCGCAACAGCCCGTGGCCGTGAACGGCTGTCTGGAAGAAGCCAACTGGTGCGAGGTCGTGCTCGACGGCTAGACCGGCTGGGCCTATGGCGACTATCTCTCGGTCAATGTCGGTGACGAGATCGCCGCGCTGACCGCCGTGCCCGAAAGCGTGCCGGTTCCGGTGATCCGCGTCGAGGATACGACCGCCGAGACGGCGATTGCCTCCGGCACGGTCGGGGCCATGGTCGGTGCCGTGGTCGGCGGGCCGCTCGGGGCCGCGGTGGGCGGTCTCGCGGGGGCCGGCGTCGGCGCCGCGAGCGACCCGGGCGCCCATGTCGAGACCTATGTGGTCAACCACCCGGTCGAGCCGGTCTATCTGGATGGCGAGGTCGTGGTGGGAGCCGGCCTGCCCGGTGAGGTCGCGCTGGTCGAGATCCCGGACAGCGACCTGCGCTATGCCAACGTGAATGGCCTGCCGGTGCTGGTGGAGCCGTCGGACCGCCGCATCACCTACATCGTGCGCTAACACCTGCCTTCAGGCAGGACACGCCGATACGGCCTTTCCATGTGCCGCTCCCGCCATCCGGGCGGGGGCGGTTCTTGCCAGTGGCGAGCCGCCGGCAAAGGTCAGAAGGGAAACACCAGCGGGATTACGAAGAGCGTCGTCGCCATCACCAGCAGGGTGAGCGGCAGGCCGCATTTCAGGAAATCGACGAAGGTGTACTTGCCGGGCCCGACGACCAGGGTCACGACGGGGCTGGAGACCGGCGAGGCGAAGCCCGCAGAGCCCGCGATCAGCACCGCGATTGCCATGGGCATCGGCGAGACGCCCATCTCCAGCGCCGCGTTGACCGCGATCGGGGCGACCAGCACCAGCGTCGCGGTGTTCGACAGGATCCAGCTCAGCGCCATGGTCATGAAGAACAGCGCGAACATGACCGCGCGAGGGCTTTCCTCGCCGGCCATGGAGAGCAGGTTCTGGACGATGATCTGGGTGCCGCCGGTCTTGTCGAGCGCCTGCGCCAGCGGCAGCATCCCGGCGATCAGCACCAGGGTCTCGAGCCGGATCGAGCCGTAGGCCTGGTTGGTCGAGATGGTGCCGGTCATCACGGCGGCGACGGCGGCGAGGATCACCGCGATGGTGATCGACATGCCGCCGATGGAGACCGCGATCATCGCGAAGAGGATGATCATTGCGATCCAAAGCTTGTTGGAATTGGGCACGGATTGCGCCCGTTCGGCCGGTTCCTCGATGATCACGAAATCGCGGCCGGTGCTGTTGATCTCGTCCAGCCGGGTCCATTTGCCGGTGACGAGAAGACGGTCGCCGGCCTTGAGCGGCGTGGTCTCCATCTCCTGGAGCGGCTTGGTGCCGCGCAGCACGTTGATCACCTCAAGCCCGTAGCGGGAGCGGAACTCCAGCTCGGTGATGCTGCGGCCGCGGATCTTGGCTTCGGGGTGGACCATCACCTCGAGGATGCCGAGCGTGTCGATCCAGGTATTCATGTCGTTGAAGAAGGATTGCACCGGTTCGATCCCCGGCAGGCCGGAGAAGGCGGCGAGCTGGGCGTCGGAGCCGGTGACCACGATCAGGTCGCCCTGCTGGAAGTCCATGCCGGGGGAGTAGAGCGCCGTGTGCGGGTTGCCGCGCGGGCCGCGGCGGCGGCGGGCGAGGATACGGGGCGCGTTGCGTTCGACCTCGCGGGCGGCGGTGCCGGTGAAGGCCTGCTCGACGCGCAGCACTTCGACCCGGTCCAGCCCGTGGATGTGGTAGAGCTCGGCGAAGGAGCGGTCGGCGCGGCGCGGGCGGTCCGAGCCGTCGGCCATAAGCGGCCCGAGCAGGTGACGGCCGAAAAGGGCGAAGAAGAGCACCGTTCCGGCGAGCACGATCAGGCCGATCACGGAGAAGCTGAAGAAGCCGAGCGGCTGGCCGGTGGCGTCGCGCAGGGCGTCGGAGACGGCGAGGTTGCCCGGCGTGCCGATCAGGGTGAGCATGCCGGAGAGCAGGGCGCCGAAGGACATCGGCATCAGCAGGCGGGCGGCGTTGATCCCGGTGTCGCGGGCGATGCGCATCACGATCGGGATGAAGATCGCCACCACGGCGGTCGAGGACATCACCGAGCCGAGCAGCGCCGCGCCGACGCAGAGCGGGATCATGAGGCGGACCTCGTCGCCCTTGCCCTGCTTGAGGATCATGTCGCCCACGGTTCGGGCGACGCCGGTGCGGTCGAGCATCTCGCCGACCACGAAGAGGCCCGCGACCATGATGATGATCGTGGCGCCGAAGCCCGAGACCGCCTCGGTCGGGGTCAGGATGCCGCTGAGCGCGAGCGTGACCAGCACGAAGAGCGCGATCAGGTCGTAGCGGACCTTGCTCGAGGCCATCAGGATCGCGGTCAGCCCGATCAGGTAGAACACGAAGGTTGCGTCGCCGCTTGCGTCGTTGGGTATGGATCGTCTCCCAGAGGCGTGTCGTGCCGTTCCCGGGCGCGCCCCTGCCGGCCACGCCTTGAGGCGGAGTTAAGCACCTCGCAGGCGGCGGCGCCAGATGCTCGGGCCGTGACGATTGCGCCCGTTTGGGACCGGCCGCGCGCGCCCCCGGATGCGGTGCGCGGCATTCGGCCGAGGCGCGCCGATCACACGCTTGCGTGACTTCCCCCTTCCGCGCCGGGGTGATAGCCCGCCGACGTTCGCCCGGGGCGGGCGCCACAGGGCGCCACCGGGCCCAGTGATTCACGTTCGCATTGCCACCGATTCTGCCGCGCGGCCGGGTGATCCGCCGCCGGTTCCGGCTGTGGGAGTGCGACGCAAGGAGATGAAGATGTCTGACAATGCGCTGGTTGCTTCGGCGGCGACCCAAAAGAACGAGATCAGCCTCAACCAACTGGCCCTGATCGGTGTATTCGGCACCGAGACCGATCGCCGTGCACTGCTGCGCCAGTCGTCCGGGCGGATCGTGCGGGTGCAGCCGGGCCAGCGGGTCGGCGGTGCGACCATCGTCGGTATCGGCGCCTCGGAGCTGATCCTGAAATCGGGATCGGGGACGCGGAAGTTGGAAATGCCGTCGGACTGAAAGGCAATCGCTTGACCTCGGTGGCTGCAAAGGTGCACTCAGCGCGCATGACAAGACTTGCCCTCGTGACCGGCGCTTCCCGCGGCCTCGGTGCCGCCATCGCCGAGGCGCTCGCGCCTGACTACCATGTCCTCGCCGTCGCCCGCACCGTGGGCGGGCTGGAGGAGCTTGACGACCGCATCAAGGCCAGGGGCGGCGAGGCGACGCTGGCGCCGCTCGACATCACCGACGATGGGGCGATGCAGCACCTCTGCCGCTCGGTCCACGACCGCTGGGGCGGGGTCGACCTGTGGGTGCACACGGCGATCCATGCTGCGGCGCTGACGCCCACGAACATGATCGACGCCAAGCGGTGGGATGCCTCGCTAGCGGTCAACGTGGATGCAGTGCGGCGCCTGATCGAATATGTCTCGCCGCTGCTGATGGCGCGGCCCGGTGCGCGGGCGGTGTTCCTCGATGACGACCGGGCCGGGCAGGCATTCTTCGGCAATTACGGGGCCACCAAGGCGGCGCAGATGGCGCTGGTGCGGTCCTGGCAGGCGGAGACGCAGCGGACTGGGCCGCGAGTCGTGATCCTGAAGCCGGAGCCGGTGCCGACGGCGCTGCGCGGCCGCTTCTTCCCGGGTGAGGACCGCAGCAAGCTCTCCGACGTTTTGGATGAAGGGGCGCGACTGGCGGGCCTGCTGGCCGAGGCCGCGGCGGACTGAGATAGAAGGGCGCCGGCTTTCGGGGCTGTCTCCCGCGCGCTTGCGCGCGGCCCGGCCCAACCGGCGGAGACACATCCTTGATGTGGTGACGGCGGGCGGGAGGGCTCCCGCCCGGGTGCGACGCTGGCGCGTCTTGCCCGGTTGGGCGTGGCGCGCGCTGACGCGCGCGCGCTCCGGAGGCGGCTGGCTGGCTCGGAATGGCCGGTCGGGAGGCCCTCTGACCAGGGTTGCGGTGCCGCGATTCCCTGTCGGAGCCGCCGGGGTGCTTGCTCCCCCGTCGGGGCGGGGCTAAGCAGGGCAGGAAGACAAGGGGCCGGGCATGCGCATTCTCATCACCAATGACGACGGGATCAACGCCGCCGGCCTGAGCGTGCTCGAGGCGATTGCCGAGGCCGTCGCCGGCCCGCAGGGCGAGGTCTGGACCGTCGCCCCCGCCTTCGAGCAATCCGGCGTCGGCCATTGCATCAGCTACACCCACCCGACGATGATCGCCAAGATGGGCGAGCGGCGCTACGCGGCCGAGGGCAGCCCGGCCGACTGCGTGATGGCGGGACTGCACGATGTCATGAAGGACGCGCCGCCCGACGTGGTGTTGTCCGGCGTCAACCGCGGCAACAACGCCGGCGAGAACGCGCTCTATTCCGGAACCATCGGCGGCGCCATGGAAGCCGCCCTGCAGGGGCTTCCGGCGATCGCCCTGTCGCAATTCTACGGGCCCGGCAACGTCGGCCTCGAGAACCAGTTCGAGGCGGCGGCGGTGCACGGCGCGGCGTTGGTGCGCGACCTGCTGGAGCGCGGGGACTGGGGCAGCAATGGCGGCTACCGCACCTTCTACAACGTCAACTTCCCCGCCGTGCCCGCCGCCGAGGTCCGGGGCAGGCGGGTCGCCATCCAGGGGATGCGGCCCGGCGTGCGCTTCACCGTCGAGCCGACCAAGGCCCCATCGGGGCGGCGGTTCCTATGGGTGCGAGGCGGGCCGCAGGACGTGGAGACAGGCCCCGGCACGGACGTGCAGGCCAATCTCGACGGCTATATTGCCGTCACGCCGATGCGTGCCGACCTGACGGCGCATGACCGGATCGAGGCCTTGAAGGCGGCGCTCGAATGACCTGGACCGCGGAACAGAAGATGCGGCTGCTGTTCGCCCTTCGCTCCAAGGGGGTAACCGACAAGCGCGTGCTCACGGCGATGGAGACGATCGACCGCGGTCTTTTCGTGCAGGGGCTCTTTTCCGACCGGGCCTATGACGACACGCCGCTGCCGATCGCCTGCGGCCAGACCATCAGCCAGCCCTCGATCGTCGGCCTGATGACCCAGGCGCTGGAGGTGACGCCGCGCGACAAGGTGCTGGAGCTGGGCACCGGCTCGGGCTACCAGGCGGCGATCCTGGCGCTGCTGGCGCGGCGGGTCTACACGGTGGAGCGCTTCAAGCGGCTGATCGAGCAGGCCGAGGCCGTGTTCGAGACCCTCGACCTGACCAACATCATTACCTTTCTGGCCGATGGCAGCCATGGCTTGCCCGACCACGCGCCGTTCGACAAGATTATCGTTACCGCCGCCGCGGAGGATCCGCCCGGGCCGCTCTTGGCGCAGTTGCGCATCGGCGGTATCATGGTATTGCCCGTGGGCCAGTCCGACGCGGTCCAGACGCTCATTCGCGTGCGACGGACGGAGGACGGGTATGACTATGACGAGCTCTGCCCGGTGCGTTTTGTGCCGCTTCTTGAAGGGCTGGGGCGGGAATGAGTTTTCGAGGGCATCGTGGCGTCCTGTGGGCGCGATGTCGTAATGGAGTGACCCGGACGCCCCGGAAAGAGGGCGCCGCGATCGAGGAGAGCAAGCCTATGCGGCCGATCCTGAGCCTCTGTGTCAGTGCGCTGGCCTTGAGCGCATGTTCCACAACCAACATGGATCTCGACCTGCGGGACATCGGTAGGGGCTTTGACACCTCCGACGCCGTCATGACCCAGACCGCCCAGCGGCCGACGCCGGACGACAGGGGCGTCATCTCCTATCCAAGCTACCAGGTCGTGGTGGCCCGCCGCGGCGACACGGTGGCCGACGTGGCCACCCGCCTTGGAACGGTCAGCGCCGACGAACTCGCGCGCTACAACGGGGTTCCGGTCAACGCGCCGCTGAACCAGGGCGAGGTGCTCGCGCTGCCGCGCCGGGTGGCCGAGCCATCGCCCGCGACCGGGGCCGTCGGGACAGGGCCGATCCGGCCGGCCGACTCGGTGGATATCGAGACCCTCGCGGGCAGCGCCATCGATCGCTCCGGCGGGACCGTCACGCCGGCTGCCAGCACCGCAACGACGCAGACCGGCGTGGAGCCGGTGCGTCACCAGGTGGCCTCTGGAGAGACTGCCTATTCCATCGCCCGTCTCTACGGCGTGTCGGCCAAGTCGCTGGCGGAGTGGAACGGACTGGGAGCGGACCTCGAAGTCCGGACCGGGCAGTACCTGCTGATCCCGGTGGTGACGGAGCGGCCGACCGCGCGGCCCGCCGGTTCGACCACCGCGCCGGGGCAGGGCAGCCCGACCCCGACGCCGCCAAGCGCCGCGACGCCCTTGCCCGACGAGAAGACGACGCCGCCCGCCTCCACCAAACCAAACACGCCCGCGCCGGGCACGCCGGCCTCGCCGAACCTCGCCAAGGAGGCCACCGCGGCATCGGCGTCGCGGATGGCCGCGCCGGTCTCGGGCAGCATTATCCGCGATTTCCAGAAGGGCAGGAACGACGGCCTCGACATATCGGCCACCTCGGGCGAGACGGTCAAGGCCGCCGACAAGGGCGTGGTCGCCGCGATCACCCAGGACACCGACCAGGTGCCGATCATCGTGCTGCGCCACGATGGCGGCCTGCTGACGGTCTATGCCAATGTCGACAACCTCGCGGTCAAGAAGGGCGACAGCGTCTCGCGCGGTCAGCCGATCGCCAAGGTGCGGGCCTCCTCCTCGCCGTTCCTGCACTTCGAGGTGCGCGAAGGCGTGGAAGCCGTCGATCCGACGCCTTACTTGAACTGACGGGCGCAGCCCGGCTTCATGCCGGGCGGCCCTTCGTTCGTTTTTCCGGCATAGAGAGAAAGCGGCGCAGCCTGACCGTCGCGGTCGGGCTGTCGCCGTTTCAGCCGAGCCGCACGCCTCTCCGGCCCGCGAGATCGGTGAAGTATTGCCAGGCGACCCGGCCCGAACGGGCCCCGCGCGTGGCCTGCCATTCGATCGCCTCGGCGCGCAGCGTACCGGCGTCAATTTCGACGCCATGGGCCGCGCAATAGCCCTCGATCATCGCCAAGTACTCGTCCTGGCTGCAGGGGTGGAAGCCGAGCCAGAGCCCAAAGCGGTCGCTCAGCGAGACCTTTTCCTCCACCGCCTCAGACGGGTTGATCGCCGAGGACCGCTCGTTCTCGATCATGTCCCGGGGCATCAGGTGGCGGCGGTTGGAGGTGGCATAAAACAGCACGTTCTCCGGCCGCCCTTCGATGCCGCCGTCGAGCACCGCCTTTAGCGACTTGTAGTGCTGGTCGTCGTGGCTGAAGCTTAGGTCGTCGCAGAAGAGCAGGAAGCGGTGCTGCCGCGCCGTCCGCAGGATCGCCAGCAGCCGGGTCAGGGAGGGCAGGTCCTCGCGCTGCAGTTCGACGATCTTGAGATCCTCGCCCTGCGCCCGAACATCGGCGTGCACCGCCTTGACCAGGCTCGATTTTCCCATACCGCGCGCGCCCCAGAGAAGGGCGTTGTTGGCGGGCAGGCCGCGGGCGAACTGGAGCGTGTTCTCCAGCAGCGTGTCGCGGGCGCGGTCGATGCCGATCAGCAGGCCCAGATCCACGCGGTTCACGCGCTCGACGGGTGCGAGGTGGTCGGGGGACGTGTGCCAGACGAAGGCTTCGGAGGAGGAGAAATCCGGCGCGGCTGCCGGGGCCGGGGCGATACGCTCCAGCGCCGCCGCGATGCGGTCCAGCTCCTCGACGCTCAGATCCATCAGGCCTTCTCCGGCTTGCTCGCCGGCGCTGCCTCGGTGTCTTCCTCGTCGTCGAGCAGCCCCATCTTGCGCAATTCCTCATTGCGCCTGCGCTCGACCCGCGCAACGAGAAGGATCGAGATCTCGTAGAGCGAGTAGACCACGGCAAAGAGGATCACCTGGGTGATGACATCGGGCGGCGTGACCAGCGCGGCCAGGGTCAGGATGCCCACGATGGCGTATTTGCGCACATTCCGCAGGCCCTCGACCGAGACCAGCCCGGCCTTGCCCATCAGCGTCAGCAGCACCGGAAGCTGGAAGCATATGCCGAAGGCGAGGATGAACTTGAGCGTCAGGTCGAGGCTTTCCCGGACCGAGCCGAGGAAGATCGTGCGCAGCTCCTCGTTCTCCACCGTCTCGGGGAGGCTCTCGCCGGTCAGCATGGCCGCGAGCGCGGGGATGGCGTCGGAGAATCCGATGAAGAAGTTCATCGCCAGCGGCGTCACTACGAAATGGGCGAAGGAGGCGCCGGCCAGGAACAACAGCGGCGAGGCGACCAGGAAGGGCAGAAAGGCGTTCTTTTCCGAGCGGTAGAGGCCCGGGGCCACGAAGCGCCACATCTGGTAGCCGATGTAAGGAAAGGAGAGCGCCAGGCCGAAGATCAGCGAGATCCGGATCAGGACGAAGAACTTCTCCTGCGGCGCGGTGAAGATGAGCTGCGGGTTCTCACCGCGGGCGCGCAGGATGTCCGCGATCGGCTCCACGAGGAAATTGAGCATCGGCTCTGCCACGAAGAAACAGGCCACCATCGCGATGAAGAATGCGACGACGGAATGGATCAGCCGGGTGCGCAGCTCGGCCAGGTGTTCGATCAGCGGCGCGGAGCTGTCTTCGATCTCGTCGTCGGGGCGGTCGCTCATTTAGGGTCGCTCATGCCTTGTTGGTATCGGCGGGGGGCTCTGCCGGGGCCGCCGTCTCCTCGGATGCCGCCGCCTTGGCGGCCGCCTCCGTTTCCATGCGCGCGGTGGCCCGCGCGGCAGCGCTTTCGCGGATCTTGCGGGCCGCTTCGGCGCGCTCCTCGGTCATCTTCGCTGTCTGCGGGCCGCGGGCCGCCGGGGTGGCCGACGCTTCGTCGGCGACCTCGTCATCTTCGCCGAACGGGTCGAAATCATCGAAGTTCGTGGCCTTCTTCAG
The DNA here is from genome assembly GCF_042676185.1 of Tropicimonas aquimaris. Classification (NCBI taxonomy): domain Bacteria; kingdom Pseudomonadati; phylum Pseudomonadota; class Alphaproteobacteria; order Rhodobacterales; family Roseobacteraceae; genus Tropicimonas; species Tropicimonas aquimaris. Next base: position 102,128 of record NZ_JBHTJT010000006.1, on the reverse strand, counting down.
CGCATCGACGCCCATCGCCTTGGGGTTCGTCACGTTGCGAAGATCCTTCGCCACGTCCTTCACACCAGCCTCGTCGGCGGCGTCTTCCATCGCGCGGGTAAAGTCCCGCGCCATGGCGCGCAGCCGGGCAGTGAACTTGCCGAGCGTGCGGAACATCACCGGCAAATCCTTCGGACCCACGACGATCAGCGCCACAACGCCAATCACCAGCAATTCGCTCCATCCGAGGTCCAGCATCGCGTCTCAGCCCTGCATCGGTTCATTCGCCCCGGAGGGGTATGTCACACCTTGTCCTTGTCGGTGGTCTCTTCGGGGGTCACGTCGCGCGCGCTCTCGGAGGACTTGTCCTCGATCTCTTCCTTGCCTTCGGCCACGCCCTTCTTGAAGGCAGTGATGCCCTTGCCGACCTCGCCCATCAGCGACGAGACCTTGCCGCGGCCGAACAGAACGAGCACCACGACCGCGATCAGGATCAGGCCGGGAACGCCGATATTTCCGATACCCATCTGTTTCTCCCTTGCGAGCCCGATCAAATCTTGCCGGACCCTTGCTTGTTGAAGTCCGATCTTATTTATGGGGTTCGGCGGTCAGATCAAAGCCCCAAACGACGCCCTTCGTAGAATTTTCCTTGCCCGGGGAGGGAGTCTGCCGCAACGGTGTTGCGGCATCGCGCGTGATGCAGGATCAGCTTTAACGTCTTCTTCTGTCTCCAAATATCCGCTCCGCAGGCAGGCTCTTTCTCCGAAAGATCGCTCGTCGCGTCCTACGCGCGGCCCGGCCCAACCGGCGGCGCGGCATCCTCAATGCCGCAATGGAGGGCGGGAACCTACTGCCGCCGGCCTTCTCAGGCGGGGAAGACGAAGCAGCGGTCCCTGCGCAGGGTGAGCCACAGGGGTGTGCCGGGCTTGGGCAGAAAGACCGCCGGGACGGTTGCCTTCAGGATCGTGGCGTCGTGGTCCATGCGGAACTCGACCAGGCTTTCGCGGCCCATGAACCGCGCCCGCTCCACGACCCCGCGCGCCGCTACCCCGTCGCTGGCCGTCGGTCTCGGTCCGCGTCCCTGCCGGTCGAAATCGATCCGCAGGTGCTGCGGACGGATGACGATCTCGACCCGGGTGCCGTCCTTCATCCCCGGCGTCAGGAACTGGCCGAACGGAGTGTCCGTGAGCGCCCCGTGAACTTCTCCGCGCACAATGTTGATATCGCTGAAAAACGCCGCGGCAGCGCGATCCTTGGGGTTGTTGTAGACATGATAGGGCGCGCCGCGCTGAACGATCCGTCCACCACGCATTAGGGCGATCTCGTCGGCCATGCGCATGGCTTCGTCCGGCTCGTGGGTGACTAGGAGGACGGCCGTGTTCTCTTCCTTCAACAGCGCCAGCGTCCGGTCGCGGATGTCGTCACGAAGGCGGTTGTCGAGCCCGGAGAAGGGCTCGTCCATCAGCATGATCGCCGGGCGCGGCGCCAGCGCCCGGACCAACGCGACTCGCTGCTGTTCGCCGCCCGATAGCTGGTGCGGGAAGGCGTCGATGAAACCGCCGAGGTCGACCCGCTCCAGCAGTTCCGCTACCCGCTCCCGGTGCCGCCTGAGCCCGCCGTCGAGCCCGAAGGCCACGTTGTCGCCGACGCTGAGGTGGGGGAACAGGGCGAAGTCCTGGAACATCAGCCCGATGCCGCGCTGTTCGGGCGGCAGGTGCATGGTGTCGTCCGATACGCAGGTGCCGTCGACCAGCACCCGCCCGCCGCTCTGGCGGTCGACGCCCGCCACGATCCGCAGGGTGGTCGACTTGCCGCAGCCCGAGGGGCCGAGCAGGCAGGTCACCTGTCCTGGCGCCACGGTCAGCGAGACGCCGGCAACCACGTCCCGCCCTTCGAAGGTGCGGGCGAGATCCTGGATTTCGAGGCGGGGGGGCGTGGGCACGTCGCGCGTTTGCTCGATTGTTTCGGTCGGGTTTCCAGCAGCCCTAGCAGCGTGCGCCAAGGGGGGCAAGGGTGGCACAAAGGCGCGCCGGCGCCCCTCTGGAGCGGGAGAAATGCGCGAGAACGTGGGCGGGCCCGAGCGGGGAGGCGGCTGGTCTTTGCCTGTGCAGCGTCCTAGGTTGCGGGCAGGCATTAAAGGGCGACCCATGGACGAGCAGATCGAGCGCCAGGAACGGCAGCGCGGCTTGAAGGTGCTGCGCGACGTTGCGCCCTACCTCTGGCCCGAGGGCGAGACCGGGGTGAAGGTCCGCGTGGTGACCGCGCTGGTGATCCTGCTGCTGGCGAAGCTGGTCGCGGTGACGACGCCATTCTTCTACAAGGGCGCGGTGGATGCGCTCGCCGGCGACAGCCCCGACGGGGCCACGATGCTGGCGCTCGGCGCGGTTGGGCTGACCGTCGCCTATGGCGTGGTGCGGTTGATGAACATCGCGTTGCAGCAACTGCGCGACGTGGTCTTTGCCCGGGTAAGCCAGGGCGCGCTGCGCAAGCTGGCACTGCGCACCTTCCGGCATATCCACGCGCTCAGCCTGCGCTATCACATCAGCCGCAAGACCGGGGCCTTGAGCCGGATCATGGAGCGCGGGGTGAAGGGCGTCTCCTTCCTGCTGCGGTTCCTGCTGTTCTCCATCGGGCCGCTTCTGCTGGAGCTGATCCTGGTCTGCGGCATCCTCGTGACGCTCTTCGACTGGCGCTTCCTGGCCGTGCTGGTGGTGACCATCGTACTCTATGTCTGGTTCACTTTCGCCATCACCGAATGGCGGGTCCGGATCCGCCGCGAGATGAACGAGCAGGACAACGAGGCCAACCAGCGGGCCATCGATTCGCTGCTGAACTTCGAGACGGTGAAATACTTCGGCGCCGACCGCCGCGAGGCGGAGCGTTACGACGAGGCCATGGCGGGCTACGAAACGGCGGCGCTCAAGACGGCCTATTCTCTGGCGCTGATCAACCTGGGGCAGGGGATCATCATCAACGGCGGGCTGGTTATCGTCATGGTGATGGCGGCGCGCGGCGTCGCCGCAGGCGAATTCACGGTTGGCGACTTCGTGATGGTCAACGCCTACATGATCCAGATCATCATGCCGCTGAACTTCCTCGGCACGGTCTATCGCGAGATCCGCCAGAGCCTGGTGGACATGGGGCAGATGTTCGATCTTCTGGAGCAGCCGGCCGAGGTCGTCGACCGCCCCGGCGCGCCGGATCTGAAGGTTTCCGGCGGGGAGGTCGTCTTTGATGATGTCCATTTCTCCTACGATCCGGAGCGGCCGATCCTCAAGGGGGTTTCGCTCACGGTTCCAGCGGGCCGCTCGCTGGCGATCGTCGGGCCGACCGGGTCGGGCAAGTCGACCATCGGGCGGCTGCTGTTCCGGTTCTACGATGTCGACGGAGGCGCGCTTCGGATCGACGGGCAGGACGTGCGCGAGGTGACCCAGCATTCCCTGCATTGCGCGATCGGCGTGGTGCCGCAGGACACGGTGCTGTTCAACGACACGATCTGGTACAACATCGCCTACGGCCGTCCGGACGCCAGCAGCGAAGAGGTGGAAGAGGCTGCGCGGGCGGCGGAGATCCATGACTTCGTGATGACGCTGCCCAAGGGGTACGACACGCTTGTCGGCGAGCGCGGCCTGAAGCTCTCGGGCGGCGAGAAGCAGCGGGTGGGGATCGCCCGGACGATCCTCAAGAACCCGCCGATCCTGCTGCTGGACGAGGCGACCTCGGCGCTCGACACCCGTACCGAGCAGGGCATCCAGGCCTCGCTGGCGCGGATGGGGCAGGGGCGCACGGTGATCATGATCGCGCACCGGCTCTCGACCATCGTGGAGGCCGACGAGATCGTGGTGCTGGAAGCGGGCGAGGTGGTGGAGCGAGGCAGCCACGCGCAGCTTCTGGCAGAGAACGGGCGATACGCGGGCCTGTGGCTGACACAACGGGCGGAGAGCGAAGGTGCGGATGCCGCCTGAGCGCGGCAGGGTCATGAAGGGATGGGACAATGTCCTATTCAGAACCACCGGCAGCGTATTCGGGGCATTTCTCGGCCTTCTTCGATCGGTTCGTCGTTCCTAATCTGCCGCCTCCGGACCGGGTCGAGGCCTTCGACGCATTGTTGCGGAACTACCTTGGATCGGACGATCCACTCCATGTGGTGCGGGTCGCGGGAGACCAGGTCCGCGGGGAGGTTTGTTTCACGGACGCGGGCGCGCGAATTCTTCCCACCGACAATATGCCCGTCTGGTGGATTCAGGCAGTCCTGCGGTCAGGGGAACCGCTGCCGGAAGACTCGGCGGCCCTGTTCGAACGGATCCCAGCCCACATGTTCAGGGCGCCACGGGATCGGGAATATCTGAATGGGGCAGGGTATCACGCGGCACACCTGATCCCTGCGAAGAATGGTCAAACGGACTGGCGGTCGTGGTCACGGGAAGAGCTACGGTTGCGGACGCTCGCGAACGTCCATCCCTGCAATGTCACTCTCGTCGCAAAGGCTTGCTGGCACCGACATGGCGGACGGAAGGATATCATCGAATGGGTGGTCCGTCGATACGCCGAACTCTATGGCGGTTGCTGTGTGCGTCTCTTTCGAGATCTGGGCGGCGACATGCCAACGGACCGCTGCCCTAACGATCCCCAGAATTCCTATGAAACCGCTCCCGGCGCGAGGAATGAGCGGCGTAGCCGAGAAACCAAAGCAAGCTCGCGTGCGCTGCGGTCTTTACGGGTGGGGCGTGTGAAGCTGGTGCACCGACCCTGGATCAGGCTGGATTGGAAAGCGTCGGATGTTGTCCTGGATCTCAGACTGCCCGACGCTCGGTATGTCGTTCCGCATGACGCGTTGCTCGATTGGGTTGCCCGATCGACCAGCGCTTGCTCCAGCGCCAGCTGGCTGGAAAAGGGCCATTACCACTGGCCTCGGCCGTCGCGCGCGATGCTGGAGTTTCTGTAACCGTTCCGGGCGCCGCCGATCGTGTGAGCGGCGGCGACCCTGTCGTTACTCGGCCGCGCGCGGGGCGGCGTGGTTCGGGTCCTCGGGCCGGTCAGAATCTTCGTTGCCCTGGCCTCCCGGTGTCTCGGGTGCTTCTGACATGTCCGCGTCGCCTTCGGTCCCGTCGGGGGTGTCTTCCGTCTTCTCGCCGCCTGCGTCCCGATGGGGCGGGGCCAGTTGTTGCGGGTTGGCGCCGGCAAGGACGAGGTCCGGGGTCCAGACGAACTCGGGGGCGGAGACGCGGCTGGCGGCGCGGGTCAGGGTCCAGTCCTGTGCCGCGCGGCTCTTGCGGCCGCCAGCCACCGCGCCGACAAGGTGCAGCCCGCCATAGGCGCCCTTCCAGAACCACACTCGTGCGGCAAGCATGGCGGGGGTGAAGACCAGCGTCAGCACCGTCGCGATGCCGAGGCCGAAGACGACGGCGGTAGCGAGCTGTTTCCACCAGAGCGCGGTCGGGCTGTCGATAGAGTAGCCGCCGTTGAAGAAGTCCAGCGACAGGCCGAACATCATCGGCGTGAGGCCGGCCATCGTGGTGATCGTGGTCAGCAGCACCGGGCGCAGCCTCTGTTCGGCGGTGCGCGCGATGGCCTCGAGCCGAGGCATGTACTGGCTGAATTCCTGGTAGGTGTCGATCAGCACGATGTTGTTGTTCACCACGATCCCGGCCAGCGCGACGATCCCGGTGCCGGTCATGATGATCGAGAAGGGCTGGCCCATCACCAGCATGCCGATCAGTACGCCGGTGGTGGAGAGCACCACCGCGAGCAGCACGAGCACGGCGTTGTAGAGGCTGTTGAACTGGGTGAGCAGGATCACGAACATCAGCCCGAGCGCGCCGGCGAAGGCGGTCATCAGGAAGGCTTGGCTTTCCTGCTGCTCTTCCTCGTCGCCGGTCCATTGCCAGCCGATGTCTTCGGGCAGAGGGGTATCCTCCTGCAGCCAGCGGGTGATCTCGCCGATCCGCTCGGTGGCATTGATCGGCACCACCGAGAGCCCGTCGCGCGCGATCTGTTCGCGGATCGAGGGGCGGGTGGTGGTGGCATCGGAGGGGACGACGTCGACCGTCTCGCCATCGCCGTTGACCAGCTTCACGAGGCCCGGCGTCACGTCGGCGCGCAGGTCGTAGTAGCGCTGACCGTCGACCCGGTCGATGCGGGAGAGCTTGGGCACCGGCTTGCGGGTGATGAAGTTCGACAGGGGCACCAGCCCGTCGATGGTCCGGACCTTGAGGGAGTCGAGCGTCGACAGCAGCCGGTCCTGCTCGGGCAGGCGCACGCGGATGTCGATCTCCTCGTCGGAGGTGTCGACCCGCATCGTGTCGAGCAGGATGCCGCGGGTGACGAGCTGCACCATCGCTCCCACCGTGGCCACGTCGGCGCCATAACGGCCGGCCTTCTCGACGTCGACGTCGATCTGCCAGTCGATGCCGGGCAGGGGGAGCGTGTCGTCGATGTCGATCAGGCCCGGCATTTCCTCGAAACGGGCGCGGGTGATCTCGACCGCCTCGCGCAGGTTCGACCAGTCGTCGCCGGTCAGCCGCAGGTGGACCGGCTTGCCGGAGCCGGGGCCCATCGCGAGGTTGAGCGTCTCGGTGTAGATGCCGGGGATCTGTTCCAGCTTGGACTGGATCCGTTCGAGCACCAGGTCGCCGTCGAGCTCCGGCTGGTCGCGCCGGTCCTCCCAGCGGATCAGCTCGATCTGGATCTGGCCGATAGTGTCCCGCGGGCTGCTGGCGCCGCCGGTGTTGGCATTGAGCCCGCCCTCGCCGGCAAAGGCGAAGGCGCTGTCGACGCCGGGTTCCTGGCGCACGATCTGCTCGACCTGATGGACCAGCGCGTCCTTCTCCTCGAGGCTGAGGTTTCCGCGGGCGCGGACATAGACGATGGCCTGCTCGGGCTCTGCTTCGACAAAGAACTCCACGCCGTTGTTGTTGGCGCCGAAATATTGAAACGTCGCCATTACGAAAAAGGCAACGCCGGCGATCACCACCAGCGGCATGACCGGGTTGTTGGTGAGTAGCCGGATCACCCAGCCAAAGGCGGTGCGCTGGTAACCGGCGCGGACACGCTGGCTGCGCCACTGCACCTTAGCGGCGTCCATCGTGATCGAGGTGGCGAAGGCGCCGAGCACCAGGAGCACGGCGCCGAGGATTCGCCCGGGCGCGCCGATCGAGCCGCCATCCGCCGGGGCGGGCAGGATGTAGCCCGGGTTCAGCACCTGCATCGCGCCGAGGAACAGCAGGTACATCGAGGGCAGGATCAACGCCGCGCGGACGATCCAGGGCCAGCGGCGCAGCCCCTCCGCGATGCGGTGGAAGGTGCGGGCGAGCCGGCCCGAGACACCGCCGATCACCGGCAGGAACACCAGCGCCACGATCAGCGAGGCCGAGAGCACGAAGATCAGCGTGATCGGCAGCATCTTCATGAATTCGCCCGAGACCCCCGGCCAGAACAGCATCGGCAGGAAGGCGCAGAGCGTGGTGGCTGTGGAGCTGACGATCGGCCAGAACATCCGCTTGGACGCCTCGACATAGGCGTGCATCGGGCCCGTGCCCTGCTGGATGCGCTTGTCGGCGTATTCCACGACCACGATGGCGCCGTCGACCAGCATCCCCACGGCGAGGATTAGGCCGAACATCACCATGTTGGAGATCGCCACGTCCATCAGCGCGAGGAAGCCAAAGCAGAGCAGGAAGGAGGTCGGGATGGCGAAGCCCACCAGCAGCGACGGACGCGGCCCGAGCGCAGCCAGCACCACGATCATCACGAGGCCGATGGCGGTCAGCACCGAGCCCTCGAGCTGGCTGACCATGGATTCCACCTGCACCGACTGGTCGTTGGAGGCGCCGACGACGATCGCCTCCTGCAGCTCCGGCGGCCACTTGGCCTTTTCCTCCTGGATCGTCTGGCGCACCAGGGCAGCCATATCGATCACGTTGTAGCCCTTGCGCTTGACCACCTGCAGCGCGACCGTCTTTTCGCCGTCGAAGCGGGCGGTGCCGGTGCGATCCTCAAAGGTGAGCGAGATCGTCGCCAGATCGCCCAGCGTGATGACCGAATCGCCGTTCACCTTGACCGGGATGCCGTAGATGTCGGCCGTGGTCTCGAAGGAGGAGGGGATCTTGACCGAGAAGGCGCTGCCCTCGGTTTCGACCTCGCCGGCGGCGATGAGCTGGTTGTTGTTGACCACGGCGTTGATCAGTTCGCCGGCGGTGACGTTGTAGGCCTCGAGCTTCAGCGGGTCGATGGTGACCTCGACCATCTCGTCGCGGTGGCCGGTCAGCGCGGCCTCCAGCACCGGCTCCAGCCGCTCGAGCCTGTCCTGCAGGTCGTTGGCGATGCGCAGCAGGGTCCGTTCCGGCAGCGGGCCGGAGAGGTTCACGATGATGATCGGGAACTCGGAGAAGTTGAACTCGTCGACCGTGTAGTTCTCGGCGCCCTCGGGAAAGTTCGCCTCGGCCTTGTTCATGGCCGCGCGGACGTCGGCGAGGGTGGCGGACTTGTCCCAGCCGAATTCGAATTCGAGGACGAGGTTGGCATAGCCCTCGACAGCGGTGCCGGTCATCCGGTCGAGCCCGTCGAGATCCGACATCTCGGTCTCCATCGGCTTGACCAGCAGCTTCTCGGCATCCTCGGCGGAGATGCCGGGGAAGGGGACCGAGATGAAGACGGCCGGGATCTCGATGTCTGGCTCACCCTCCTTGGGCAGGTTGATGTAGGTCATCGCCCCCGCCACGATGGAGAGCAGGATGATCCCGATGATCATGCGGGTGTGATGCGAGGCCCAGTCGACGATGCCGGTCATGTCTTCGGGATCTCCCTTTATGCCGATCCGCGAGGGGTCATTGCAGGACGTCTTCGCGATAGGTGACGTCGATCGGCACGCCGTCGGTCACGTATTCCTGGCCCACGACGATGATGTCGACATTGGTCTCGAGCCCGGTGACCCAGATGCCCTCGGTCGTGTCGCGCAGGAAATCGACCGGGACAAAGGCCGCGACCGGCCCGCTTCCGTCTTCGGCCTGCGCCACCGTCCGCAGCCCTAGCGCGCCGGAATCGTCGAGCGTCAGGGCGGAGCCGGGCACGAGGTGCGCGGTCTCGCCGGCGGCGGCGATGGCGATGTCGGCGGTCTGGCCGTCGCGGATCGACAGGTTGGTGTTGGGAACCTGAACCTCGACCCGGAAGGTGCGGGTCTGGCTGTCCGCGGAGCGCGACAGGAAGGTCACCTCGCCCGAGACCTCCGCGCCCGACACGAGACGGGCGGAGGCGGGGGAACCAACGGCGATCTTGTCCACCTGGGTTTCGGACACGAAGCCCACCAGCTTGATCGGATCGAGCTGGATCACCGTGGCGCAGGAGGAGCCGGCCTGCATCAGCGCGCCCAGCTCCGCCGTGTCGGTCTCCAGCAGGCCGTCGAAGGGCGCCTCGATGGTGAGCCGGTCAATCTCCTTTTCGGCCAGCGCCACGGCGGCGGCCGCAGCCTCGACCGTCGATGTTGCAGAATCCAGCCCCGAATTTGCGAATTCCAGGGCCGCCCGGGCGGAAGACACGGCCGCCTTGGTAGAGGCGACGCGGGTCTCGGAGGCAAAACCGCCCTCGATCAGCCGGCTGGCGGCGCGGTCGTTGATTTCGGCCTCTTCCAGCAGCGCCTGCGCCTCGATCAGCCGCGCTTCGGCGACGGGAACTCCGGCGCGGGCGGATGCAAGCCGCGCCCGCGCTTCCGAGAGCTGCGCCTCGCGCGTGCCCGGATCGATCTGGCAGAGCAACTGCCCCGCAGTGACGAAGGTCCCTTTGCGGAGCGGTTCGGAGATGATCTGCCCGGAGGTCTCGGCCCGCACCTCGACTTGACGCGCCGCCTCGGTGCGCCCGCGCAGGGTGACCGCATTGTCGATCACGCGGGCTGTGGAGGCGATGGCCACGACGGAGACGCGCGTCTCTGTCTCGGCTGCCTGCGGTTTGACTTCGGGCTGCGGCGCCTCGTCGGTGCTGACGGCGGTTTCCGGCTGGTCGAGGCCGGCAAAGCGGAGGACCGACTCGCGTTCCATCACGAGGAAGTAGATGATCGCCGCTACTAGGGCGGCGATAAGGACAGAAAACCACCTCATCGGAGCGCGCCTTTTCCTATTCGAGCAATATACAAAACTCTGGTCTCAGATGTGCCCTAGGGGCTGCGAAGGCAAGTCTCAAGACCGACGTTCCAGGTTCCGACAAGAGTGACGCACCGTAAGACGCGGCCGATCAGGTCACCGTATCGGCGATTTGCACGGTATCATAGCGGCTGACCGGAGCGGATGAACGGGCACCCATTGCCGTAGGGCTTGGCATCGGCTTGGGCTTCGGGGTAAGAGGGGGCGTTTCACAGGGCGCCGTCGGGCCGACATTCCGACGCCGCAACAGGACGGTATCGCATGAGCCAGGCAGACAGTTTCATCGACGAAGTCAACGAGGCGGTGCGCCGAGACAAGCTGTACGGAACGCTGCGGCGCTACGGCTGGATCGGAGTGCTTCTCGTGCTGCTGATCGTCGGCGGAGCGGCCTGGAACGAATACAGCAAGGCCTCCCAGAACGCCAAGGCGCAGGCACTCGGCGACACGCTGATGACCGAACTGCAGAAGCCCGAGGCGGCGGATCGCCTCGCCGGGCTCGAGACCGTACAGGCGGAGGGCGACCTCAAGGCGCTGGTCGACCTTCTGACAGCGGCCGAGCTTCTCGGTCAGGAAGATCCCGAGGCGGCGGCGGAGGTTCTGCGCCCGGTCGCGGCGGATCCGGCGCTGCCGGCGGTCTATGGCGATCTCGCGGCCTACAAGATGCTGCTGCTCGGGGATGTGGCCTTTGACCAGACAGAGCGCGCGCAGGTGCTGGACCGCCTGGCCCAGCCGGGCGCGCCCTATCGCAACCTCGCGATGGAGCAGAAGGCGCTCGACCTTGCGGCGGCGGGTGACACCGAGGCCGCGCTTGCGGCGGCCCGCGCCCTGCTCGAGGAAAACGGGCTGACCCAGAGCCTTTTCCAGCGGGTCAATCAATTGATCGTGACGCTCGGCGAGGAGCCCGGCGACGCGAATGGCTGAACGGCCGACGGCTCGGGCTTTCCGGTTGGGCTCCGGCCTGTCGGAACGGTCTGCGACGGGCGAAGAACGAGGGAATGAGCGGTGAAGGCACTGGCATCGACGATTGGGTGTTTCGCCCTGGCCATGGCTCTTGCGGGCTGCGAGCGTGAAACGCCGCTCCCTGGCGAGCGGCTCGAGATCCGTTCGCCGGAGGCTATGGCGATCGTGGGCGCGGAGGGGGCTCCCGCGATTCAGGGCGTCACGCCCGCCTCTGCGACCCGGCGCGACGTGCCCTTCTCCATGCCCGGCCAGGTGAACCATGCCGCCTGGACCCATCGCGGTGGCTCGCCCACGCACAGGCTCAGCCATCCCGCACTTGGCACCAACTTGACCCAGGTCTGGTCGGCCGACATCGGCGCGGGCGAAACCCGCAAGGCCAAGATCACCGCGGATCCGGTCGTTGCCGACGGCCGCATCTTCGCGATGGACGCGGAGAGCACCGTGACGGCGCTCTCGACCGGCGGCGGGACGCTGTGGTCCCGCAACCTGACGCCGTCGCGCGAGCGGACCGGTGAGGCCTCCGGCGGCGGCCTGGCGATCTCCGGCGGCCGGCTCTACGTCACCACCGGATTCGGCCAGATGTTCGCGCTCGACCCCGCCACGGGGCAGGTGGTCTGGACGCAAGGCTTCGATGCCCCGGTTTCCGGTGCGCCGACCGTGCAGGGCGATCTTGTCTATGTCAGCAGTCGCGACAACCGCGCCTTCGCCGTGCGCGCCTCCAACGGGCGGCTCCTTTGGGAATTGCCGGTCGCGCCGACCAGTTCGGTCACCGTCAACGGGGCAGGGCCGGCGGTGACCAGCCGTCTCGCCGTCTTCCCCTTCGGCTCGGCCGAACTGGTGGCGGCGCTGCGGCAGGGCGGCATCCGGATCTGGAGCTCCACCCTTGCGGGCCAGCGCCGCGGCCGGGCCTATGCGGGCGTCAGCGACATCTCCTCCGATCCCGTCGTGGTCGGCGACACGCTCTACGCGGGTTCGCCCTCGGGCCGGATCGCGGCGATCGACATCAACAGCGGCGACCGGATCTGGACGGCGACCGAGGGCGCGATGAGCCCGGTCGTGGTCGAGGGCGGATCGGTCTTCGCGGTGACCGACATCCAGCAGCTTGTGCGGCTGGACGCCGGCACGGGCGAGCTGATCTGGGCCACAGACCTTCCCGGCTTCAAGGCCAAGAAGCCGAAACGCTTCCAGGCGGTCTATGCCCATTACGGTCCGGTTCTGGCCGGCGGGCGGCTGATCGTGGCGTCCGACGACGGCAACCTGCGCAGCTTCGACCCGCGCTCCGGCGCGCTGATCTCGGCCGTGCCGATCCCCGATGGCGCGACGACCAATCCGGTCGTGGTCAACCGGACGCTCTACGTGGTCAACACCAAGGGGCAACTCCTCGCTTTCCGTTGAGGGCAGGCTCGTGTAAAGGGATCGGTCTGACCCGAGTCCCCTGACCCGCGAGCATGCAATGAGTTTCACCCTGGCCCTTGTGGGCCGCCCGAACGTCGGAAAATCGACCCTGTTCAACCGCCTTGTCGGCAAGCGTCTTGCGCTGGTCGACGATCAGCCGGGCGTGACCCGCGACCTGCGCGAAGGCGAGGCGCGGCTGGGAGATTTGCGTTTCACGGTGATCGACACCGCCGGTCTGGAAGAGGCCACCGACGAGAGCCTGCAGGGCCGCATGCGCCGCCTGACCGAGAGGGCGGTGGAGATGGCCGATGTGTGTCTCTTTATCCTCGACGCCCGCGAGGGGGTGACGCCCGCCGACGAGGTCTTTACCGACATCCTGCGCCGCAAGTCGGCGCATGTGCTGCTCGCGGCGAACAAGGCCGAGAGCAATGCCAGCGATGCCGGTGTCTACGAGGCCTACGGGCTGGGCCTGGGCGATCCGATCCGGATCTCGGCCGAGCATGGCGAGGGGATGGCCGACCTGCACGCGGCGCTGATGCCGCTGGCCGACGCCTTCGAGGAGCGCGCGGCGGCGGAGGCGCCGGAGGTGGACGTGGAGTTGCCCGAGGGCGATGAGTTCGAGGGCGAGGACGCCGCTGCGCGCATCACCGCCGCGAAGCCGTTGCAGGTCGCCGTCGTCGGCCGCCCCAATGCGGGAAAATCGACCCTTATCAACAAGATATTGGGCGAAGATCGCCTGTTGACCGGCCCCGAGGCAGGTATCACCCGCGACGCGATTTCGCTGCCGATCAACTGGAACGGCACGCCGATGCGGATCTTCGATACCGCCGGGATGCGCAAGAAGGCCAAGGTGCAGGAGAAGCTGGAGAAGCTTTCCGTCTCCGACGGTCTGCGCGCGGTGAAGTTCGCCGAAGTCGTGGTTGTCCTTCTCGACGTGGAGATCCCCTTCGAGCAGCAGGACCTGCGGATCGCCGACCTCGCGGAGCGCGAAGGGCGCGCGGTGGTGGTCGCGGTCAACAAGTGGGACCTGGAGGACGAGAAGCAGGCCAAGCTGGCCGGGCTCAAGGAGGCCTTCGAGCGGTTGCTGCCACAGCTCAAGGGCGCGCCGCTGATCACCGTTTCGGCCAAGACGGGCCGGGGCCTCGACCGGCTGCACGAGGCGATCGTCCGGGCGCATGACACCTGGAACCGCCGGGTGACGACGGCCAAGCTGAACCTCTGGCTCGCGGGCATGATGGAGGCGCACCCGCCACCGGCGCCGCAGGGCAAGCGGATCAAGCTGCGCTACATGACCCAGGTCAAGACCCGGCCGCCGGCGTTCGTCGTGATGGCGTCCTTCCCGGAGAAATTGCCGGACAGCTACAAGCGCTATCTTGTCAATGGCTTGCGGGAGGATTTTGACATGCCCGGCACGCCGATCCGGCTGACCTTCCGCAGCCAGTCCGACAAGAACCCCTACAAGGATCGCAAGAAGTCCACGCCTTCGCGTCTGCGAAAGCACCTCGGGAAGAAGCCGCTCGGCTGAACCTGCTCAGCGCACCGCGCGGAGGGTCCGGGCGGCGATGAGGCCCGCGGCGGCGAGCGCGAGCAGCGCCAGGAGCCACTGGCCGCCGAAGTTCGACACGGCGACCGCGATCAGCGCCCAGATCACGCCGAGGGCATGGAACCAGCTGCCCGGGCGGCGCTGCTGGACCCAGAGCGCGATGCCGGTGGCCAGCGCGAGCGCGATGACCGCCCAGATCGTCTGGCCGAAGACGATCCCGTAGCCCGCGCCGAGCAGCGCCAGCGAGACGCAGGAGGCCGCCGTCAGCCAGCCCGCGAAGAGCTCGATGGGCGCGCCGAGGAGCCACGGATCCTGTGCGCGCGGAGCTGACAGCATCGCCGCGAGGGCGCCGCCGAGCATCACGAAGATCAGGATTGTCGCCCAGATCGGGCTGAAGCTCGCCACCGAGAGCCAGGCTGTGCCGGGCACCAGCGCGACCATCAGGGGCCAGCGCGGCGCGTCCCAGGCCGGATCATCGGCGCGCGCCACCAGGCCGTAAACCGCGTGGACCACCAGCCAGAGATAGATCACGCCCCAGATCGCGAAGGCATAGCCGGCCGGCTGCGCCGGTGCGTCGACCTGCGGGATCGGGAAAAGGGTGGGATCGAAGCCGTTGAAGGGCACGAAGGCGGGTGCCGCGGCAAAAGCGGCGGCCGCCGTCACCAGCAGGATCGCTTTCATCTTCCCGGGGCTGTCGCCCGACGGGTCCTGAAGGGGGTCGCTCATGTCACTGCCTCGCTGGTGTTGCGCCGGGCAGCGGGCGATCAGGCTGCGGTCCAGAGCCTGTCGATCCGTTCCGCGCCGAAACGCTCCCGGCAGAAATCGTAGGTGTCGCTGTAGAAGGCGCGGACCGTTGCCACGTCCTCGGCCGCCGGCTCGCTGTCACGCGGAGAGCTGTTGGCCATGTGCTCGAAATTGGGAGCGACATGAGGAATGTCAAGGAACCGGCAGAGATCCTGCGTGACCTCGGTGCGGAAGAAATCCTCGTAGATCCCGAGGTAGAGCTCGTCCGGGGCAAAGGCGGCTTCGAGCGCGGGGATGGTGCGTTCGTAGCGGGTGCGGATCTCGCACCAATGGCTCACGGCCTCGGTCGCCAGCCGCTCGCGAGCCGGGCGGTGGATCGCGCCGCCGTCGTCCTTGCGGTTGCGGTCGGCCATGCGCAAGGCGGAATAGCAGCGCTCGACCGGGTCGCGCATCAGGAAGACGACGCGGGGGCGGAACCCGGCGCCGGTGATCCATTCGCGGATCGTGCGGAAGTTGTCCGCCGAGAGCCCGGCATATTCGGGCGTGATGTCGCCAAAGAGCCGCGCGTTGGGATGATCAGCCCGCATCTGCTTGAAGTGGCGCATGTAGCGCCGGGGCTCGAACTGCATCGCGATCGAATCCATCAGCGCCACCAGGGCCTTGGACTCGGCCTTGGGCTTCCCCTCCTGGATGTTCCGGATCTGCCGGGTGGCGGAGTTCACCAGCCGTTGCAGGCGCACTTCGCGGGCCTTGGGGAAATCGGCTTCGGTGAAGTGGACATTGAAGAAGCCGAGTTCCTTCTCGGCGCTCATCGCGCAGTCGGGATGCTTGCGCAGGTAGGAATAGAGCCAGGTGGTGCCGGATTTCTGCGCGCCGACGCCAAGGATGAAGACGGGATCATTGGTGGCCATGCCGGAGCCCTCTGCTGCGATAGGTGGACGCCCCCGGGGGAGCGTGCGGCGGCCGCCCGGGGAGGGCGGCCGCGCGTCGTCTCCGTCAGGCCAGCAGGCCTTCGGCGGTGATCCGTGTCTTGCCGCCGAGCCATTGGTGCAGCGCCTGCGGCAGCAGCACCGAGCCGTCTTCCTGCTGGCCGTTCTCCAGCACCGCGATCAGGCAGCGGCCGACGGCGAGGCCGGAGCCGTTCAGTGTGTGCACGAATTCCGGCTTGCCGCCGCCCTCGGGGCGGAACCGGGCGTTCATGCGCCGGGCCTGGAAGTCGCCGCAGACCGAGACCGAGGAGATCTCGCGGTAGGTGTTCTGCCCGGGCAGCCAGACCTCGATGTCGTGGGTCTTGCGCGAGCCGAAGCCCATGTCGCCGGTGCAGAGCACGATGGTGCGGTAGGGCAGGCCGAGCGCCTCCAGGATGCCCTCGGCGCAGCGGGTCATGCGCGCGTGCTCGTCGAGGCTCTTCTCGGGATGGGTGATGGAGACCATCTCGACCTTCTCGAACTGGTGCTGGCGCAGCATGCCCGAGGTGTCCTTGCCCGCGCTGCCGGCCTCCGAGCGGAAGCAGAGCGAATGGGCGACGTAGCGACGGGGCAGGTAGCCTTCCTCGACGATCACGTCGTTGACGATGTTGGTGAGCGTGACCTCGGAGGTCGGGATCAGCCACCAGCCCTCGCGCAACAGGTAGCTGTCGTCGCCGAACTTGGGCAGCTGGCCGGTGCCGAACATCATCTCCTCGCGCACCATGACCGGGCCGTTGACTTCCGTCAGCCCGTTCTCGGTTGTGTGGGTGTCGAGCATGAACTGCGCAAGCGCACGGTGAACGCGGGCGACCGCGCCCGACATCAGCACGAAACGGGAGCCGGCGAGCTTGGCCGCGGTCTCGAAATCCATGCCGTCCTGCACGGCGGCGAGCTGGTAATGCTCCTTCGGTTCGAAATCGAAGGCGCGCGGCTCGCCCCAGCGGCGGATCTCGACGTTGTCGTTCTCGTCCGCGCCGGTCGGCACCTCGTCGAGCGGCAGGTTGGGCAGGCTGACCAGCAGGTCGCGCAGGCGCGCGTCCTCGGTCTTGGCCTCTTCCTCGAGCCGGGCGATCTCGTCTTTCTTCTCCGCCACCAGCGCGCGGAGCCGTTCGAACTCCGCCTCGTCGCCCTTGGCCTTGGCCGCGCCCACCTGCTTGGAGGCGGCGTTGCGTTCGGCCAGCGCGGCCTCGGCGGCGGCGATCTTCTCGCGGCGCGCGGCATCGACGGCCAGGATCTCCGACGACATCGCCGAAACGCCCAGACGCGCCAGTCCGGCGTCGAAGGTTTCGGGGTGTTCGCGGATGAAGCGAATGTCGTGCATCGGGTTTCTCCTTGGCCCTTCGTATCAGGTGCAGCCGCGTCATGCCGCAAAGCGGCGCGAAGGGAAAGGGGGAAGGGGCCCGAACGGGCCGGGGAGGGAGCGGTCAGCGGGGCGCGCGGAAGCTGTAGGAGCCGTCAAGGATGCCTTCGATGGCCTCGCATCCGCGGCTTTCGTAGTGCAGCCAGGCGGTCACGGCGAAGCGGCGCGGGGCGAGCATGTAGATGGAGAGGCTGATCATCTCCGGCGTGACCTCCCATTTCAGATCGACGGCATCGAGCAGCCGGGCCCTGTCCCGAGGGGACATTGCCGAGAGCTCCAGCGCATTGGCCACATATTCGTGGTCGACACTCGCCACCGGGCAGCCGTCCAGCGTCTGGTGCAGAAGGGCGTGGGCCATTTCGTGGGTCAGGACCGAGCGGAACAGGTGCTCGGTAGAGAGGCCGGCATAGCCATCATCCTCCGTAATGCTCGCGGCCATCAGTTCCGGCGGCAGGATATTGATGGAATTGTTGCGGCAGTCGAACGCGGCCAGCGCGTGCCCGGCTGCGAAATCCACTTCATCCTTAAGCACGATGTCCAACGGTTTGTGCTGATCGATGCCGCAGACACGGGCATCATTGCGGGCGGCGGTCGCGACCTCGCAGAGCCGGGAAATGTCACTGCCCGGCGTTGTGTCGATGCGCAGCAGCGGGTCCGGACATGGCGCCGGTTCTGAATGCGCGGGCAGGGCAAGAGCCAGAGCGATCGCTGCGAAAGACACGGCCCCCCGGCGTGGTCTGACGATGCTTCGGGTCATGGGCCATTATAGCACGAAACGGATCGATCCGTTGGCGGGGACTGCCGCGTGTGGCGTTCCGCCCCATGAGCCGCGTCAGCGCCTCCGGCCCGTCAGTTGGACAGACCCACGTTGCGCCGGGCCGCATCTGCGAGGGGCGCGAGGGTCCGGACGCCGCCGCTGCCACTGACCGAGGCCGAGACCACGGCGACGACCCGCCAGCCCGCCGGAGACTCCCACAGCACCGGGGCGCCCGACGCGCCGCTGATCACGGGGCAGTCGAGCCCGACATAGCCACCGCCGACCGGCGCGACCGCGCTTCGGTGGGTGATCTCGCAATGCGGCTGGAGCGAAAGCGCATGCGGCCGATCCTGCCGGTAGCCGATCAGTGTCAGCGGCACCGGGGTCTCGGGCATTCCTGCGGGTGGCAGAGCCGCAATCTCTTCGGAGTCGATCGGCTCGCTCAGGACAAGAATACCTGTGTCATAGGCGATCCGCTCCGGGGCGGGCGACTCGTCGTTGACGAAATCCGGGTCGATCCGGACCTGGTCGCCGATCCGATGCGCCTTGAAGTCCCCTTGCCGCCAGCCGGCGACGAAATGGACATCCTCAGGCCGGGCGGGGCGGCCATCGGCGCCGTAGAGGCAATGCGCCGCGGTCAGCACCAGATCGGGCGCGATCAGGGTGCCCGTGCACATGCCTCTGCGGCGCAACCCGGCCACGTTGACCCTGCCGATGGCGTTCCAGCCCGGCTGATCCGCCTCTGGCAGAAGCACCGGCTCTCGGTCTCCGTCGTCGGGATCGGATACGCCCGGAAGCGGAGCGAACGCCAGCAGCAGAGCTACGGCCGTGCGCCGCGCGGTGGCCGGAAACGGGAAAGTGATGCGCATCCGCCGCTCCTGCGGGCTACGGGTTGACGGCCTTAGCCTAACGTGAGGGGCCGGTCTGTCCAGTGGCACGAGAGCCGCATGCAGCCCGACCTGTCCATGCCGATCCGGCGGCCGGACATACCAGGGCATCTTGCACTTGTCATGTGCGCCCCATAGGGTGCGCGCCAAATCGCGGAAGCCCGCGCCTGCCGCAATAAAAGACGAAAGGTAACGCTCATGTTCGCAACGCCCGCCTACGCCCAGGCCGCCGGAGGCGCCGGTGGCAGCGCCATCATGCAGTTCCTGCCGCTGATCCTGATCTTCGCGATCATGTATCTGCTGCTGATCCGTCCGCAGCAGAAGAAGATGAAGGAACACCAGAAGATGGTGTCCGAGCTGCGCCGGGGCGACCAGGTCGTGACCCAGGGCGGCGTTATCGCCAAGGTTTCCAAGGTCAAGGACGACAAGGAACTCGAGGTCGAGATCGCCGAGGGCGTGAAGGTGCGCATCGTGCGCGCCACCGTCTCGCAGGTCCTGAGCAAGACCGAACCGGCAGCCGAAAGCTGACCGTCCCGCACGGAAGGCACCCTCTCTCATGCTGCAATTCCCTCTCTGGAAACGCCTGCTGATCACCGGCGTGACCGCCCTGATTCTTCTCATGGCGATGCCGAACCTGTTCTACCCGCGGGTCGAACGGCACAATGACGCGGTGAAAACGATCGAGACGAGCGGCGAGACGCCGGAACTGGCGGCCGATGTGGCCGGCTGGCCGAGCTGGTTGCCGTCGAGCCTCGTCAATCTCGGGCTCGACCTGCGCGGCGGTGCCTACCTGCTGGCCGATGTCCAAGTTGCGGATGTCTATGCCGACCGGATGGACAATTACTGGCCGGAGGTTCGGGACGCGCTGCGGGACGAACGCGACACGGTCGGCGCAATCCGCCGGATCGACGGCCCTGCCGGGGAATTGCGGGTCCGCATCGGCAATCCCGATGGGATGGCGCGGGCGCTGGAAGTTGTGCGGGGGCTGTCGCGGCCGATCCTGACCCTGACCGGCGCGGGCGCGCAGGACATCGAGGTCAGCGGCAGCGGCGACGTGCTCACCGTGCAGCTTTCCGAGGCCGAGAAGCGCGCCACCGACGACCGCACCCTGCAGCACAGCGTGGAGATCGTGCGCCGCCGTGTCGACGAGGTCGG
This sequence comes from Tropicimonas aquimaris, assembly GCF_042676185.1. Taxonomy (NCBI): domain Bacteria; kingdom Pseudomonadati; phylum Pseudomonadota; class Alphaproteobacteria; order Rhodobacterales; family Roseobacteraceae; genus Tropicimonas; species Tropicimonas aquimaris. The sequence continues at coordinate 82,250 of NZ_JBHTJT010000006.1, read as the reverse complement.
CACGCGGGAACCGTCGATCCAGCGCCAGGGTGATACCCGGATCGTGATCCAGGTGCCCGGCATCGGGTCTGCCGATGAGCTCAAGAGCCTGATCGGCACCACCGCCAAGCTGACCTTCAACCCGGTGGTCAGCCGCACCACCGATCCCGATGCAAACCCCGGTGCGCGCAACTTGCTGCTGCCGTCGATAGACGACGAGGGCGTCTATTACATCATCGAGCAGACGGCCGTTGTGACGGGCGAGGAGCTGACCAATGCCCAGCCGAGCTTTGACCAGAACGGCCGCCCGGCGGTGAGCTTCCAGTTCAACCCGAGCGGCGCGCGCAAGTTCGGCGATTACACCCGCGACAACGTCGGCTCGCCCTTCGCCATCGTGCTCGACAACGAGGTTATCTCGGCCCCGGTCATCCAGGATCACATCCCCGGCGGCTCGGGCATCATCACCGGACAGTTCTCCATAGAGCAGTCCAACGAACTGGCCGTCCTGCTGCGCGCTGGCGCCCTTCCGGCGGAGATGACCTTCCTGCAGGAACGGACCATCGGCCCCGAACTGGGCGCCGACAGCATCGAGGCCGGCCGCATCGCGACCATCGTGGCCTTCGTCGCCGTGCTCGCCTTCATGTGGCTGAGCTACGGGCTGTTCGGGCTCTTCGCCAACATCGCGCTCATCGTCAACGTCGGCCTGATCTTTGGCCTGCTGTCGATCATCGGCGCCACGCTCACGCTACCCGGCATTGCTGGAATCGTGCTGACCGTCGGCATGGCGGTCGACGCAAACGTGCTGGTGTTCGAACGGATCCGCGAGGAGCTCAAAACGGCCCGCGGCCCCGCCCGCGCGATCGAACTGGGCTACGAGAAGGCCCTGTCGGCGATCATCGATGCCAACATCACCACTTTCCTTACCGCAGCGATCCTGTTCGCGCTCGGCTCCGGACCGGTCCGCGGCTTTGCCGTGACGCTCGGTCTCGGGATCATGACCTCCGTCTTCTGCGCGATCTTCGTGACGCGCCTGCTGATCGCGGTCTGGTTCGATCGCCGCCGGCCAAAAACCATCGAGGTCTGAGATGCGTCTGAAACTCGTACCCAACGAGACCAACTGGAACTTCTTCCGGGGCTGGCAGATCACCTTCGGCGCCTCGGCGCTCGCCATGCTGGCCTCCATTGTGCTGTTCTTCACGGTCGGGCTGAACTTCGGCATCGACTTCCTGGGCGGCACGACGATCCGCGCCGAAAGCACCTCGGCCGTCGATGTCGGCAGCTACCGCGAAGCCATCGCGCCGCTCGACCTGGGCGACGTGACGATCACCGAGGTGTTCGACAGCAGCTTCGACGAGGACAAGCACGTCGCGCAGATCCGCATCCAGCAGCAGGCGGACGAGGAGGCGGTATCGCCCGAGACCATCCAGGCACTGGAGGAGGCGCTGCAGGCGATCGACCCGGAAATCACCTTCCCGTCGGTAGAGAGCGTGGGGCCCAAGGTTTCGGCCGAACTGGTCTGGACGGCTATCGAGGCCGTGCTGCTCGCCATCGTGGCGGTGCTGTTCTACATCTGGCTCCGGTTCGAATGGCAGTTCTCGGTTGGCGCCGTCGTGGCGCTGGTGCATGACGTGGTGGTGACCATCGGCGTGTTCTGCCTGCTGCAGATCCGCTTCGACCTGACGATCATCGCCGCCTTGCTGACCATCGTGGGCTATTCGCTCAACGACACGGTGGTGATCTTCGACCGGGTGCGGGAGAACCTGCGCCGGTTCAAGAAACTGAGCCTGAAGGAAGTGCTGAACCTTTCGATCAACGAGACCCTGAGCCGGACGGTGATGACCTCACTGACGACGCTGATCGCGCTGGTCGCGCTCTACATCCTCGGCGGCGACGTCATCCGTGGGTTCGTCTTCGCGATGATCTGGGGCATCATCGTCGGCACCTATTCCACCGTCTTCGTCGCTTCGCCGGTCCTGCTGTGGCTGGGCGTGAAGCGTGACTGGTCGAAGCCGAGCCAGGGCGGGGGCACCCAGTTCGCCAATATCGACGCCTGAGGCGACCGGACGCGCCGCGGAGGAGGGCCGGGCCATGGAGTTCATCGAAGTCGAGTTTCCCGATGCTGTCCCGTTCGAGGGCTACGGCTCCGGCTTCTTCCGGATCGGTGGTGAGGTTCGGCAGGGCGATCTGCTGGTGACGGCCCGGAGCCTGCGCGGCTGGGGCGGTTACGGCGATGCGGAGGCAGTGCTGGCGTTGGCCGGAGAGATCGATTTCGTGATTGTCGGGACCGGGGCCGAGATGACGCCCATTCCGGGTACATTCCGGCGCACGCTGGAAGAGGCCGGGATCGGGGTCGAACTGATGGCCACGGCCACGGCCTGCCGGACCTACAACGTGCTGGTATCCGAAGGGCGTCGGGTGGCGGCGGCAGTGCTGGCGCTCTGACGCCTCTGGCCTGTCACAGGTGCCCGTCGGTGGCGGGGGCGACGATGGGGCGCGGTGTCAATTCCCGCGTCGCGCGAGGATACTTTCGAACAGTTGATGGCGGGACGCTTTTGTCCCGGAGGGGCTTGGGGTAAGCGCGTGCCATGGAAGTAATCGTCGAGGATCTGGCCGTCGTCCGTGGCGGCATGCGGGTGCTGGAAGGCGTCGGGTTCCGGCTGGAGGCCGGGCGCGCGCTGGTGCTGCGCGGGCCGAACGGAATCGGCAAGACCACGCTTCTGCGGACGCTGGCCGGGCTTCAGCCTGCCGATGTTGGCCGGGTGGCGCCGGGGCCGGAAGTCATGGCCTATGCAAGCCACGCCGACGGGATCAAGGCGACGCTGAGCGTGTCCGAGAACCTCGCGTTCTGGGCGGGGCTTCACGGGGTGGGCTCGATCTCGGAGGCACTTCTCGATTTCAACCTCGAGGCGCTGGAGGCACGGCCCGCGGGCAGCCTGTCGGCGGGGCAGAAGCGACGGCTTGGCCTGGCGCGTATGGCGGTGACGGGGCGGCCGATCTGGCTGCTCGACGAGCCGACAGTCTCGCTTGACCTTGCCAGCGTCGGGCTCTTCGCCGCGGCGGTGCGGCGGCACCTGGAGGCGGGAGGCAGCGCGGTGATCGCGACCCATATCGACCTCGGGATCGACGGCGCGGAGGTGCTGGAACTCGGCCCCTTCAAGGCTGCTCCGCCCGAACATGACGCCGATTTCCACGAGGCCTTCCTGTGATCGCGCTGCTCAAACGGGATCTGGCGCTGGCAGTCCGGGCCGGGGGCGGCTTCGGGCTGGCGCTGGCCTTCTTCCTGATCGTGGTGACACTGACGCCCTTCGCGGTGGGCCCCAACTCCGGCACGCTCTCGATCATCGCGGCGGGGATACTGTGGCTCGGAGCGCTGCTGTCCTGCCTGCTCTCGCTCGACCGGATCCTGGCGCTAGACTACGAGGACGGGGCGCTCGAGCTGCTGGCCACGGCGCCCATTCCGCTGGAGGCGGTGGCGGGCATCAAGGCGCTCGCCCACTGGCTGACCACGGGCCTGCCGCTGACGCTGGTCGCTCCGCTTCTTGGCGTGCTGCTGAACCTGCCTGAGCCTGGCTACCTGTGGCTGACGCTGTCACTGGCGATCGGCACGCCGGCGCTCTCCGTGGTGGGGACGTTCGGTGCGGCGCTGACGGTGGGGTTGAAGCGCGGCGGACTGCTGCTGTCTTTGATCGTGTTGCCGCTCTACGTCCCGACGCTGATCTTCGGCGCGGAAGTGGCGCGGCGCGCGTCAGAAGGGATGCCGCTTTCGGATTTCTCCACGCCGCTGGCGCTGTTGGCCGGGATTACGCTTGGAACGCTCGCGCTGCTGCCCTTTGCCTCGGCTGCGGCAATCCGCATCAACCTCCGCTGAGCTACAACCGTTAGGCTTGCTTGAGCCAACAGGAACGAAGGACTAGGTTCGCGCGCATGTCACTCTGGGAATACGCCAATCCGCGAAAATTCATGGCCCTGTCCGGTGCCGTTCTGCCCTTTGCAGCGGTAGGAACGGTGGTTGCGATGGTGGTCGGGCTGGTCTGGGGATTTTTCTTCACCCCCGACGATTACCGCCAGGGCTCGACGGTAAAGATCATCTATATCCACGTGCCCTCGGCGATGATCGCCATCAACTGCTGGCTGATGATGCTGATCACCTCGCTGGTCTGGCTGATCCGCCGCCACCATGTCAGCGCGCTGGCCGCCAAGGCCGCGGCGCCGATCGGGGCGACGATGACGGTGATCGCGCTGCTGACCGGCGCGATCTGGGGCCAGCCGATGTGGGGCACCTGGTGGGCCTGGGATCCGCGGCTGACCTCGTTCCTGATCCTGTTCCTGTTCTACCTCGGCTACATGGCGCTCTGGGCGGCGGTGGAGAACCCCGACACGGCGGCGGAACTGACCTCGGTGCTCTGCATCGTGGGCTCCGTCTTTGCGGTGCTGAGCCGCTACGCGCTGGTGTTCTGGAACCAGGGCCTGCACCAGGGGGCGTCGCTGTCGCTCGACAAAGAGGAGAACGTCTCCGATGTCTTCTACTGGCCGCTGCTGATCTGTATCGCCGGTTTCGTCGGACTCTTCATCACGCTGGTGCTGCTGCGGACCCGTACCGAAGTCCGGGACCGCCGGCTCAAGGCGCTGATCGCGCGGGAGCGGATGGCATGATGCCGGAACTCGGGAAATATGCGGTCGAGGTGCTCTCGGCCTATGCCGTGACCCTCGGCCTGGTCGTGGCGCTGGTCGTGGTGTCGATGCGCCAGTCGGTTCGCACGCGCACTCGGCTGCGCGACATCGAAAATGCGCAGGCCGCGCGCCGTGCGCCCCCTGCCGATACAGCCCAGAAGGAGACCGCATCTCATGGCTAAGGTGTCGCCGCTGATGATCCTGCCGCCGGCGATTTTCCTGGCAGTTGCCGGGCTGTTCTATGCCGGGATGATGCGGGAGAATCCGGATTCGCTGCCGAGCGAGCTCACAGGCAAACCGGCGCCGGTGGTCGAGCTGACACCGCTGGGCGACCGGCCGCTCCTGACCGATGCGGCTGTGCGGTCCGAGGGCGTGAAGCTGGTGAACTTCTGGGCAAGCTGGTGCGCGCCCTGCCGGGTCGAGCATCCGCAGCTCATGGCCATGGCCGGGGACGGGATCGCGGTGCACGGCATCAACTACAAGGACGAGAGCGCGAACGCGCTGAAGTTCCTCGCAGGCCTCGGCGATCCCTATACCCTGTCGGGAGCCGACAGAAACGGGCGCAACGCGATCGAATGGGGAGTCTACGGCGTGCCTGAGACCTTCGTGGTTGCGGGCGATGGCACGGTCATGCTGCGTTTCGCGGGTCCGATCACCACTGCGATCATGCGGGACAAGATCCTGCCAGCGATCGCCGAGGCCGAGGCGCTTACCAATTGAGCTGGCACGCCTTGCGTTAACTGCTTTCCCGGCGACATTAACCACGTCGTAACCTCTTGATCCTATCCAGATCCGAAAGAGACCACGGACAGCGACGGTCGAGCGGGGAAGATCCCGTCCGTTGCGCTTCCGTGGCGGGAACGGGTCATGACGAGTTTTCCTCAGACGCTGATCGACGGATCCGGTTTCACCTGGGACATGTGGAACGACGGCCGGATCGGCAATGGCACGAATGACGCGTTCGACGCCGGGTTCGACCTGTTCCACATGCCCTATGTCGGCGACGTGACGAGCTCGATGTCCGGGCGGCAGCTCACGATCTCAGGGGCATCGAACGAGGCGGGCGCGGAGATTACCTTTGAGCGCAGCCTCTATGTGCCGTCCGTCGGTGGCTGGGCACGCTTCGTCGATACCGCAACCAACATCGGCGCCGCGTCGCAGACCGTCACCTTCTCGGTGCGGACGGACCTGGGCTCCAACTACGCCACGCAGATCCTCGCCACCTCATCGGGCGACCTGACCTTCGACATTGGCGACCGCAGCATCCTCACCGACGACGGCAATGCGCAGGGTGATCCCATGGTCGGCATCGCCTTTGGCGACGGGGCGCGCCCGGCGGATTACACACTGATCAGCAACGACGACGTGATCTTCGAATACACGGTGACCCTGGCTCCGGGGGAGAGCGCGTCGATCCTTTATTTCGGTGTCCAGAGCTATGACCTTGCGCAGGCCGAGGCGATGCTCGCGGTGTTGAGAGGCCCGCTGCCCGGGACCATGCTGGAAGGGATTCCCGACGAGACGCTCGCGCGGATCCTCAACTACGGAACGGGTGTGACGCGTCCCGATTCCCATTACGGCAACGAGTTCGACGACCTGCTCGGCGGCAGCTCGCTGGACGAGACGTTCTACGCCCTCGAGGGCGATGACATGATCCTGGCCGAAGGCGGCGCGGATATCGTCTGGGCCGGCGACGGCGACGACACCGTTCTTGCCGGCGCGGGCAACGACAGGGTCGATGGCGGCGCCGGCGATGATTTCCTGCTCGGCGGAGATGGAAATGACACCCTGATCGGCGGCGCTGGCGCCGACCACCTCGTCGGCGGAGCCGGGAACGATGCGCTCGAGGGGGGCGATGGCGACGACTGGCTTCTGGGCGAGGCTGGCGCGGATGTGGTCACGGGCGGTGCTGGCAAGGACAGGCTCTCCGGCGGGGTGGGCGACGACACCCTGCTCGGCGATGCGGGCGACGATATCTTCATCGGCGGCGATGGCGCGGACGCGATCGACGGCGGCGCGGGGATCGACCTGGCGAGCTATGCCGGCTCCAACGATGCGGTCGTCATCGACCTCGCGGCCGGACTTGCCTCCGGCGGGCATGCGGCCGGAGACCAGCTCGCGGGGATCGAAGGTGTGGAGGGGACGCCCTTTGCCGATGATCTCGCCGGCGACGATGCGGCGAACCAGTTTCGTCCCGGTCTGGGCGAGGACAGGGTCGACGGGGCCGGCGGCTTCGACATCCTGGACTATTCCGACGCCTCCGGGCCGGTCACGCTGACCATTGGCGCCGGCACCTCGACGCAGGAGACCGGCGGATCGAGCCGCGACGTGATCACCTCGATCGAAGGCGCCATCGGTTCGCAGTTCGATGACGTGCTGATCGGCACCGCAGACTACGAGGAGTTCCGGGGCGGCGCGGGAAACGACCGGATCGAGACCAACGGCGGCGATGATCAGGCCCTGGGCGGCAGCGGGAACGACACGCTGATCGGCGGCAACGGTGCTGAAACCCTGATCGGCGGCACAGGCGGGGACCATATCGAGGGCGGCACCGGCAACGACTGGATCGAGGGCGGCGACGGCTGGGATACGGTTCTCGCCGGAGATGGCTCGGACGTGGTCACGGGCGGTGCCGGCAAGGACACGATCGAGGGCTGCACCGGGCATGACCAGCTGGATGGCGGCAGTTCGAACGACCTGCTGATCGGCGGATGGGGGCGGGACACGCTGCTGGGGGGCAACGGGGCGGATATCCTCCAGGGCGACGGAAGCAACGACCTGCTCGATGGCGGCAAGGGCAACGACCAGTTGACCGGCGGCAGCTACAACGACACCTTCGTATTCTCCAAGGGCTACGGCAAGGACGTCATCCACGATTTCACGCCGGGCGAGGATCTGCTCGATCTCGGCAATGCCGGGTTCGCCAACTTTTCCGCCGTGGAGGACGTGGCTGTCGAACTGGCAGATCGGCTGCGGATCTTCGTGACCTCGACCGACAAGCTGGATCTGATGGGCTGCACCCTGGACGATCTGCAGGCGTCGGACGTGCTGCTCTAGCGGATAGATGCCGACCCTGGCCCCGGGCGGTTGCCGGCAGGGCCTTCTTTGCGACACGCTTTCGGCCAAGTTTTGGGGTCCATATCGGACCCGTCAATGGCCCGGAAAGAAACTACACATGTCGACCGCAAGCACCGTTGAGCGCCAGATGCTCGAACTGATCAACAAGGCCCGCGCCGAGGTCGGACTGCATCCGCTGCAACTTGAACTCGATCTCAACGCGGCCGCCGAGGATCACAGCGACTGGATGCTGAAGACGGACACGTTCTCGCACACCGGCGTGGACGGGTCGTCTCCCGGCGATCGCATGAAGGCCGCGGGCTTCGAGTTCAGCGGCAGCTGGAGCTGGGGCGAGAACGTCGCCTGGCAGAGCGAACGCGGCGCCTCCGGCATCTCCGACGATGTCGAAGACCTTTTTGACGCCCTCATGAACAGCGACGGACACCGGGCGAACATCCTGAAAGAGGGGTTCGACTACGTCGGCATCGGCGTGGAGACCGGAGATTACGATGGCTGGGACGCCGTGATGGTTACCCAGACGTTCGCCTCCACCTCGGCGACGGTGGCGCTCGATACGGTCAACGCGTCCGCAGCCCTGTCCCGCTCCCTGGTGCTCTCCGGAACGAACGCGGCCGAGACGCTCTCCGGCGGGGCGGGCGCGGACATCCTGAAAGGCCGAGGCGGAGCAGATACCCTCAAAGGACTTGGCGGCGCCGACGAGCTTCAGGGCCAGAAGGGGCAGGACCTGCTCACGGGCGGGAAAGGGGCCGACATCCTTAAAGGCGGGCTCGGCGCGGATGTATTGCGCGGCAACAATGGCCAGGACAGGCTTTTTGGCGGCAACCAGAAGGATCTGCTCGATGGCGGGCTCGCCAATGACAGCCTGACCGGTGGCAGCGGCGCGGACCGCTTCGTCTTCGGGGCCCGCTACGGCACCGACACGATCACGGATTTCCAGGACGATCTGGACCTTGTCCGGCTGGACGATGCGCTCTGGTCGGGCACGCTCAATGTGGCAGAGGTGATCCGCAAGTTTGCCGACGTGCAGAAAGGCAACGTGGTCTTCGACTTCGGCGACGAGGTGCTCATCGTCGAAGGGATCGATGATGCGTCCCTGCTGAGGGACGATCTGAACATCGTCTGACAGTGCGGGCGGCGCCGGTTCCCCGGCGCTGACCCCTGTTTCGCCTCGCCCGTCAGTCCGCGCCGCGGGTCAGGGCGGCGACGCCGGTCCGGGCGATCTCCACCAGGCCGAGCGGGCGCATAAGCTCGGCGAAGGCGTCGATCTTTTCCGTCGAACCGGCAATCGAGAAGACGAAGCTCTCGAGCGTGGAATCCACCGCGTTTGCGCGGAAGATGTCGGCCAGGCGCAACGCCTCGACCCGCTTGTCGCCGGTGCCCGCAACCTTCAGCAGCGCCAGTTCGCGCTCTACCGAGGGGCCCTCGGTGGTCAGGTCCTGCACCTTGTGTACAGGGACCAGCCGGCCAAGCTGCGCCTTGATCTGCTCGATCACTTCGGGCGTGCCGGTCGTCACGACGGTGATCCGCGAGCGGTGCCCGGTGTGGTCGACCTCGGCCACGGTCAGGCTCTCGATGTTGTAGCCGCGTCCCGAGAACAGGCCGATCACGCGGGCCAGCACGCCGGCCTCGTTGTCGACGACCACGGCCAGCGTATGCGTCTCGATGACCTCGGCGTTTGGGTTGCGCAGGTCGTAGGCGGAATGCTTCGACGAACCCTGTTCGATCTTGAGTGCGGACATCTGGTGTTCCTCGTCTATTGCGCCAGCTCGCGCGTGCAGCGACGTGCATACACCGCGAGGTCGTGGCAGGAAAGGTCGATACCGACGCATGGGACGGCGGGCGCGAGGAGCGCGATTTGCCGGAAATATGCGTGGATGGGTGTCATGGGTCAGGCCTCCCGGGCCGCTGCATCGCGCCGCGGCACGGCGGCGATGCACAGGCCGAGCGCGGCCAGGACCAGCGGCGCCAGAATGAAGCCGACCGGTAGTTCGACGCCGCCGAGCAGGTTCACCACCAGCAGCGCGGGGCCGGCGCCGAGCCAGCACAAGCCGAAGACCGTGAGGCCGGCCGGGCGGAACTCGAGCACCCCGGCGCGCAGCAGGAACAGGCCCGTGGCGGCAAGAAAGGCGGTGTCGTAATGCCAGAGGTGGGGCGAGGCGGCGGGAATGGCGGCCGCGAGCGTCGCCGCCTTGAGGTCGAAACTCGCGGTCGGGCTGCGCCAGCAGCGCCAGACGGCCCAGGCGGCGAGGGCCACGATGCCCCATTGCGCGGCCATCGCGGCATCCGGGTTGACGCCGAGCTGCGACAGCACGCCGAAGGTGGTGCAGATCAGGGGCTCCTGCGCCGCGCCGGCGTGCAGCACCGACCCGAACTCCCTGAGGGTGTCGGACAGCGCCGGCCAGTAGCCGAAACCGAAGACGAGCGTGGGCAGCAACGCCACCGCCACGGCGGAGACGCAGGCCGCCAGGATCGTGCGCCAGAGCCCGGCGGCGAGCAGCGCCACGGGGATCAGGATGCCGAGCTGCGGCTTGAAGGTCAGCAGACCGATCAGGATGCCGGCAGTCACCATGCGCTCGTCCCGGATGCAGGCGAGCGCGCCGACCAGCCCGGCCAGGAACAGCAGCGAGTTCTGCCCGACCCAGAGCGCCGGAAGCAGTGCCGGCGCCGCGATCATGAAGCGCCAGGCCGCCGGTTCGGTGCGGGTGAAGGGGCGCAGCGCGAGCGCGACGGCCGCGAGCGACATCGCGTCAAACAGCGCCCAGGCCGGCACGAAGGGCAGGGCCCCGAGCGGCGTCAGCAGCAGCAGGAAGATCGGCGGATACACCCAGAACAGATAGGACGGCGCGCCGCCCGGGCCGGTTGCCTCCGACCCCGGCACGGCCACGGGCGCGAAGGCGTCCAGCGGCATGCCCTGAACGGCCTGGCGCGCGGCCTCCCAGTAGACATGGAAGTCGATCGCCACGGGAACCGGGCCGGCGAACTCAGGCGCGAGGATCGCCTTGGCAAAGGTGGCCAACAGGTTGCTGATCAGGAAGATCAGGGCGATCCTTGCGGCCAACCGGCCGGTGTCGGTCCCGAAAGGGCGCAGGCGAAGATCGCCTGCGTCCTCGGGCTGTTCCCGTTCGACGGACATGATCGGAGCGGGCCTCGGATCAGACCAGGACCGCGCCCGAGGTGCCGATCGCGTCCTTGGTGGAAGCTTCGCCGAGCAGCATGTTGTTGTGCGGCTCGCCCGACGGGATCATCGGGAAGCAGTTCTCGTGCTTCTCGACAAGGCAATCGAAGATCACCGGTCCGTCGTGCTTGATCATCTCCATGATCGCGTCGTCCAGGTCCTTGGGATCCGAGACCATGAAGCCCTTGGCGCCAAAAGCCTCGGCCAGCTTGACGAAATCGGGCAGGGCCTCGGACCAGCTGTGGGAATAGCGCTCGCCGTGCAGCAGCTCCTGCCACTGGCGGACCATGCCCAGACGTTCGTTGTTGAGGATGAACTGCTTGACCGGCAGGTCATACTGCCGCGCGGTGCCCATCTCCTGGATGTTCATCAGGAAGGAGGCGTCGCCCGCGACGTTGATGACCAGGCTGTCGGGATGCGCCACCTGCGCGCCGATCGAGGCCGGCAGGCCGTAGCCCATGGTGCCCAGCCCGCCGGAGGTCATCCAGCGGTTCGGCGCGTCGAAGGTCAGGAACTGCGCGGCCCACATCTGGTGCTGGCCCACGTCGGTCGCGATGTAGCGGTCATAGCCGCGGGTCAGCGCTTCCAGCCGCTCCAGTGCGTATTGCGGTTTGATGATCGTGTCCGAGTTCTTGTAGGTCAGGCAGCGAACCGCCTTCCACTCCTCGATCTGCGCCCACCATTTCGCCAGGCCTTCCTTGTTCACCTTGCGCCCGCGCGCCTTCCAGATCCTCAGCGCGTCTTCCAGAACGTGAGCGATGTCGCCGATGATCGGCAGCTCGGTCCGGATCACCTTGTTGATCGAGCTCGGGTCGATGTCGATATGCGCCTTGATCGAATGCGGGCTGAAATCCGCGATGCGGCCGGTGATGCGGTCGTCGAAGCGGGCGCCGACGTTGATCATCAGGTCGCAGCCGTGCATCGCCAGGTTGGCCTCGTAGAGACCGTGCATCCCCAGCATGCCCAGCCACTTTTCGCCCGACGCGGGATAGGCGCCGAGCCCCATCAGCGTCGAGGTGATCGGGAAGCCGGTGGCCTCGACAAATTCGCGCAACAGCTGGCTGGCGACCGGGCCGGAGTTGATCACGCCGCCGCCGGTATAGAACACCGGACGCTCGGCGCGCTCCATCGCGGCGACCAGCTCGGTGATCATCTCGATGTCGCCCTTGACCTTCGGGTGGTAGTGCCCGCCCTTGGCTTCGCGCGGGCCGACATAGGTGCCCGTGGCGAACTGGACGTCCTTGGGGATGTCGATCAGCACCGGTCCGGGGCGGCCGGAGGTGGCGACGTGGAAGCCCTCGTGGATCGTCTCGGCGAGATTGTCGGTCTCCTTGACCAGCCAGTTGTGCTTGGTGCAGGGGCGGGTGATGCCGACGGTGTCGGCTTCCTGGAAGGCGTCGGAGCCGATCATGAAGGTCGGAACCTGACCTGACAGGACGACCATCGGGATCGAATCCATCAGCGCGTCGGTGATGCCGGTGACGGCGTTGGTCGCGCCGGGGCCGGAGGTGACCAAGACGACGCCGGGCTTGCCGGTGGACCGGGCATAGCCTTCGGCGGCGTGGGCTGCGCCCTGCTCGTGGCGCACCAGGATGTGCTTGATGCCCTGATCCTGGAAGATCTCGTCATAGATCGGGAGCACGGCGCCGCCGGGGTAGCCGAACACGACGTCCACACCCTGATCCTTCAGGGCCTGGACCACCATTCTTGCTCCGGTCATCTGCTGCGCCATCTTGCTTCTCCATCTACGTCTGGCGTTGCGGCAATAAAAAACCCCCGTCGTGGACGAGGGCGCATGGGGAACCGTTATGGTCAACCGTTACCGGCCCATGCGCCTTTCCTCTACGAGTACAAGAATGATCGCCATTCTCGGGGTTCCCTTGCTTTCGTGCGCGGGACCTTAGGCGTGTCCGCCGGAAGCGTCAACGGCTTTTGCGGATAAAATGACGCAGGGCGGGTGCGGTTTGGAATTTTCTTTCGCGGGAGGCGATGCCGGCCGGCAATGGTGTTCGCCGGCCGAAGCGTGCGGGGCGGGACGCCCCGCGATCGTCAGGCGAAGTCGAATTGGTCCGGGAGCAGGATCCAGCTGGTGTTGCTCACGCGCTGGTTGCCGAAACCCTCGAGCTCGATCCCGACGTCGGCGGTGCCGTCGCCGTTCTGGTCGATCCGGACAAAGCCGTTTCGCAACTGGATCTCGTAGACGCCTTCCTCGCCGCTGAAGCCCTTCTTGCCGATGAAGCGGATCTCGTCGATCGGATCGAAGAGCAGGGCGGAATCATTGGTCAGGTCCAGCTTGTCGCCTTGGCGCACCTTGAAATCGGTGACCTTCGTCCAGCCATAAGGCTCTCCGGGGACGCCGCCCGCCTGGAACCTGTCGGCCCCGCCGCCGCCGGTCCAGACGTTATCTCCGTTGAAGTCGAAGAGGAACGTGTCGTTGCCCTTGCCGCCGCTGGCGACGTCGGTACCGTCGCGGCCGTCGAGGTAGTCGTTTCCGTTGCCGCCGATCAGGGTGTCGTCGCCAATGTGGCCGTTGAGCCGGTCACTGCCGCCGCCGCCGATCAGCTTGTCGTCTCCGAGTCCGCCGTTCAGGAAGTCCGCGCCGCCGCGCCCGTTGAGGTTGTCGTCGCCGACCGAGCCGTTCATGTGATCGTTGCCGCCACTGAGCTTGCCGCGCAGGCCCGTGCTGGTGAGCTCGTTCCATACCAGCGTCGAGCTGCCGACATTGATGATCCGCGACAGGTCGACGCCTGAGTTGATGTCGATGCTGGCCTGGGTCACCCCGTCGGCCTTGAAGGTGACTCCGGTGATCTCGCCGGTCCAGGCGCCGCCGACCTTCTTGAAGGTGCCGTCAAAAGACACCACCACCTTCATCTGGTATCCCGTGTAATCGGTGAAGTCGTCCTTCAGTCGGATGACGTCGGCTCTCTTGGTCTTTGGCAGGGCGGCGTCCCAGCTGTCCTGTTCGAAAAAGATCTGGGCGTTGGTGAACTGGTAGAGGACGTTGGCGTTGTAGGACGGAACGGCCGCGGCCTTGGTAAAGACGGAAACAGGCATTCTTATGCTTTCTTAACGTTAACAATAGTATGGACGGCGGCGCCGCCTCGGAGAAAGCAGTAGAATGCCCGGGAGCCGTTTGGCAACATTTGTTATGGTGTGGCCGTGCCCGGGCTGGCTGGGCGTGCGCCGGAGGTCACAGGGCGAGGATGCGCAAGGCCAGTCGCGGGGCTCAGAGCCCGACGCCGGTGCCCTGAAGGACCCCGTGTTCCATCGCATAGCGGGTCAGCCCGGCTGTCGAGGAGATGCCCAGCTTGCGCTTGATGTTCTTGCGGTGCGTCTCGACCGTGCGCACCGAGATATCCAGCGTGTTTGCCACCTCCTTGTTGGACTTGCCCTGCGCCAGCTGCAGCAGGATCGTCTGTTCCCGGCTGGTCAGCGGCTCGCGTCCGGCGCCGTCGCTCGGGCGGAGCGCCGTGGTGGCGCCGGTGCAGAGATACTGCTCGCCCGCCATCACCCGGTCGATCGCTTCCTTGATGGCATCGGTCGGCACGTCCTTGAGAACATAGCCCTTGGCGCCGTGGCTGAGAGCGGTGGAGATGTATTCGGGGCTGTCGTGCATCGACAGGATGAGCACCCGCAGGTCGGGGTGGTCCTCCATCAGCATCTCGGTCGCCGAAAGTCCGTTTACCTCTGGCATGTTAAGGTCCATCAGCACCACGTCGGGCTTGAGCGCTGCCACCTGATCCACTGCCTCGCGGCCGTTCGACAGGGTGCCGACGACCTCGATGTCGGGGTAGGTCTCCAGGATCGCCTCTATCCCCTCGGCCACCATCGGGTGGTCGTCGACAATCAGCACGCGGGTCGGGGTCATGCGCGTTTCCTTTCTCTCGTCTCGCCGTCGCGCGGCGTGGTTCCTGAGCCGGATTCCGGCGGCAGCATGTGGCTGAGCGGCACCTGCGCCTCGATCACCGTGCCGGTGCGAGAACTGAGAATCCTCAGCGTGCCATCAAGGCGCTCCACCCGCTCCTGCATGTTGCGCAGCCCGAGCCCCTGGGCCCTCGCGCCATCGGTCTCGCCGGCGGCCGCCATTCCACGCCCGTCGTCCTCGATCCGCAGGGTGGCGCCGGCCTTGTGGCCGAAGACCCGCAGGCTGACGCGGCTGGCGCCGGCGTGACGCTCGATGTTGGTAAGGGCCTCCTGCGCGATCCGGTAGAGCGCGATCTTGGCCTCCTGGTCAAGCCGGTTACGGAATACGACCGTCTCGAAATCCGTTTCGATTCCGGTTCTTGCGCCGAATTCTTCCATCAGGGACTGAAGTGCCGGGCCGAGGCCCAGGTCGTCGAGCACGCCGGGACGCAGGTCGCGGCTGATGCGGCGGACCTCCTGGATCGCGCCGCCGAGCGCATCGATCCCGGCATCGAGGTTCGCCTCCGCGCGCGTGTCGCCTGCACGCATCCTGCGGCGGGCCAGTTCCAGCGCATAACGCACGCCGACGAGGATCTGGCTAATCGAGTCGTGCAGCTCGCGCGCGACCCGGCCGCGCTCCTCCTCCTGCGTGTCGAAGATCCGCTGGGTGAGGGCCTTGAGCTTGGCATCGGCCAGCCGGCGCTCGCGGATGTTGAGGATGAGTCCGGAGAGGAAGACGAGAAGCAGGGCGCTGAGCGTGATCGCGGCGATCCAGAGGAACGTCCGCTGCACACGGGCCTCCGTCTCGGCGCGTGTCGCCGCCACCGTGTCCAGCACGTCGTCGATAAAGATGCCCGTCCCGATTGCCCATTGCCAGTCCTGCAGCCCGACCACATAGGCCACCATCCGCGCCGTCTCGCCGGTCGAGGGTTTGCGCCACAGGAAGCTGTGATACCCGGCGCCGCTCCGCGCGATCCGGATCAGATCGCTGACGATCGGGGTGCCCTCTGCATCGACGAGATCGATCCAGTTGCGGTTGATCAGGTTGGTCTGGCGGGGGGCGACGAGGTTGGTGCCGTCGTAATCATAGACGAAGAAATAGCCGTCCTGGCCGTAGATCATGGCGGCGAGGGTCTGCATGACCCGCCGCTTGGCATCCACATCGTCGGGCAGGGCGCGGCCATAGTCTTCGAGGATCGCGGTGCGGGCAAGGGAGATGTAGTTTTCCAGCTCGTCGCGTTTGGCCGCGATCATCTGCCGTTCCAGTTCGGCGATCTCGCGATCGGCGAGGCTACGCGCCTGCACCGCCACCAGCACCGAGATCGCCGCCACGGCGAGGACGAGCGGTACCGTCGCCAGAAGCGAGAGCTTCTGGGCGTAGCTCAGGCGGCCCCGCCGTGGGGCGGCGCGCGGTGTGCGATGAGCCTCTGCCAGGCACGTCCTCCCTGAACCTGCCGCTTGCATCGAAAGCGTCTGTCCGGCTTCGAATCTACGCCTCTTCAGGGGAGCGATGCAAGGCGGCGGGGGCGATTCGGAAAACGACGCGAATCGGCGATGGCTATCTTTGCCGTCGATTCGAACCGGGGGCTTTCGGGGGGGGCGGACGGGGCGTCCGGGTGGGCTGTTTGTCCCCCATCTACGTGATTTGCCGGCGACAACAGGACGGTTTCCCCCGCGTCATACGTATTTGTCGGTATTTGACCACGGCCGGCTTGTGAGTAGTGTGCCCAACACTCGAAAACGATCCGCCCGCCGAAGGGTGGGCATCCAAGACGATTGGGAGGACTCTGAATGGATCGTCGTTCATTTCTGAAGACGTCGGCACTGGGCGGCTCGGCCGCTGCCGCGACCGCTCTGGCCGCGCCGGCTTATGCCCAGGGCAAGCGCACGCTGACCATGGTCACCACCTGGGGCCGCGGCCTTGCCGGCGTCTTCGACGCGGCGCAACGCGTGGCCGACAGCGTGACCGCCATGACCGACGGCCAGCTGACCGTCGAGGTCAAGGCTGCGGGCGAGCTCGTGGGCGCCTTTGAGGTCTTTGACGCCGTGACCGCTGGTCAGGCCGACATGTACCACGGCGCCGACTACTACTTCGTCGGTCAGCACCCGGCCTTTGCCTTCTTCACCGCGGTGCCTTTCGGCATGACCGCGCAGGAGCTGGCCAACTGGTACTACATGGATGGCGGCATGGAGCTGCACCATGAGCTGGGTGAGCTGTTCGGCATCAAGTCGTTCCTCGCCGGCAACACCGGCGCACAGGCCGGCGGATGGTTCCGCAAGGAAATCGCCGGGCCGGAAGACTTCAACGGCCTCAAGTTCCGCATGCCGGGTCTCGGCGGCGAAGCGCTCGGCAAGCTCGGCGCGTCCGTGCAGAACCTGCCGGGCTCCGAGGTGTACCAGGCCCTGGCCTCCGGCGCCATCGACGGCACCGAGTGGATCGGTCCCTGGGCGGACGAGAAGGCCGGCTTCCAGGAGATCACCAAGTTCTATTACACCGCCGGCTTCCACGAGCCGGGTGCGGGCCTGTCGGTCGCGACCAACCTCGAGGTGTTCAACAGCCTCACCCCCGCGCAGCAGAAGATCATCGAGATCGCCTGTGCCGAAACCCACCAGTGGAACCTCGCGCAGTTCCTGGCCAACAACGGCGCTGCCCTGCAGCGCCTGCAGTCGGCCGGCGTGAAGGTCCTGAGCTTCCCCGATTCCGTCTGGGACGCGATGGGCAACGCCGCCAAGGAAACGCTCGAAGGCAATCGCGACGGCGATCTCTACGACAAGATCTACGACAGCGCCTTTGCGTCGATGCGTTCCTCCTCCGGCTGGATCGAGGCTTCCGAGGGCACCTACCGTGCCCAGCGGGACCGCGTTCTCGGCTGATCGGGACATTCGCGTCACGGCGGGCAGGCCTTCGGGGCCTGCCCGTTCGCCATCCGTGGCGCGCCCCGGCGCGCCGGGGTGACACGTACACGACCTTCGGGGGACGGGCCACATGGGACTGGTCGAGGCATGGGGCGGCACAGCCCTCGGTTGGCTTGCCGCCAACATCATCGAATCCTTCTACAACTTCTTCTACGCCATCGCCCATCCGGGCCTCTGGCTCGATTGGTCAAACCCGGAAGCGATCATGCGCTTCGCCTATTACGGCGGGTCGGTCGAGTTCTTCTTCGTCGTCTTCACCGCCTTCCTGGTGCTGACCGCGGTCGGGATGGTCTGGAACCGGGTGATGTGGGGCGTGGTGATCGGGCTCGAGGCCTTTGCCAACACGGTCGGGCGCGTCATCGCCTGGGCGGGGCTGCTGATGGTGCTCCAGCAGATCGTCATCGTTTTCATGCAGCGCATCTTCGCCGCCAGCCAGATCTCGCTCGGCTTCGGCATGACGGCGACATTCGACGTCTCCTGGTGGTCTGAGGAACTCAAGCTCTACAACGCCGCCATCGTCGCGCTCTGCGCCACCTACACCGCAGTGCAGGGCGGCCACGTGCGGGTCGACCTCGTCTATTCGGTGGTCCGCCATCGCACCCGCAAGATGATCGACATGGCCGGCAGCCTGATCTTCATGATGCCGATGGCCGTGGTGATCTGGATGTACGGCTGGTTCTTCATGTGGCGGCACCTGATAACGCCCAAGATCTCGGCCTCCGACCAGCTCGACCTGATGGTGCGCAAGGCGCGGATCGTGAAGTGGAACGTGGAGACGATCGGCTTCTCGCCGAACGGGTTCAACGCCTACTTCCTGTTCAAGCTGCTGCTCGTCGCCTTCGCCGGGATGGTGTTCCTGCAGGCCATCGCCTTCTTCTACCGCTCCTATCTCGAACTGATCGAGGGCGAGGCGAGCGAAGGCAAGTATCTCGACAAGGACAAGCTGGGCGACGCGGACGCCGAGCGTGTCGCGGAAATTCACTAAGAGGCTGGTCAGATGTTTCTCGGTCTGGACGGGGTCGAAATCGGCCTGATCATCGTGTTCCTGTGCCTGTTCGGCGCAATTCTTTCCGGCTTCCCGGTCGCCTTCGCCATCGGCGGCGCGGCGCTGATTTCCTTCGGCATCATCGCGGCGCTGGATTCGGCGGGGCTGCTGATCCACCAGGCGATCGACACCGGTTCGGACGCCTACAACGCCCTGTTGCGGGAGGGGGTGCCGCCGGATGCGGTCTCGATCTTCCGCTATCCGGACCTGCCGCGGGTGGCTGAGGCCGTCTTCCCCGGCGGCTGGGAACAGGCGATGGACCGCAACCTCAGCTTCATCGTCAACCGGATGAACGAGCGCGTGCTCGCCGGCCAGTCGATCGAGACGCTGCTGGCGGTGCTGATGTTCGTGATGATGGGCATCACGCTGGAGCGCTCCAAGATCGCCAACGACCTGCTGACCACCATGGCGCGCGTCTTCGGCCCGCTGCCGGGCGGTCTCGCGGTCTCCATCGTCGTCGTGGGCGCCTTCCTCGCCGCCTCCACCGGCATCGTCGGCGCGACCGTGGTGACGATGGGCCTGCTCGCCCTGCCGACCATGCTGCGCAACAACTATGCGCCGGAGCTGGCGACGGGCGTGATCGCGGCCTCCGGAACCCTGGGGCAGATCATTCCGCCCTCCATCGTGATCGTGCTGCTGGGAACGCTCGCGGGCGACCTCTATTCGGCCGCGCAGGAAGAGCGCGCGCAGCTCGTGGGCTGTTCGGATGCGCTGACCTACCTGGGCGAACCGGCGGTCGTCTCGGTCGGCACGCTGTTTCAGGCAGCGCTGCTTCCCGGTATCCTGCTGGCCGTCCTGTACGGACTCTATGCGCTCGTCTATGCGCTACTTAACCCGGAGAAGGCACCGCCGGTGGCGATGGAGCCGGGCAGTGGCGAACCGGTGGCCCGCAGCGAGGCGCTGACCTGGTTCCTCTTCATTCCGGCCGCGCTGATCGGCGGCACTCTCCTTCTGTCCTCGATGAACGTGATCGGCTCACAGGACGTCACCGTCGACAGCTTCTCGGATGCTGGCCAGACGGCGAGCCTGCGCACCGGGGTGGGCGAGCAATGCCAGGCGGCGATGATCGAGCTGCACGGGCAGGAGGCCTGGGATACCGCCGTCGCCCAGCAGGCCGAGATCGACGCTGCCGGCGGGGTGGAGGAAAGCCGCAAGCTCTCCGAGGAGGAAATCCAGACGCTCCGCGCCGAGAAGATCGCCAATGCGCCGATCCTGTCGAGCTCCATCGTGACCGGCTTCCTGCTGCTCGCGCTGGTGCTGACCACGGCGCGCGGCGTTTCACCCTCGGGCAACCCGCGCGATCTTCGGATCGGCGGGGCAGGTATCCTGCTGGCGCTTGCGGTGGACGCGGCCTTCATCGGACCAATGACGACGCCGGGCCAGACTGTGCTGCTGCTGGTGGTCCCGCTCGCGTTGGTGCTCTACGGCTGCCGGACGGCGGCGGGCTTCCTCGGGCAGAGCGAGCTGCTGCGCGTCGTCTTCCCGCCGCTGGTGCTGATCGTCGCCGTGCTCGGCTCGATCCTCGGCGGCATCACCAACCCGACGCCCGCCGCGGCGCTCGGCGCCGGTGGCGCTCTGATGCTGGCCGCCTATCGGCGGCTGGCGGAGGAGGACGGCAAGGGCGGGGTGATCATCTGGTCCACCTTCGCGATCATCGTGATGATCCTCGTTGGCGTGAACTTCGACCTGCGGGTGAACCAGGACTCCGTCTCCGCGGAGAACTGGATCGCCTTCATCGTCGCCCAGGGCGCCTATCTCTTCGCGATGTTCGGCATCCTCTATGCCTGCTGGGTGCTCTTCGCCAAGGGGGTGCTCCGGCCGGTGGTGCGCGAGACCGCCAAGGTCACTTCGATGGTCTTCACCATCCTGATCGGCTCGCAGTTGCTGAACCTCGTGGTGATCTCCTTCGGGGGCGAGCACTACATCCAGCAGTTCCTGCGCTCCTACGACAGCGAGATTACCGTCTTCCTGATCGTGATGCTGGTGCTCTTCATCCTGGGCTTCGTGCTCGACTTCCTGGAGATCATCTACATCGTCATCCCGATCGTCGGGCCGGTCATCTATGGCGGCACGATGGACCCGAAATGGGTGACGATCATGATCGCTGTGAACCTGCAGACCTCCTTCCTCACGCCGCCCTTCGGCTTCGCGCTGTTCTACCTGCGCGGCGTGGCGCCCAAGGAGGTCACGACAGGGCACATCTATCGCGGTGTTCTGCCTTTCGTGCTGATCCAGATTGGCGCGCTTGGGCTGCTCTGGCTGGTGCCGTCCATCGTGACCATCGTGCCGGACCTGATCCCGCACTAGCGGGAAAGTGGAGCGCGTGGAAATGCGGGGCCTTCGGGCCCCGCTACCGTTTTGGGGGCAGGGGTCAGGCGATCTTGGGTTCGATCAGATCCCAGGCATTGCCGAACGGATCCTCCCAGACGGCGACAATGCCATAGGACTCGTGGCGCGGAGGCTCGCGGAACGTCACGCCGGCGGCCAGCATCGCCGCGTGGTCGCGCGCAAAATCGTCGGTTGTGAGGAAGAAGCCCACGCGACCGCCGGTCTGGTTGCCGATGGCGGCCTCCTGTTCCGGGCTGTCGGCGCGGGCAAGCACCAGCCGGCACTGGCCACCCGGCGGCGCCACGGTGACCCAACGTTTCTGGCCCTGGGGGATGTCTTCCAGCAGGTCCCAGCCAAGCACACCGCAGTAGAAGGCGATGGCCGCGTCGTAATCCGGTACGACGAGCGAGACGGCCGAGACGAACTGCATCTCAGCCGCGGGTCGGGCGGGTGTCGGGAAGGTGGATCCGCGCCACCTGTTCGGCGATCGGATCGACGGAGAGGGGATGGGTCTCGGAGCTGTGCTCCTCCGGGTCGCCGATGGGCTGCCAGGCGCCACCCTTGTAAATCTCCAGCGCGTTGAACCCTGCCTTGTAGCCCATCTTGGGGCTGCCGGGCACCCAATAGCCGAGGTAGACATAGGGAAGGCCGGCAGAGCGGGCGATCTCTATGTGATCGAGGATCAGGTAGGTGCCAAGCGACCGGTGCGCGAGGTTGGGCTCGTAGAAGCTGTAGACCATGCTCAACCCGTCATCGAGCACGTCGGTCAGGCAGACAGCGGCGAGGTCGCCGGCCTCGGGATTTTCCGGCACATCGAGCCCGGGCTCGCGGTATTCCACAAGACGCGAGCGCACGGGCGTCTCTTCCACCATCGCGGCGAATTCGAAGATGTCCATGTCGGCCATGCCGCCATCGGCGTGGCGGCTGTCGAGGTAGCGCCGGAAGAGCGCATATTGCGCCTCTGTCGCCCAGGGCGAGGTGGCGTTGCGCTCCAGCGAGCTGTTCTTGCGCATGGCGCGGCGCTGGCTGCGGCTGGGCTGGAAATCGGCTACCCGGATCCGGGCGGAAAGGCAGGCATTGCAATCTGCGCAGGACGGGCGGTAGAGCACGTTCTGCGATCGGCGGAAGCCCTGCTTGGACAAGGCATCGTTGAGCTGTTCGGCGTGTTCGCCCTGGAGTGCGGTGAACAGCTTCCGTTCCATGCGACCTTTCAGGTACGGGCATGGCTGTGGGGCAGTTACATAGAACTGCGGAGCAATTGGAAGTGTATGGCGCATGCCGGCTGACGTGAATTCGTGAAAACTTGGGAAAACGGTAGCAGGGGTTGGCCAACTCGCCAACCCCCGTTTGTCCTGTGTCTTCAGCGGGTTCGGTTGAGCGCCGTCGACCCGAGTGCGAGATCGGGCAATCCCTGGCCGCGCGTCGTGGTCAGCATGAGGATCCCGGAGGCGACCTGCGGAAGCAGAAACGAGAAGCAAACCATGTGCATCAGCGTGTGCATTGCCGCATCGGGAAGGCTGAACCGCTCGCCGCGGAAAGTGCGCAGCTCGATGGACATCAGCCGCATTCCGAGCGTGGCCGAGCCGTTGGCGATGGTAAACGTCCGGTAGAGAAAGCTCACGAACAGCCAGAGCAGTGGGTAGAAGAAAAGCGCAGTAAAGGCGGTGAAGGGCAGGACCAGCAGCGTAAGCCCGAAAATCACAAGGGCATCGACGATCCATGCGATGGCCCGCTTGACCGGCACATCGGCGTAGAGTTCTGCGTTGTACTCGGGGTCGGGCAGGCCCCAGGAGGGTTCGGTCATAAGGCTCATGTGCACTGTGTCTCCGTGAAATTCAACGGCCTCTGGAACTTGCGGCGCGCGCCATCCATGCCGCACGCCGCCGGTCTCATGGTGCCCCGCCCAGGGGGAAGCGGGGCACCGGAAGCGGATCACGCCGGGGTGGCGTTTTCCGGCAGGCTCTCGTCACCGTTGGTCGCCTTGGCTGCGCGGGAACGGTCCTCCATGAAGGCGTCGAACTCCTGCTTGTCCTTGGCTTCGCGGAGCCGCTGCAGGAAGGCCTCGAAGGCATCCTGTTCCTCTTCCAGCCGGCGCAGCGTATCGGCCTTGTAGGCGTCGAAGGCGGTGTTGCCGCTGGGTTTCATGGCGGCCCGGAAGCCGTGGTATTGCGCGCGCCGCGAATGGCGGCAGCCTTTGCTGAACATGCGTTTGCTCCAGATCATGTAGGCGAGAAGGGCGAGGCCGACGGGCCAGAAGAAAATGAATCCCAGAACCATGACTGCGATCCATGCACCCTTGCCGCGATCGTCGAGCCAGGCCTCGGTCCGGGCGAACCAGGACGGGTTGGCGGCTTGTGCGGTGGTCATGTCTTGCTCCTCGTTGCGAAATGATGTGAATACCTTTCACATTACGGAAGATGGGAGGAGTCGCGGCCCGGTTCAATAGTTGATGTGAAGAGTTATTACATTTTTTGGCGGTGATCATTCCGGAGATGATCTCAAGTCATTGAAATAATTTTGAAGTTCTTGTCGATTTTACGAAGAAATTCGCCCGCCAGCGATGGGCTGACAGGCGGTTTTTTCTTCCGGAACGACAGTTTCAGGCCGCGCTAGCGCTCCCGGGCAAGTTCCTCGACGTGGCGAGAAAGGCTGGTCAGCGACGGGTAGAGCGCCGCCTGGAGCGAGTGGTAGATGTCGGGCTTTCCGTGGAACTGGCGGCCCGTCGGCTTGCCCGCGGGGTCGATCTCGGGGAACCAGCCGCCGTGGTCGTGGTCGATGAAGGCGGTGTCGGCAAAGGTCCAGAGCCTGCGATACCAGGTCTCGTCGCCGGGGGTGGGCTGCGCCTTGATGAGTGCCGCGACCGCTCCGATCGCCTCGGAGACCGGCCACCAGTAGCGGTCCGGAATCGCCACCGCGCCGCCGTGGTCGAGCGTATAGACGATGCCGCCCTCGGGCGCCCAGGCATCCGCCAGTGCGCGCTCGACCAAGTGACGCGCGCGTTCGGGTGCGCCGTCGTCGGGGCGGCCGGCGAGATCCCAGTGCTGCAGCGTCAGGCGGCCGAGTTCCAGCGAATGGCCGGGCGTGGTACCGGCGGGGCGGAACATCGGGTTGCCGGCATAATCCGGGTCGACCTCCCAGGCGTCGGTGTAATGCTCGGGAACGCGCCAGTCGTTTCCGGCGGCCATCCGGGTGATGAAGAAATCGAGGATCCGCCCGGCCCGGTCGAGATAGAGCCGCTCTCCGGTGGCCTCGAAGGCGGCGAGATGCGCCTCGACCCCGTGCATGTTGGCATTCATGCCGCGATAGGTCGAGAACGGCTGCCAGTCGCGGGTGTATTCGTCGCGCAGCAGGCCCGGGGCCTCGTCCCAATAGTGGCGGTCGATCACCTCGGAGACATCGGCGAGCAGGCGGTCGGCGTCCGGGTGGCCGGCCAGCTTGGCGCTGGAGGCTGCGAGCAACACGAAGACCTGCCCGTAGGCGAGCTTGGTGCCGTCCTTGATGCCGGCGTCGTCGACGGCCCAGAGATAGCCGCCGTGTTCGGCGTCGCGGTGCTTGTTCCAGAGGAAGGCCATGCCGGCGTCAATCATCGCATCGGCATCCGCGCGACCGAGCGCCTTGCCGAGCACGTAGGAATGCACCATGCGCGTGGTGCTGTGCAGCTCCTGCGCCGCGCCCGGGATCGGCTTGCCCTCCCAGTCGAGCACGTCGAAGGCGCCATCGGCCCGAAGGCTCGGGCGGAAGAAATCGAGCTGCCGCTGTGCGTCCCGCAGCAGAAAGGCGCGGTGGATTGGATCTGAGAGCCAGGGGGTGTCCACGTCCGGAGTGCCGATGGGCGGATGGGGCGACATGGGGTGAGTCCTCCTTTTCTCTTCGGCGCCATTGATTGCCCGGTCGCCGCGGCTCGGCAAGCGCAATCGGCCAGGAGGACAGCCACGAAGGCTGGGAAGCGACTACGCTCCCCGATGAAGCCGCGCCGCCAGTCCCTCCAGCATCCGCATACAGGCGTCGAGCTGCGCGATCTCCAGGTATTCGTCGGGCTTGTGCGCCTGCGCGATGGAGCCGGGCCCGCAGACCACGACCGACATGCCGAGCGCCTGGAACAGGCCGGCCTCGGTGCCGAAGGCGACGAGATGCGCGGTCGGATCGCCGGTCAGCGCAGCCACGAGATCGCGTGCTGCATTGGCATCCATTGGCATCAGCCCGGCGATCTCGCCGATCACCTCGGTGCGGATCTCCGCCGTTGGCGCAACACGGCGCATTTCCGGCAGCAGGACCTCCTCGCAGAAAGCGCGCATCTCTCGGGTCACGAAGTCGCCGTCCTCGGCGATCACGGGCCGCGTCTCCCATTCGACCTCGGCCGCGCCCGCGATGACGTTCCGAGCCGAGCCGCCGGAAATCCGCCCGACGTTTAGCGTGCTCCACGGAGGGTCGAACCGGTTGCCGACGGGGGGGCGCGCCTTCAGCGCCGCCTTGATCTCCAGGAGCCGTGAGACGAAGCGCGCCGCGTATTCGGCGGCGTTGACGCCCTTGTCTGGCTCCGAGCCATGCCCTTCCGCACCGGTGAAACGGGTGGTGTATTCGTGGCAGCCCTTGTGCCCCTCGACGATCCGCATCTCCGTCGGCTCGCCGATGATGGCGATGGCGGGCGAAATGTTCCGGCGTTCAAGGTCGGACACCAGGTTGCGCGCACCGATGCAGCCGGTCTCCTCGTCATGGGTGAAGGCAAAGTGGAGCGGGCGGCGCAGGCGCGCGGCGGTGAAGGCGGGCAGGGCGGCGATGGTGGCGGCGATGAAGCCCTTCATGTCGCAGGTGCCGCGGCCATGCAGGCGGCCCGCGTGGTTGTGCAGCCGGAACGGGTCTGTCGTCCATTCGACGGGGTCGGCCGGAACGACGTCGGTATGGCCGGAAAGCACGACCCCGCCCGGCTCATCCGGCCCGAGAGTGGCAAAGAGATTGGCCTTGGTCCCGGTCTCGTTGCCCAGGATCTCGACCCGCGCACCGGCATCCTCCAGCCGCGTCGCCAGATCGGCGATCATCGCGAGGTTGGGAGCGGTCGAGACGGTGGGATAGGCGACCAGATCGGCGAGAATGCCGATGGCGGCCTCCGTGAGCGGCAGGGTCATGGCTTCACGATCAGCGCGCGGGGGCGGTCGCAGAAGCACTCCGCCGGCCCGTCGGGGCGGATCAGGATGCTCTCGGTGATCTCGAGACCCCAATCCTCCATCCAGAGGCCGGGCATGAAGTGGAATGTCATGCCCGGCTCCAGGATCGTCTCGTCGTCCGGCCTCAGCGAGATCGTGCGTTCGCCCCAGTCGGGCGGGTAGGAGAGCCCGATCGGATAGCCGCAGCGCGCCCCGCGCTCGATCCCGGCGCGTTTCAGCGGAGCGGCGAGGGCATTGGCGATATCGGCGGCGCGGTTGCCGGCGCGGGCGGCCTCGAGCCCCGCCTCGAGCCCTTCGACCAGCGCCGCTTCGGCCCGCCGGATCTCCGCATGCGGCTCTCCGAGAAAGACCGTGCGGCAGAACGGGACGTGGTAGCGGCGATAGCAGCCGGCCAGCTCGAAGAAGGTCGCTTCGCCGGTGCGGAAGGGCGCTCCGTTCCAGGTCAGATGCGCGGCGGCGGCATCGGCCCCGCTCGGCAGCATCGGCACGATCGCGGGGTAGTCGCCCCAGTCCTCGCCGGTGCCGGTGATCAGGTCGCGATAGATCTCCGCCACCAGGTCATTCTTGCGCATCCCCGGTTCGATCCGCTCGACCAACCCGTCGACCGTCCTTTCCACGATACGGGCAGCCTTGCGCATGAAGGCGATCTCGGCCTCGGACTTCACCGTCCGCTGCCAGTTCACCAAGGCGGTGGCATCCACCAGTTCGGCGTCGGGCAGGCTATCCTGCAAGGTCAGAAAGGCCTTTGCGGTGAAGTAGTAGTTTTCCATCTCAACCCCGATCCGGGCCGCGCCTTGCCCAAACTCGGCGATCAGCGCGGCAAGGTCCTGCATCGGGTGCCGCTCGGTGGATTGCACGAAGCTGTCGTCGTAGCCGTGCAGGCACGCATCTCCCATCCAGACAGTGCGACGTGCGCCTGCGTGATCCATCCTGCGGCCCCACCAGAGCGGATCGCGGTCGTGGAACACCAGCACGCCCTGATGCACATAGAAGGACCAGCCATCGTAGCCGGTCAGCCATGCCATGTTCGAAGGGTCTTCCACGAACAGCATGTCGAGCCCTGCCGCCTCCATTGCTGTCCGCACGAGGGTCAGGCGCCGGTCGTACTCGGTCCGGCCAAAGGGGGGAAGCGACGGTTCCATGATCCTGTCTCCCAGAGCGTTGCGCATGCCGGTGGCTTTCGTCTGCATCGGCTGGCCAGTCGCGCGAATTAGGGCTCCACGCACATAGGTCTGCTACGGCGGCAGGCTGCGCGGTAGGGCAGGGACGTGTCAATGCGCTCAGTGGCCTGGGAGCCCCGGAAAAACGCCGCGTTCAGGACTTGGTATGCCGTGGCAAGGCCGCGCGCGAGGCTATCGTCGAATGGGGGAAGGGCACGACATTGCCGTGCCGCGCAATAGCCGGGCCAATGCATTCCCGCGCCATTGACTCGATCCCCGACCTTTCGCCAGCCTCGGCCAACACGAGGCCCGCGGCCATCGTGATCTGGCGTGAGGATTCCGTCAGCCCCTCGGCATTGGCCCGTTTCGCAAGCGCAAGCAGTTCATCCGCCAAATGCGAAGTCACACTCATTTTCCACATCCCTCGTGTCCCACACACTCATCCCGGAGGTGTTATGGGACTGGCTGGGTAAAGGCATGTTTAAACGAAGGCGCATTCGTGACGATATGCGCGACCAAAGCAGCCCGGGGCGTCGATGGGTTTGCATGGTAGATGCAACCTTCCCGGGGGGTGCTGCCGCAAAGATGCGGAGACGGAGGCTGGCACCTGTGTCGTTCTGCACATTCGCTGCGACCGAAATTCTGAAAAACTCGTCTTGGCGACGAAAATTTAGGATTTGTTCACCATGTCTTGAGAAATCTGGAGGCGACCGCAGCTGGAGGCAGGTTTCCGAATGTCCTTTTTCACGAATATCACCCCCCAAAGCCTCGTTGCCGGGATCGCCGAGAGCAATCCGATCCTCGCGAGGGGGGTCTCCGCGATCCTCGCCGACAGCGGCGTCGTCGAGGGGCGCGTTCTGCCGGTGAGCGGGGACAGTCGGGCCTGCGCGCCGGAACTTGCAACCTGCGATGTGGTGATTTTCGACCCGAGCCAGACGGGAGACGATCTGACTGCCTATGTCGCCCACGTACGCAGCGCCCGGAAGGACGCCGCCTTTGTCCTTTATTCGGACGCGTTCTCACATCGCGACATCCAGTCGGCGATCGCGCTCGGCCGGATCTGCTGTGTCTGCAAGTCCGACGAACCGGAACAGCTGGTTCTCGCGACCCTCAGCGCCAGCCGCGGCGCGACCTATTTCAGCCTTTCGGTCGCTGATGCACTTGACCAGCCCGCGGCGCGTCCCGAGCAGGATTACCCGATGTTGGACGACCGCCTCAGCCCTCGCGAAAGCGCGGTTCTGCTGGCCTTTGCGCGCGGCCGCGGGTTGAAGCAGATCTCGGACGAACTCGGGCTGAGCGAGCGCACGATCAATACCTACAAATCCCGTGCGGCGCGGAAACTTGGGCTCTCCAACAGATCCGAGATCGTGCAATACGCCCTTGCCAATGGCCTGATCTGACGCTCCTTGCAAAATCAGGATTTTTCCACGCGCAACAAGGGCATTTCCTTGGAGCGCTGGTGGAAATGCCACGCTTGTAAAGAAACTCCCGGTCTTCATCTTTCGGATTATGAGCGTATTCTACACTCATTTCGGTATTCTTCGAGAAGGAGGTCGCGCATTTCTGAGGCGGCGCCGGGAAATGAGAGCCTGGGGCAGGAACGCCACACTTTGATCTGAAATTACGGATTGTCCATTTTAGAAATGCCTGGAGGGCAATGCCCCCATGCATTTTTTTGGCGGTCAGTCAACGTACCATGGCCGCTACGCGGGGCGGCTTCGATGACCGCCGCGACGTTCAGCGTTGCGCTGTCCAAATTGAAAATATTCTCGTAATTTTAATTAGTTGAGAATTCTCTCTTCTGCCGGTTTTGTCTCGATCTTTATTCGATTGTCCAAGGTCCTCTTCCGGAAACCACGACACCGCTGCATCAAACCGGCAATTCCGGCCTTTCCGCTCCTCTGCAACCCTGCGCGACAGGCTGCTTTTTTTTCTGACTGTTTCGCACCTTCAGAGACCCGCAGGTTTCAAGCGAGAGCGTGCCCTGGTGGGCGTGCGCAATGGATCGGACAATCGGGAAGGTCAGGATGGCACGGATCAGCATTTTCGGGATTGGGTATGTCGGGGTTGTTTCGGCGGCCTGTCTTGCGAAGGACGGTCACGAGGTTGTCGCGGTTGATGTCGACCCGGTGAAGGTCGAGAACATCAACGCGGGCAAGAGCCCGATCGTGGAGAACGGCCTGGACGCCCTGATCGCGGCGGGGGTTGCCTCGGGGCGGCTTCGGGCGACGCTGGATGCGCGGGAGGCGGTTCTGGGGACGGATGCGTCCTTTGTCTGCGTCGGCACGCCGAGCGCGCCGGACGGGTCGGTCGGGCTGACCTACGTGGTCTCGGCCTGCGAGGCGATCGCGGCGGCGCTGAAGGAGAAGGACGGGTTCCACTCGGTGGTGATCCGCTCGACCATCGTGCCGGGCAGCACCGAGGGGGTCTGCATCCCGGTGCTGGAGCGGATCTCGGGCGGCATCGCAGGCAAGGATTTCGGCGTCGGCTACTACCCGGAGTTCCTGCGCGAGAGCACCGCGATCGAGGACAATTACGACCCCGGCCTGATCGTCTTCGGCCATCTCGACGCGCCGACCGGGGCGATCCTGACCGAGCTGAACACGGATCTGCCCTGCGAGATCCACAAGGTCGACCTGCGCACCGCCGAGATGGTGAAGTACACCTCCAACACCTGGCGCGCGGTCAAGGTCACCTATGCCAACGAGATCGGCAACATCGCCAAGGCCTGCGGGCTCGACGGCCAGACGGTGATGAAGATCCTGTGCTCGGACACCAAGATTAACATTTCCTCCTATTTCATGCGGCCGGGCTTCGCCTTTGGCGGGTCCTGCCTGCCCAAGGACGTGCGGGCGCTGCGGGCGCTGGCGCATGACAAGGGCGTGGTGCCGCACCTGATGGACGCGGTGCTGGAAGCCAATGCCGAGCAGATCGCCCGGGCCGAGCGCATGGTGCGGCAGAGCGGCGCCCGCCGCGTCGGCATGGTGGGCATCAGCTTCAAGCCGGGCACCGACGACATGCGCGAGAGCCCGCTGGCCGAGCTCGCCGCGCGGTTGATCGGCGAGGGGATCGATGTCAGCGTCTACGACCCCTACGTGCACACCGCGCTGACCGAGGAGATGAGCGCAATCGGCCGCACCGACCGCAAGGTGCCCGACCTCGCCTCCCGCATGGTGGGCGAGATCGGCGAGCTGATCGCCGGGTCCGAGGCGATCATCGTCGGCAATCTCTACGACGAGGCCCGCGCGCCGCTGACCGCGGCCTCGGAGGCGACGGTGATGGTCGACCTCACCCGGCTCGACCCGGCGCGCACCTCCTCGGGCGCCTATTCCGGCATCTGCTGGTAAGGCGGCGCGGGTCGGGAATGCTCGGACATCTCGCATATCTGACGGCGATGGTGCTGCTGGCCACGACGGCCCCGCTGCACCAGCTCGGCGAGGCCCGGGGCGCGCTGCTGGTGCTCGGTGTCGTCGGGATCTGGCGGTACAGCTGGGCCTTCCTGAACTTCTCCCGCGCGGTGGCCTACCTGCGGGTGGTCTATCCGAAGCGGCGCGCGAAGGCCGAGGCGGCTTTCGCCACCCGCCCGGTGCGGCCGCATGCGTTCTTCCTGAGCACCAGCTACAAGATCGAGCCGGCGGTGACGATGCGGGTCTACCGCTCGATCTTCGCCGCCGCCGCGGCCTCCGAGGGCGGCGCGACCATCGTCGCCTCGGTGGTCGACCCGGCCGATGCCCGGCTGATCCGGCGCACCTTTTCCGGCATGGCCCGCGACATGTCGACGGTGAAGCTGCGGGTCGACCAGATCCCCGGCACCGGCAAGCGCGACGCGCTGGCCCGCTCGCTGGAGCTGATCGCCCGCGAATGCCCGACCCGGCACGACGTGGTCACCTTCGTCGACGGCGACAGCTGCGTGCCCGAGGACCTGGTGGCCCGCTGCGCGCCGGTCTTCACCGATCCGCGCATCGGCGCGCTGACCACCGACGAGCGGGCCGAGATCGACCGCCCGGGGCTGTTCGAGGACTGGTTCAACCTGCGCTTCGCCCAGCGGCAGGTGATGATGTGCTCGATGGGGCTGTCCGCGCGGGTGCTGACCCTCACCGGGCGGATGTCGGTGTTCCGCGCCGACCTGGCCACCAACCCCGGCTTCATCGCCATGGTGCAGAGCGACAGCATCCAGCACTGGCGGCTGGGGCATGTGAAGTTCCTCACCGGCGACGACAAGTCGACCTGGTTCTGGCTGCTGTCGAACGGCTACCGCACGGCCTACCTGCCCGATGTCTCCTCACTCTCGATGGAGAGCCAGCCGCGCCCGGGCTTCGTCGACAGCGCCGTGACGCTGATGACCCGCTGGTACGGCAACATGATGCGCACCAACGGCCGCGCCCTCGGCCTCGGGCCGGCGCGCATCGGCGCCTTCACCTGGTGGTCGCTGCTCGACCAGCGGGTCTCGATCTGGACGACGCTCGCCGGGCCCACCGGCGTGATCCTGACCGCGCTGCTGGCCGAGCCGATGATCCTGCCGGTCTATGCCGCCTGGGTGATGGGCACCCGCTACGTCTACTGCACGATCGTCTCCGGCTTCCGCGGCCGCGCCGGCTTCCCCATCAGCTATCCGTTCCTGCTCTACTTCGGGCAGATCGTCGGCGCGCTGGTGAAGAGCTTCATCATCTTCCGCCTCGACCGCCAGAAGTGGACCCGCCAGTCCACCGCCACCGGCACCGCTACGGCCCTCACGCCCGGACAGCGCCTGCGCATGGCCAGTTCTACCTATCTCCACGCGCTGACGGTCGGATGGCTCGTCGTCTGCGTCCTCTTCCTCACGAAAAGCGCCTGAGCCGCACCGCCTCGAAGGAGCCCAGACTTGCAGAATACCCTCGCCACACAGCCAGGCCCCGAAGCCGCCGCAGACCAGCTGCGCAGTAGCACCGAGCACCCGGTGATGCCGATCCGCTTCGAACTGCTGGTCCGGGACCGGCGCCTGCAGGGCAACGGGCTTTCGCTCACCGGCGGCACCTGCCAGGGCCTGCTCGACCCCTCGCTCGACAGCTCCCGCCAGCTCGCCGTGCTCCGGTTCCCCTTCAACGGTTTCTCCATCAGCCTGCCCGCCGAGATCGCCCTGCGCGTCCACGACGGTTCCGAACAGGGCGAAATCGGCTTTACCTTCCAAGAACCCGCGGGATCCCATCTCCCGCAACTGCGTTTTGTTCTCAACTCCTACATCGCCGGAGACCTCGTACAGATCGCGGACGTCCTGCAGGTCAACACCCACACACGGGTCAAGCCGGAACGCTCCGACGCGCGGCGCGGGCTCGGCTTCTACGCAGCCCAGTCCCTCCGCTACGCGGCGGTCGCCGCGCTGTCCTTCGGTCTGGTGGCGATTGCGGTCTCGACGGTGCAAGCGCGCGTGCTCACCCGCGCAGAGGCCCACCCGGCGGTCGTCACTCTCTCCGGCGCCACCCTGCGCGCGCCGGCCTCTGGCCAGATCGACTACGTCAACCCCGATGCCACGGAGGGCGACGTTGCCTTCTCGCTGCTCGCCACCACGGGTGCGACGCTCAGCATCAGGATGCCTTGCGATTGCCGTATCGGGGACACGGTGGAGGAGGGCGCCACGATCCTCGCCGGTGAGCCGGTCCTCAAGCTGCTGGCCGAAGGTGGCTCGCCGGAGATCCGGGCGACCCTCAGTCCCGAAGGCCTTCGGGCCGTTATCGAGGGCGACACCATCGAGCTCACGTTTGCCGACGGCAGCCAGATGCACGCCACCCTCGGGCCCGCCGCCGCTGCGGAGCTGGCTGTCGCTCCGCCGGGCGATGCCTACCCGGTCGCGCTGACGCCGGAGAGCCCGCTGCCAATGGAGCGGGCCGGACAGCTCGCAACGGTTCGGATCGTGCGCGAGTTGCCGCTGCTCGGCGGCATCTTCAACCGGCTCGGCTCGGTTTTCGGCGCTTGAGGCCGCGAGACGCCGCCCGGCGCGGTCGGGCGGCGCATCCCCAGATTGACCAGTGACTGCAAGGAGCACGTTCACAT
Organism: Tropicimonas aquimaris; assembly: GCF_042676185.1. NCBI lineage: Bacteria > Pseudomonadati > Pseudomonadota > Alphaproteobacteria > Rhodobacterales > Roseobacteraceae > Tropicimonas > Tropicimonas aquimaris. Next base: position 48,806 of record NZ_JBHTJT010000006.1, on the reverse strand, counting down.
GTCCCATATCGTTCCGCTTGTCCTGTGTGGCGGCTCCGGATCGCGGCTCTGGCCGGTTTCCCGCACCGACAGCCCAAAACATTTCCACGCGGTAAAAGGCAGCAACTCTCTGTCTTTCCTCCAAGAAACTGTTCAGCGCCATGCCGGAGGCAGGATGCGCGACCCGATCCTCGTCACGAATGCACGGCATGCGCATTACGTCCGGGCCCAGCTCGACGAGATCCAGGTGCGTGGCGAGATAATTGGCGAGCCGGTCGCCCGCAACACCGGCCCCGCGGTGCTCGCGGCTGCGTTCCGGGCGTTGGAGCGCGACCCGGACGCCGTGTTGCTCGTCCTGCCCTCGGACCACGTCATAGAGGGCGACGTGAACAGCACCGTCCACGCAATGTACGACGCGGCCGAGGATGGGCGGATCATCACCTTCGGGGTGCGTCCGCATTACCCCGAGACCGGCTATGGGTACATCACCGACGGTGGCCCGATCGACGGCTACGACGGCCTGCACCATGTCGGCGAATTCGTCGAGAAGCCGCCGCTGGATCGGGCGCAGGCGCTTCTGGACGGCGGGCGCGCCTACTGGGCCTCGGGAATATCGATGTTCCGTGCCGACACGATCGTCGAGGAATATCGCCGCCTCGATCCGATCAGCCTGATGGCAGTGCACCACGCACTGGCACATCGTTCCCTCGACGGTAACGGGCTCATGCTCGAGCGAGGCGCCTTCGAGAAGGCCGAGAGTCTGCCGACCGAGGTGGCGGTCTTCGAGAAGTCCGGCGCCATCGCCCTTGCTCCGCTGCAGGTCTCCTGGAACGACGTCGGCTCCTGGGAGGCGATGTACGGGATCGGGACGCCGGACGCGCAGGGCAACGTGATTTCCGGCGACGTGATCTCCGTGGCGACCCGCAATTCGCTGGTCCGGTCGCAAGACAGGCTGGTGGCGGTGATCGGGCTCGAGAACGTCGTCGTCGTCGATACCAGCGACGCGCTGCTCGTTGCCTCCCGCAGCGAGGCGCAGAAGGTCAAGCAGGCGGTGCAGGCGCTGAACCTCTCGGACCGGCAGGAGGCGCACTCCCATCCGACCCACCGGTTCTCCTGGGGCGAGAGCCATCGCGCCTTCTCCACGGATTCCTGTGATGTGACCCATCTGACGATCAACGCCGGGGCCGCTCTGACCATCGACGGAAGCTGCGGGCCGATGCACCTGATCGGGGTGCGCGGCGATCTGGCGGTCTCGGGAGATTCCGCAGCGCGCGAGCCTCTGTCCAAGGGGCTTCGCCTGTCGTTGGCCGAGGGGCGGGATTTCCGGGTCGAGAACCTCGGCACGACCCGTGGCGAGGTCGTGCTTGTGAGCAACACCCACATGGTCGAACTGCCGGTCGCCAAGAGCGGCGCGGAATTGCGGGACGAGCTGCGTGCCTAGGCGTTTCGAGATAACCGGCCGGGCAGGGGGCAGGCTGGTCGTCCTGCTCGGGCTCTGCCTGTTGCCCCTCGCAGCCGTGGCCCAGGGTGGGCGGCTGGTGGAAATGGATTTCCGGCTGGTGATGGCGGCGATGGCGCAGCGCGTCGGAGCCAACGGCCAGATCGCGTTGTATCAGGCGCAGGACGGGTTGGATCCGCAGGCTCTGGCGGTCGTGGGAGGGTGGCTCGATCTTGATACGATCGGACCGGAGAACCCGGCGCTGCAATCCGGTCTGCTGGTCCGCGAGGCCGATGGCAGCCTTCTCGCCCGCGCGCCTCTCGTCGTCTGGGAGGGCGCGGAACTGGCGCTCGGGGCGGGAACGGATTTGAAGCTGAGCCGGGCCGACGGTGCGTTTCTCGCCAGTTTCGGCCGGCTCACCCTCGATGGCGCGCGGGTTGTGGGGCGCGGCGAGGCGCCTGCGGGCAATGCCGAGTTTCGCCCCTTCGTGCTGGTCGCCGGGACGGGCGTTCTGACTGCGCGGGACAGCCGGTTCGAGGCGCTCGGCTTCGACCTCGCGCCGGCCTACGCCGGGGTGGCGGTGATCAATCGCGGGATCTTCCCTGCGGTCGGTCGCACCGAGATCCGGGACACGCGCCTCGAGGCCGTGGGCAGCCTGCTGCTGGAGGACACCGAGGGCGCGACGCTGGCGGGCAACCGGATCGAGGCGGCGCGGGGCGCCGGGATCTGGCTGCGCCGGACCCGCGACCTGCGCGCAGACGGAAACCGTGTCGCCAGGCCTTCCGGACACGGCATTCGCCTCTCCGCCGGCGCCGCGCGGGTTGAGCTTCTGAACAACGAGATCACGGATGCCGGCTCGACCGGGATATTTGCCGATACCGGAAGCGTCCAGGTTCTGATCCGGGGTAACCGGATCGAGGACGCTGTGGGCGACGCAATCTCGGTCAAAATGTCGGGCTGTATGTCCGTTCGTAACAATGTCGCCCTCCGGAGCGGTGGCAGCGGCATCCGTCTGCGCCGGTCGACAGCGGTGGAAATCCGCGACAACCGCCTGAGCGATAACGCTGGCGCCGGCGTGGCTGTGCAGGACCAGCCGCAAGGCGCCGGGACGCGGCTCGAGGGCAACCTGCTGACCGGAAACGGTCGCGGGATCGAAGGCGCAAACGCGGGGCAGCTTGTTCTCGTCGGCAATGACCTGACTGGGCAGTTCCCGAGGCTGCTCGAGGGCGACCTTGTCTTTCTGGCCCGCGATCTGATGCGGGATCTGAAGGGCGGGGAACCGCTGCTGATTTCGCCGAATGGGTCCGAAACCCCGCGACCCGCCTCTCCCTGTCCATTCACCGAAGGAAGCTGAGATGGTTTTTTCGTCAGAAAGTTTTCTGTTCTTGTTCCTGCCTGTGTTTCTGGGGGTGTATTACCTGACACCGCTGCGGTTCCGGTCGTGGACGATCCTTGCGGGGTCGTATGTTTTCTATGCCTGGTGGCGGGTCGATTTTCTGGGGCTTCTGGTTCTGACGACGCTCTGGGCGTTTGTGTTCGGGCGGTGGATCGGGCGGTATCGGGGAACGCGGGCGGGGCGGGTCTTGCTGGCGGTTTCGGTGGCGGGCTGCCTGGGCGTCCTGGGGGTCTTCAAGTATCTCAACTTCTTCGTCGACAGCATCGCGACGCTTTTCGGCACGGATGCGGCGGGGCTCGGGGTCCACTGGCGGCTGATCCTGCCGATCGACATCAGCTTCTACGTGTTCCAGTCGATCAGCTACCTCGTCGATGTGTATCGCGGCGACGCCAAGCCGGATGCGAAGCTGATCGATTTCGCGGCTTTCATCGCGCTCTTCCCGCAGCTGATCGCCGGGCCGATCCTGCGCTACAAGGATCTCGAGGACCAGTTCCGGGAGCGCCGGCACTCGGTGGAGCTGTTCTGCGACGGCATGGCGCGCTTCATCGTGGGGCTGGCCAAGAAGGTGCTGCTGGCCGACGCGATCGCGCCGCTGGCCGACCTGGCCTTCTCGACGCCCGAGCCCGACCTCTGGCTCGCCTGGCTGGGCGCCGGGGCCTACATGCTGCAGCTCTACTTCGACTTCTCGGGCTACAGCAGCATGGCGATCGGGCTGGGGCAGATGATGGGCTTCCGCTTCATCGAGAACTTCGAGATGCCCTATGTCAGCCGCTCGATCACCGAGTTCTGGCGGCGCTGGCACATCTCGCTCTCGGTCTGGTTGCGCGACTATCTCTACATCCCGCTGGGCGGCAACCGGGCCGGCACCCTGCGCACCTATCTCAACCTGATGACGGTGATGACGCTGGGCGGGCTGTGGCACGGCGCCAACTGGACCTTCGTGCTCTGGGGGCTGTGGCATGGCGCGATCCTCGCCGTGGAGCGGGCGACCGGCTATGACCGGACGGCCGCCGGCCGGGCCTGGTCGCTGCCGCTGACGCTGCTGCTGGTGCTGATCGGCTGGGTGATGTTCCGCGCCGCAGATGTCGGCAACGCGCTCGGCGTCTATGCCGGGATGCTGGGGCTGCACGGGGCGGCGATGGCGCCCGGGGCCTGGTTCGGGGTCACCGCGGAGAGCCTGAGCATCCTGCTGGTGGCCATCGCGGTCTGCATCGCCGAGCCGCTGCTGCGCACCCCGCACCGGGACACCGGCCATGGCGACATGGTGATGGTGGGCGCCGACGGCAGCGCCGTGCTCCCCGGTCTCACGCTGACCCGGCAGCTTCTGGTCTCGCTCGGGCTCACCCTGCTGGCCGCCGCCACCGTCGGCAAGCTGGCCGAGCAGAGCTTCTCGCCCTTCCTGTACTTCCAGTTCTGAGGAGATCCGCGATGACGGACGCCCGACTCGCCCTCAAGCTCATCCTGCCGGTCGCCTTCTTCGGCTATGCGGGCTACGCCAATCTCGACCTGCTCCGGCATGGCGATCTGAGCATCGCCGACCGGGACCTGTTCCAGGGCGGCGTGACCGGCGAGATCGACAGCGTCTACCGCGACGAGCTCCCGCACCGGGACCCGTCGGTCGGCCTGGTGGGGGCGCTGCGCTACGCCCTGCTGGGCGAGGGGCGCGACGGGGTGGTCGTGGGGCAGGACGACTGGCTCTTCACCACCGAGGAATACCGCTTCGCCGCCGACGCGCCGGTGGGGCTGGAGGAGACGGTGGCGCGGATGGCCGGGATGCGGGCCGAACTCGCGGCCGCGGGCAGCGAACTGGTGGTGCTGCCGCTGCCGGCCAAGGTCGACATCGAGCGCCGCCACGGCAGCGACGGCGCGGTCAGCCGGCGCAGCGCCGCGGAATACGACGCCTTCCTGGCCGCGCTCGAGGGCGCCGGGCTGCAGGCCGTCGACCCGCGTGCGGCCTATGCCGGGGGGGAGGCGCCGGGGCGGTTCTTCCGCACCGACACCCACTAGACGCCGGAGACCGCCGGGCGGGTGGCCCGGCACCTGGCCGCGACCGGGCTGGTGGCGGCGGGCGAGGTCTCCTACGTCCGGCAGCCCGGCGCGGCCGAGACCTTCCAGGGCGATCTCGTCTCCTTCGTCACCAGCGACCGTCTCGCGCCGGTCATCGGCCTGGCGGCGGAACGCGCGGTTCCCTACCTCGCGGTGGCGGCGGAGGAGGACGCCGAGGGCGGGGTGCTCGACCTCTTCGGCGGGGAGAGCGGAGGCGCGCTGGTGCTGGTCGGCACCAGCTACAGCGCCAACCCGACCTGGAGCTTTGCCGAGGCGCTGAAGCTCGCGCTCGGCCGCGACGTGCTGAACCATGCCGCCGAGGGCCAGGGGCCGGTGCGGCCGATGCAGGCCTTCCTCGCCGCCCTGCGCGCCGGCGAGGCCGTGCCGGAGGTGGTGGTCTGGGAGTTCCCGGTCCGCTACCTGGCCGACCCCGCGCTCTGGGACGGGGACGGCGATGCCGCGGACGGGGCCGCCGAGGAGGAGCGCCACGATGCCTAGTTCCGCGCCGAGTTCCGTGCCCGCCCGCCTTGCCGGCCCCGGCCTGCTGCTCGCCTGGCTCGCCGCCTGCGCCCCCGTCGCGGAGGCGCCCGTGGAGATGCCCGTGGAGATGCCCGCCGGGACGCCCGAAGAGGCGCTCCCGCCCGAGCTCGTCGAGGTCCGCAAGCGGATGGTGCAGGGCGCCCCGGTGGCCTTCGCCGACATGCGCGGCATCGCCGACCGCGACGACGGCTACGCCGCCTGGCTGCTGGCGGAGCGGCTGCGCGCGGCGGAGCGGTGGGACCTGGCCTCCGAAATGGCGCATTACTACGCCGTCGCCGCCGCCAGCGGCCGGTCGGGCGGCGTCGGCGGGCTGATCGGGGTGCTGGAGCACCCGGGCTTCGATCCCGCCACGGTCAGTCCCGAACGCATGGCCTGGCTGGAGCAGACGCTGCTGCGCGCCGCCCGGCAGGAGAACCCGAAGGCCCAGGGCTACCTGGTCGACGCCTATACCGCCGGCGCCCCCTTCGGCGACAGGACCGAGGACGCGATCGCCCTGCTCGGCGCCGGCCGGACCGGGACCAGCGCGCCGCTGGCGCTCGACATGGCCACCGGCATGCTGCGCAGCGGGCCGCTCGACGCCCCGAGCCTCCGCCAGGTGCGCCAGCTGCTCGAGATCGCCGCCGCCGACGACAGCCTGGAGGCCCGGATCACCACCGCGAACCTGCTGGCCGTCCTCGACGACCGCCTGCTTTCCGACCCCCAGCCGGGAGACCTGCCCCATGCCCTGGAATAACCTCCGCACGGGCCTCGGCGCCCTCTGCCTGTGTGCCTGCGCCCTGCCGGCGGCGGCCGCCCAGGGCCCCGACGCGCCCGAAGCCGCGCCCGATCCGGCCGCCGCGCTCTATCCCTCGCAGTTCGGCTGCTCCGGCCTGCCCGAGGTCGCCCAGACCCCGGTGATCGAGGGCCGGGACGGGGTGTTCTACCGCGTCTACGCCGACATCCGCATGCACCACCCGTTCTCCGACAAGACCATCGAGCTGCTGGCCCGGCTCTCCCGCACCCTGCAGGACCAGGGCACCACGCTGGTCTTCCTGCCGATCCCGACCAAGAGCCAGGCCATGCCCGGCCGGCTGCCCGAGTTCGCCCGGCACTACGGCTACAAGACCGACGTCTCCGCCGCCGTCTACCAGGACATCGTCGACCGGCTCCGCGCCGCCGGCGTCGTCACCATCCACGGCCAGAACGCCATGCTCGCCGCCGAGGCCGGCGCGATGCCCTACTTCCAGGCCGACTTCCACTGGAGCTCCGAGGGCGCCCGCCTCGCCGCCGTCGAGCTGGCGCGGGAGATCGACCGGCTGCCGCAGGCCGCGGATCTCGAGCGCTCCGAGTTCGAGACCCGGCAGACCGGCACCCAGGTCGCCTTCTCCGGCCTGCGCCAGCTGATCCAGCGCAACTGCCTGCACCAGGTCCCCGAACCCGTTACCGCCACCTGGAAGACCGAGAAGAGCACGCTCGACCTCGGCCTCGGCGGGGAGGACGACGGGGACGGCGATGGCGGCGGGCTCGACCTCTTCGGCGACGACGAGAGCCGGGTGCAGGTCGCGGTGGTCGGCACCTCCTTCTCCGACATGGCGCTGGCCAACTTCGACGGCTGGATCTCGCAATACACCGGCCTCGACGTCGTCAACTACGCCATCACCGGCGGCAACCAGTTCGGCTCGATCCTCTCCTATCTCACCTCCGAGGACTTCGCCCGCGACCGGCCGCACGTCCTGGTCTGGGAGAACCCGATCTACAACAACCTGCTGCAATACGGCGACCAGCCCCTGCTCGAGCTGATCGCCGCCGCCGGCGGCGCCTGCGCCCGCCCGCTGGACACCCGCCGCACCGGCCCCGACCGGATCGAGGCTCGCCTCGACGGCACAGACCTCGCCCCCGGCGACGTGATCTTCGCCGATGCCGGCGGCGAGGGGCCGGTCTCCGCCGAGTTCCACTTCGCCTTCGACGACGGCAGCGCCCGCGTCCAGCTGCTCGAACGCGGCGAACGGCTGCGCCACACCGGCCGCTTCTACATGCCCGTCAACGCCTATCCGACCGACCGGCTCGCCGCCGTCTCGGTCACCTTCGACCGCCCCGTCCCCGAGGGCGCCTCCTTGGCGCTCTGCGCAAACTGATCCAACCGAAAGGACCTGCCATGACCCGTGCCCTGCGTGCCCTGACCCTCGCCTGCCTCGCCGCGCTCCCCGCGGCCGGCGCCGCCCAGGCCCAGGCCGACAACGGCCTCTACGAGGCCGTCCGCGATCCCGACGCGAGCTTCGTGCGCCTCATCATCCCCGGCAAGACCTACGGCAAGGTCGCCTCCGCCGGCGTCGCCGACCTGCACAACGGCGTGTCGAACTACATCCATGTCGAACCCGGCGAGATCAAGGTCGCCGTCGCGGGCGCCGAGAGCAGCTTCACCGTCGCCCCACGCAGCTTCTACTCCGTCGTCCTCGCCGAGGACGGAACCCCGGTGCCGCTGCCCGACACCCTGCAATCCAACCCCGCGAAGGCCGACATCACCTTCTTCAACCTCACCGACACCGACGCCCTCGACCTCTTCGTGCCCCGCGCCAGGGCCAATGTCGCCGAGGCCGTCCCGCAAGGGCAGAACAGCTCCGTCGCCGTCAAGGCCCCCCTGACGCTCGACTTCGAGGTCAGGGCCGGGGACGCGGTGCTCGCCAGCGTCGCCGGCGTCGAGCTGCGCCGGAAGGAGGGCGTCACCATCATCGCGACCGGCACGGGCGGCGACTACACAGCCTTCGCCCTCGAGAACGCCTTCGTGAACTGATCCCCCTTCCTTGCCCGTCCCGGCCCGGCTCCCGGCCGGGACACCCGAACACCGAGGTGTCGCCATGCCCGCCAGGTCCCCCAGATCCCCCAGATCGCTGCCCCTGCCGTCCGCCCTTCTGGCCGGCCTGCTGTCGGCCGGCAGTCTCTCCGCCGCCCCCGTGGAGATCGACTTCCAGCCCCCCGACATCGCGCCGATGGAGGTCTGCATCGCGCGCCCTGCCGACAGCGTGATCTTCGCGCGGTGGGAGGGCTGGGACGGCGGCGCCTTCTTCACCGACGACATCGGGGTGGTGAAGTCCGACCTCAGCCGGCTCGAGGCGGTGGACGCCGCCCGCTGGCAGGACACGCTCCGGGCCGCCTATGCGCGGCTCCGCGAGGTCGATCCCAGGTACACCGAGACCCATGCGCTGCTCGACCGCATCGAGCTGCTGATCGCCACCGGCGCCTATGCCGAGCTGGAAAGCCGGCGCCTGGTGCCCGAGCTGCTCGACGGCATCCAGACCCGCTCGCCGCGGTTCCAGAACGCCGCCGCCGGCTTCCTGGCGGACGGCATCGGCGTCCCCCGCGACCCGGACCGCGCGCGCCAGCTGCTGGTCGCCAGCGCCTATGCCGGCAATGCCGACGCGATCCTGGCGCTGACCGCCCGGGTGCAGGACGGCGAGACCGTGCCGGGCTGGGACGTGGACCCCGAACTCGCCGTCACCATGGCCTTCGGATCGCTGGTGGGCGAGCTCAACTCCACCATCTGCGACCGGATCTGGCGCATCGCCCGCGAGTTCAAGAACGGCGAGATCGTCGCCCGGAGCAACGCCATGGCCGAGCGCTGGTACCGCTTCGCCGCCGATCTCGGCGACGGCGCCGCGGCCTGGAAGGTCGTGGAGTTCCACCTCAAGAGCGATGGCTTTCGCAAAGACAACGACACGCTGATCCGCTACCTGACCCAGGCCGCCGACCACGGGCTCACCTATGCCATGGTCGAGCTCGGCGGGCTCTACGAGCGCGGCGCCATCCTCCCGCGCGATCTCGACAAGGCCCGCCGCCTCTACAAGGCCGCCCTCGACCCCGGACAGCGCCAGGGCCTCGTGCGCTACGCCCTGTTCCTCGAAACCCACCAGGAGGACTTCCCCGGTCACGAGGACGAGCGGCTCGACGCCCTGCGCCAGATCTCCGACCTCGCCAACCCGCCGGGCTGGGTCTTCACCCGCCTCGCCACCGGGGTGCTCGAGACGAAGGGCCGATGGGCCGGCGAGGCCGAGGCCCGCGCGCTCCTCGAACGCGCCGCCGCCCTCGGCGACACCGACGGCCTCAGCCGCCTCGCCGCGATCCTCTTCCGCGACCAGCACGACCCCGCCGCAACCGACCGCGCCCTCGACCTGCTCACCCGCGCCGTCACCCACGACGGCTCGATCTCCGCCATGAACGACCTCTCCGGCGCTTACATGTGCCGCACAAAGGACGCCCCAAGGCTCGACCTCGCACGGCACTGGAAGGCGATGGAGGAGGGGACCGGATCGGTTGGGCCCGAGCTCTCGATCGACGCGGTCTCGATCGCGGGGGCAGTGGCTTCCATGATGGACGAGGCCGTGTTGCAGACACAGGCGCTCTACGGAAGGCCGTCGTCGCTGGCCGTCTATCTCTCGCACCTGCAGGCCACGGGCGACGCGGATCCGGCGACGCTGGCGCTCTGGCGCGGCCATGCCGGCGGGAAGGACAAGGCATTGAGCCGCCTCGCGCGCATATCCCTCGACCTTTCGGCCAGCGAAGAGGACCGGCGGTCGGCGCTTGGAATGCTTGCCGAGGCTGCTCGCCGCGGCGAGGCGGATGCAACCCTGCGGCTGGCCGGTTTGCTGCTGGAGAAAGACGATGCCGGGGCGCCGGAGGAGGCGTTGCGCCTTTTGCACCCATTGGCGGAGCGCGGCTCCGGCGACGCGCTCTCCCTCATGAGGGAACTCTCCGGAACAGGTTCCGAGAAAGAGGTATTCGACCGCTACGCCGCGATCATCGACGCGCGCGGCGACTTCGAGGCGCTGGCCTTTGCCTTGCCATTGCTCCCGCCGGAGCGGCGGGATGACTACCTGAACCGGATGGTCGCGAGCATGACCTGCGATTTCAAATCGGCACTTCGGTTCGGCGAGGCGGTGTCGCGGATCGGCCGACCTCAGGAAGCCCGTCGCTGGCTCGAGATTGCCGGGCAACTTGGCGGGGACTCTGCCTGGAGCCTGATACGGATGGGCGACAGCTATCGCGACTGGTTCGGCGCGGAGGCCAGCGGCGAGATGATGGCGAGCTACCGCAATGCCTGGGCGGCCGGCGCGCCTCTGGCGCGGCATCGGCTGCTGGAGCGCTACGCAGGCCCTGAAACGCTGGAATACGATCCCGAAGCGGCGGCGGAGGTCTTTGCCGAAGCGCTGACGACGCTGGAGGGCGAGGCTCTGGCCAGCATTCTCGGGCGGCTGCGCGGCAGCACCGACGAGGTGCAGGCGGCGGTGTTCCGCCACGTCGACATGGCCGGCCCCTTCGCCCGTGCTGCTGCGAGCGGCAATGCGGCGGCGATGCGCGAATACGGGCTCTTCCTGCGTGACGGTGCTGCCGATGCCGGAGCCATGGCCGAGGCCATGGGCTGGGTCTCTCGGGCGGCGGAGGGTGGCGATGCCGTTGCAATGTTTGAGCTTTCGCGCGCTTACGCCTACGGGATCGGCCTTTCCGCCGATGCCGGCGCGGCGGGATACTGGCTGTCGGAGGCCGCGGCTGCGGGCTATCCGAAGGCCGTCGAACTCCTCGGACAGATGCGCCCACTTCAGGTCGCGAGCCACTGAGCCGCGCGCCCTGCGGCCCTGCCACCGAATCGCCATCTCTCCACGCGAAGCGGGCCCGCACTTTGCCGGTCTGTCGGCAGGCCTGAGGCAAAGGGCTTAGAACCGGTCCGGATTCCGTGTTAACCATTTGGGCAGAATCGTTCGAGGACGCGAGCAGGACGGACGGCAGGCCGGCGATCGGGGGCGGGAGGAGCCCATGCTGGCACTGGTCGACTTGCCTCGCTTCTTCGTTGCGCAACGCGGTATTTTGGGCGGCGCCGTTTCTTTTGGAAACGCAGGCAGCGCCATGACCGCGCCGGAAGCAGGGGGGCAAGTCTGTGGCGGGAGGCGAGATGGCGGTGGCGGGGTCCTGTGCCGAGGACACTCCGGCCATGGGGCCGGGGTCCGGGCCGGTTCCTCGCCAGTTGGCCATCTCGCGCGTCTCGGCCGAAGCGACGGCAGGCAGCGCATCGACGGCCAGCGGATATGAACTCCCCAACTTCACGGACCAGGAAATCGCCGATTACCTGCGATCCGGCTATTGGACACAGGACGGCGGTGTCACGCATCAGTTCAATCTCGGCGCCACCGGGATCCACGCCAAGGACGGCGAGATCCGGGTCAAGTTCGACGGCTGGACACGGGATGCAGATGGCGTGACGGACGCGGGCAAGGAACTCGCGTGGCAGGCGCTGCAGCTTTACGCCAACGTCCTGAATGTCACCTTCGTCGAGGTGGAAGGCGACGGCGTGACGGCGGATCTCTATTTCGGCGACTCCGAAACCGACGCCTATGCACGATCACGCTACAATGTGAGCACCGGCAATATCGAATATTCCTGGGTCAATATCGGCACCGCCTGGATCGCGACCTACGGCACCGGCATCGGCTCCTATTCCCTGCAGACCTACATCCACGAGATCGGGCACGCGCTCGGGCTCGGACATGCCGGGCCCTACGAAGGGTTCGCGACCTTTGTCACCAACGCGAGCGACGTGACGACGAACACCAACGTCTATCTCAACGACAGCTGGCAGAAGTCCGTCATGTCCTACATGGACCAGACGGAAAACACCACGCTGGACGCAAGCTACGCCCGGCTTCTGACCCCGATGGCCGCCGACTGGATCGCGCTGGCCGACATGCCGTCCTACGAAATCGCCGACGCCTACAGTGACGACACGACCTACGGCTTCAACACCACGATCACCGCCGAGACATCCGCCATCTGGGCCGCGCTGGCCGACAGAGCGGATCGGAATGCCTTCCACATCATCGACACCGCCGGAAATGACACGGTGGATTTCTCCGGCTTCGCGGACGCTCAGGTGATCGATCTCGCCGGCGGCAGCGTTTCGGATATCGGTGGGCTGGTCGGTAACATGACGATCGGCGCCGAAACGGTGATTGAGAATGCTGTCGGAGGCGGAGGCGGCGACTGGCTCAAGGGAAATGCCGCCGACAATATCCTTGTCGGGAATGACGGGGACGACCGGCTCGACGGCTTCGATGGAGCCGACACCCTGTTCGGAGGCGCCGGCGCAGACCTGTTGGAGGGGGGCGAGGGCGACGACGCATTGCACGGCGGCGGCGGCGAGGATCAGGTCCGCGGTGGCCCGGGGCGCGACACGCTGCATTCCGCCGGAGAGGGCAGTTACTACGGTGGACCGGACGACGACATCGTCTATGCCGGTCCGACCGGCGCGGGGCAGGTGGAAACGCTCTACGGCGGTGACGGGATCGACTTGCTCGACACGACGGAATTCGGAGGCGCCTACACCATCGACCTCGCCACGGGGCTCACCAGCTTCGCCTCCGAAAGCTTCCTCGAGTTCGAGTGGCTGCGAACCGGCGCGGGGGCCGACACGCTGGTCGGCGACGCCTCCGACAACGCGATATGGGGCAACGACGGCAACGACTGGATCCGAGGCGCCGAGGGCAACGACAGCTTGTATGGCGGCGCAGGCAACGATACCCTCGAAGGCGGCGACGGCGACGATACGCTGGCGGGACATCAGGGCGCCGACGTCCTTGTGGGCGGCTCCGGCATCAACCGGGTTTTTGGCGGGGGCGGTGGCGATCGGATCCATTCCGGAGGTGCTGGGCTCTACAAGGGCGGGAACGGAGACGACATAATTCACGCCGGTCCGACCGACCCGAGCGCCGGCGAGACCCTTTTGGGCGGAGCCGGGATCGACAGGCTGAACACCGAGAGCCACGACGGCGATTACACGATCAACCTTGAAACCGGTGCGACAAGTTTCGCCAATGAACGGTTCTCCGGGTTCGAGGACCTGTTTTCCGGCCCCGGCAACGACATGCTGACCGGCACCGCAGGCGCGAACCGTATCTGGGGGAACGCCGGCAACGACACGATCGAGGGCGGCGCCGGCGATGATGCGCTGGATGGAGGCGCGGGCAACGACAACCTGTTCGGGGGAGACGGTGCAGACATCCTGCTCGGCGGTGCCGGAGCGGACTGGCTCGAAGGCGGAGAAGGCGCCGACACGATCGAGGGCGGCGACGGTAACGACAGGATATGGGGCGGCGTCTATGACACCGTTCGCGGCGGCAGGGGCGACGATCGCATCCTGTCAGGCGGCGCCGGCGCATTTTACGGCGACGCGGGGGACGACATCCTCTACGCCGACGCCGGCACGGGCGCCGAGATGCTCGACGGCGGCGAGGGCGTCGACCGTCTGGATACCACGCAGGCGCTCGTCGACTATGTGATCGATCTCGGAGCGGCAGGCTCCCAATCTGGTTTCGCCGAAGAAGCGTTCCACGGCTTCGAACACGTCACCACCGGGAGCGGTGCCGACCGGATTACCGGATCCCGCGCGGACAACGTCATCCATGCCGGCGCTGGCGACGACGCGGTCGACGGGGGCAGGGGGCGCGACTGGCTCTATGGCGAGGCCGGGGCGGATGTACTTCTCGGCGGCTTCGGAGCCGACCGACTCGACGGAGGCCAGGGCAACGACCACCTCGACGCCGGCATGGGGGCGGACGAGCTTCATGGCGGGGCGGGCAACGACACCTACCGCATCCACGAGACCCGGCAGAAGATCTTTGAGGCGGCCGATGGCGGCAGGGATCTGGTGCTCAGTTCGGCCAGCTACGACCTGTCGGCACAGGGGCAGGATATCGAGAACATGCAACTTCTCGACGACGCCGACATAAGCGGCACCGGAAACGACCGCGACAACAAGATCACCGGAAATGATGGGGCGAACCTGCTTGCGGGCCTCGGCGGCGACGATCTACTGATCGGCCGGCGGGGCAACGACACGCTGGACGGCGGCACGGGAGATGACGTGATGCGGGGCGCGCGTGGCAACGACACCTATGTCGTGGACAGCGCCGGAGACCGGGTCATCGAAGGCGGCAGGCATGGCAGCAATGACGCCATTCACGCGACCATCTCGCTCGATCTGGAAGCCGCCGCGCCAAATGTGGAAGTGCTGGTTCTGAAGGGCGATGGCAATATCGACGGATTTGGCACTGGCAGGAAAAATCTGCTGAAGGGCAATGCCGGCGACAACATCCTCGAAGGCCGCAACGGGCAGGATGTGCTCGACGGGGGGGCCGGAAACGACGTGCTGACGGGCGGCAAGTCCGCGGACACCTTCATTCTCAATGCCGGCGATGGCGTGGACACGATCACCGACCTGAACCTCGACCGAGACGTCATCCGCTTCGACAGCGGCGCGGACGGTTTCGCCGATCTGACGATTGCCCAAGACGGCACGGACACACGCATCGGCTATGGGTCGGGCGACAGCGTACTGCTGCTCGCCATCGATGCACGGGATCTGGCCACCGATATGTTCGTGTTCTGACCCGTCCATTGCTGCGCCGTTCATGGTAACCTTGTCGGCACTGGCCAGGCGTTTCGGAACGCGCCCGTCCAGAGCAAAGCCGCGAAAACTGCGCAACCCGGAGAGGACCGTGCGATGACCGACCACAGTGCCAAGGCAGCCAGACGCCAGACGGACGGACGAAAGCAGCTCTACGACAACGTGCTGGACACGATCGGCAACACGCCCGTGGTCCGCATCAACCGTCTCGCCCCCGAGGGCGTGGACCTCTACGTTAAGGCCGAGTTTTTCAACCCTGGCGCGTCGGTCAAGGACCGCCTCGCGATCTCGATCATCGAGGAAGCGGAGCGTAGCGGCGCTCTGTCGCCTGGCCAGACCGTTGTCGAGGCGACCTCCGGCAACACCGGGGTCGGCCTGGCCATGGTTTGCGCCGCCAAGGGCTATCCGCTCGTGGTCACCATGGCGGAGACCTTCTCGGTAGAACGGCGGCAACTGATGCGGATGTTCGGCGCCAAGGTGATCCTGACCCCTAAGGAAGCCGGCGGTACGGGCATGTACGCGAAGGCCCGGGAACTCGCGGACGCCCATGGCTGGTTCTGGGCCGGCCAGTTCGAGACGGAGGCCAACGCGCTGATCCATGCCAACACCACGGCCCGGGAAATCCTTGCGGATTTTGACGGACGGCGCCTCGATGCGGTGGTCACCGGCTACGGGACCGGCGGCACGGTCTGCGGGCTTGGACGGGTGCTGCGCGACGCAAGGCCGGACCTCGATATCGTGCTCTGCGAACCGGCGAACGCCCAGCTCGTCGGATCCGGCATTCCGCAGGAGCGTACCGAGGCGGGCGGACCGGCCGCCGGCCACCCGGCCTTCGAGCCGCATCCGATCCAGGGCTGGACGCCGAACTTCATTCCTCTGGTGCTGCAGGAGGCGATCGACAAAGGCTACTACGATCGACTGGTGCCGATTGCTGGTACCGACGGCATGGCGATGGCGCGCAAACTTGCCTCGAACGAGGGAATCCTGACCGGCGTCTCCGGCGGGTCGACCTTCGCCGTGGCATTTGACATGGCCAAGGCTGCCGAACCCGGAACCGTGATCCTCGCGATGCTGCCCGATACCGGAGAGCGCTATCTCAGCACGCCGCTGTTCGACCATCTCGCGGTAGGCATGAGCGACGAGGAAGAGGCGCTTGCAGCCACAACGCCGGGGTTTCTCATGTCCTGACCATCTGTGCCTGCGACGGTTTGGCCGGTCCCTTCTTGCGAAGATGCCGGCGACACCGTCCTGCCGGGGGCAGGGTTTCTGCCGCCAGTTGACCGCTGACCTTCGGGCACGAGACGGCAATCTCGCGACCAGGCGGACGCATCGGCGGCCGTCTCCATCGCCCACCCTCTGCGTCTCAGCGACCTCAGGGGGTGTCAGGGATCGAAGAGACGGAGACGCGAGTTTTCCCAAGCAAGCTTTCGTTTGAGGAACCATGCGGTGATCAGACAGAGTTACACCCCCGGCATGGCTGCGAACTGAGGGTTGCGCGAATAGGCACACGTATCGCGAGGGGATGCGGAAATCCGGCCAGCATTGCCGGCGCGCTGGCGGCGGGCGGATGCCGGAATGCGTCGTAGGTCGCGAGGCGCTCCTGTTGCCTCGCCTACGGCACTTGTCCGGACATTGCCCAGGGCGCTCCATTGCTCTTCATCAAAACAGGCTCACATGCCCGCTCTCCTTATCTTTTGGTGCTTCGCTGCCGCTTCCTGTCAATCGGAACAGGAGTTCGCCCAGCGGCACCAGGCTCTCAAGTTCCTGCGCATCCACAGTGGTCGCGCTGCCGGCGCAGGCGGTCGCGAGCGTGCGCGCCACCCCGGACAACGCGTGCAGGGATTGGGTCGCGCCGTCGATCGCCTGCGCCCGACGCATCAGCATGGGCGAAACATGGGCCTCGACGAGCATGTCCGAGAGATCGTGCTGGAACTGCTCGAGGGCCTCCGCAAGGCCCGAAAGCTCAGCCGCCAATTGCCGCATGACGACCTTCGACGAGATTCTGGCCGAACCTTGCATCGAAGACGGGTAATTCGGATGGTTTCCGTTAAAAGAACTCATAGACGCCCCACCACGGCTTCGATGCAATTCAACAGGTCCTTGGGCTCGAAGGGCTTGCGAATGAAATTGTTCATTCCGAGCTTCTGGCCGCCTTCGATGATCGACCTCTCGGCTTTGCCAGTGATCAGGATGAAGCCGATCCCGGCCAGGGTCGGGCTCAGTCGAAGCGCATGCAACAGGTGGAGCCCATCCATCCCCGGCATGTTGTAGTCGGATATGACAAGATGCGCCGGTTGCGTCGTCAGTGCCTGCAACGCCGATGGGCCATCGGAGGCGTAACGCACGTTGCGCACGCCAAAGGCATCGAGCGATTGCAGGATCAGGCCTCGGCTGGTCGACATGTCGTCGACCACCATGACGTGAAGTAGATCTCGGAGCGCCATTGTCAGGATTCCTTGCAGGTCGGGTGCTGTGGCGGCGTGGCCGGTGTTCTCAGGTAGGTTGTCGTTGCGACCGGCCGGAAAGCGACGTGAAATGCCTGCGGCAACCTCTCGGAATGACCCAGGAACAAGTGGCCACCGGTCTTGCAGGCGCCGGAGAAACGCGACCAGAGGTCCATTTGGGTATCCTGATCAAAGTAGATCACGACATTGCGGCAGAAGATCAGGTCGAAGGTGCCGCGCATTGGCCAGGGCGCAAGCAAGTTCAACTCCTTGAATCGGATCAGTGTCCTGAGTTTCGGAGCGACCTCGAATCTGTCGCCCCGATTGCCGGAACCGGACGCCGCCTGAAAGAAGCGTTTTCGGTACCCATCCGGCAAGGGAGCCAACTGCCCGATGCCGTAGCAGCCCGCCTGCGCGACCTCGAGCACTTGGGCATCGATGTCCGTCGCCAGTATCCGGATGTCGCAGTCGAGGGCGTCCGGCAGTGCGTCCAGAAGCACCATTGCCGTGGAATAGGGTTCGGGGCCGCTGGAGCATCCGGCCGACCAGATCCGTATCCGCTCACCCCTTTTCGCGCGAGTGGTCAGGTCCGGAAGGATATTCTGGCGAAGGAAATCAAAATGATGTCTCTCCCGTAAGAAGCCCGTCACATTGGTCGTCAGTGCGGAGATCAGTTGGCGCCGTTCCGTTGCTCCCTCCGAACCGAGCACCAGCGCACAGTATTCCTCGGGGTCGGCGAGGCCCAGCCTGCGGATACGCTTGGTGATACGTGCGAACACCATCGGCGCCTTTTCCGGCGGGATCATCAGCCCGGCATCCGTGCGCGCGATGGACGCAATTATCTCGAACTGGCGGCGCTCTCGTGTGGTTCCTTCATGATTGGGTGGGGGATGGGCAACCGTCATGCCGCGTCACGTCCTGTATCGGGCAGCAGGGACGCGAGTTCGAGCACGCGCAGCATGCGTTCCTCGACGACGGTCAGCGCCTTGATGAAGGTTTCGCCTTCCCGTGACGCGATGTCCGGGGGCGGGCGCATTTCGGTTTCCGCGATTGAGAGAATGTCGGAAACGGCATCGACCAGAAGCCCCACCGTCTGCTGCCCCAGATGGACGACGATGATCACGTTCCGGTCGCTGGCGTCCTCCGCCGAGATGCCCAGACGCCGTGCGAGATCGACAATCGGCAGCACCGTGCCTCGAAGATTGATCACGCCGCGCACCCAATGCGGAGAGCCCGGCACCGGCGTCGGGCGCGTCCAGCCCCGTATTTCGCGTACGGACATGATGTCCACGCAGTATTCCTGCCCTCCGACACGAAAGGAGAGCAATTCGCGTTCTGTGGCCTCGACGGCCGTGGCGGCGACATCGGTCATGATCTCATCATCCTGTTGGGGCGAGTTCGAGTGGGGTCGGGCCGGGGCGGGCGCACGCCTTGGCCATCATGTCGACCGGATCGAGGATCAGGGCGACCTGGCCATCCCCGAGGATCGTTGCGGCGGCAATTCCCGGCGCGTTTCCATATCCCTGCTGCAGGCCCTTGATGACGACCTGCCTCTGTTCATGGATCGCGTCGACGATAAGGGCACCGAGCGTCTCGCCTTCATTGGCGACCAGAAGTACGACACTGCCGGCGTTGCTTTCCTTCGGTGCGCGGAACCCGAGTTCCGCGCCGAGATCGAGGAGCGGCACGAAGCTGTCGCGGATGTGAAGGACCCGGGTTCGGGGGCCGACGGAGCGAATATCCTGCTCCCGGTATGCCATCGTTTCCGCGATCGCACCGATGGGGACGACGAGCGCCTCTCCCGCTACCTCGACGACCATGCCATCGAGAACGGCCAGGGTCAGCGGCAACGAGATGGAGAAACAGGTGCCCTTGCCGGGCGAGGAACTGATGGACACGCGACCGCCGAGATCATGGATGGATTTCCGGACCACGTCCATGCCCACGCCGCGGCCGGACAGGTTGGACACCTGCTTGACCGTGGAGAATCCGGGCATGAAGAGCAGCGCGTCGATCTCGGCGTCGGTCATCGCCTGGCCGGGTTCGATCAGACCACGCTCCTCGGCAATCGCCTGGACCCGCGGCCGGTCGATCCCGCCGCCATCATCCATGACCTCGATCACCACCCGGCCGGAACGGTGCGCGGCCGAGAGGGTGATGCAGCCTTCGGAGGGCTTGCCGGCAGCCAGACGGGCCTCCGGGCGTTCGAGGCCGTAATCGACGGCGTTCCGGATCATGTGGGTCAGGGGATCGGCGAGGCGTTCGATGACGGTCTTGTCGACCTCCGTGGCCTCGCCGCGCGTGACGAAGCGCACTGGTTTTCCGACGGCCGCGGAAGTGTCGCGAACGATGCGGGCGAGCCGCTGGAACAGGGATTTGACCGGCTGGGCCCGGATCATCATGACGCTGTCCTGGATATCCCGGGTCAGCTGCATGAAGTCCTCGAGGCCCTGGACAACCGGCGAGTTCGTCGGCAGCCCGGCCTGCGCGACGCTCTGGGACAGCATGGCCTGGTTGATCACCAGTTCGCCAACGAGGTTGACGAGGCGCTCGATCCTGTCGAGGTCGACCCGAACCGTGGCTTTGGGCAGTGTGGTAACAGGGCGCGCTGCGGTGGCGACGGGCGGATCTGCAGCAATTGTCTCGCGCGACGCGCGCTGGGGAGCGGTGGGGCCGGCGGTTTCCTGTGGGGGCGTGTCGGAGACTGGTTCTTGGCCATCGGACGGAGCCGTCAGGGTGAAACGCGGTCGAAGCCCGACGGGTGGAGCGACCGCAGCCTCGGGGTCCGCGGGGCGCGTGAGCGGCGGCAGGCCGGGCAACGACGAGAGTGGGCTTGCCGGAGCCATATTCTCCTCGCTGATCGTTAGTATGCACAGCCCCTCGACAAACTCGAAGTTCTCCTCGACCTCCGCGCGATTCCGATTGGTGGTGAGCACGATCTCCCATGCCAGACAGGCTGCCTCGGGATCGAGCGCGTCCAGCGTGGGAACCTCGCTCAAGTTGGGCGTGATCCGCATCTCGCCCAAGGCGGAGAGGGCGCGCAGCAGATGAACGAGCTCGTTGCCGGAAGTGAAGAGGTCAGGCTCCGGAGCAAACCGGATGCGGAAGATCCGGTCGGCGGGCGGGCTTCCGAAGGGCAGCGCGAGGGCCATCGGCTGGAAACCGGTGACCTCGGCCTCCTCTTCCTCCGCCGCGTCCGAGACAAGCGCTTCGAGTTCCCGGAGCGTCGGCTCGACCTTGTCCGGTTCCACAGGAAGGCTGTCCCGCGAGTAATGTACGATGTCGGAGAGGATGTCGGCGGCGCGCATGAACAACAGCACGACGTCGTGCCCCGGCTCCAGCCGGCCGGCGCGGACCTCGTCCAGGACGGTTTCGTA
This sequence comes from Tropicimonas aquimaris, assembly GCF_042676185.1. Lineage (NCBI taxonomy): Bacteria > Pseudomonadati > Pseudomonadota > Alphaproteobacteria > Rhodobacterales > Roseobacteraceae > Tropicimonas > Tropicimonas aquimaris. The sequence goes on along the minus strand of NZ_JBHTJT010000006.1, from coordinate 28,159 downwards.
GCGGTGGGAAAAACGCACGAGGTCGTCGAGGCCGAAGGCGCCGGCGCCCCCCTTCATCGAATGGACTGCACGGAAGCAGATGTTGACCGTCTCGTCATCGGCGTCGCCGCTGTCAAGAATGCTCAGGCCATCCTGCAATGCTTCAAGGAGTTCCTCGCATTCGACGAAGAAGGAGGCACGGATTTCGGCCATCGGGTCTGGCGTGGTCATTGCGCACCTCCGGGGCCGGCGACCATGTTGAGTGCGCGCACCAGCTTGACGGGGTCGAAAGGTTTAACGATCCAGCCGGTGGCCCCGGCCGACCGGGCCCGCGCCTTCATCTCCGGGGCGCTTTCGGTGGTGAGCACCAGGATCGGCGTCGCGCGGTGGCTGTCCAGCCGCCGGACTGCCTCGATGAAGCTGAACCCGTCCATGCGTGGCATGTTGATGTCGGTGATGATCGCATCCGGCGCCATTTCTCCCAGGATTTCAAGGCCATGAAGGCCATCCTTCGCAATGCTCGGAACGAACCCCGCCTGGGTGAGCGCCAGTTTCAACATGTCCCGGATGGTCCGGCTGTCATCGACTGCGAGAACTCGAATGCTCATCTTTCATCGCTCCTCTGGCAGTGTTTCCAGACCGGCCTGGCACAGGCCGAAGAGGGCGAGTTGTTCTTCCATCGCGGGGGAGGTGGCCTCCAGGCTCAGCTGGTGCCCATCAGCCAGCCAGCTCCGCTGTGCGGAGATCAGCACCTGCAGGCAGGGCGTTCCGAGATGCGTCACGGCGTCGGCGCGCACCGAAAGCGGCGCGCCGCGGAGCGACCGGAGCTCGGCCGCGAGCGGCGTTGCGGCCGGGAGGTCGAGTCGGGCCGGAAGGGCGAAGACCGCGGTCATGCCCGGCACCGGCGCGAGGGGTAGGAATCGATCATGGGGGCGTCCCAATCTTGGCTTGCCAGCCGTCTCTAGCCGGCAAGCCGTTAAGATCGGGTTGCGCGATGCCCCGTGTCGCAGGCTTTTCTCTGGTGGCCGGAGCGGGGCATGTCCGGGCCGCGGTGCGCCGTCAGCTCAGCGCCAGCAGGGCCTGCAGGTGAAGGGCCATCCCAGTGAGGGCCGCGTCGTCGTCCGAGACCACCGTCACCGGGAACTGCTCCATGAAGCCGGAGAACCGTCCCTTCTCGCGCAGCGCCTCGGTGAAGCCCATTTCGGATAGGTAGGGCGCCATCGCCCGGGCGACGCCGCCGATCAGGAAGATGCCGCCGAAGGGCAACTGGGTGAGCGCGAGGTCCCCCGCAACCGCGCCCAGCAGGCGGGCAAAATGCCCTGCTGCCGCCCGCGCCAGCGGATCGCCCTCGGCCACGGCGGCCATGATCTGCTTGCCCTTGGGAATGGCCTTCTCGGGGGTGCCCGCCTCGATGCAGGCGAACTCGTGCAAGGCGACGAGCCCGCGGCCCGAGAGCGCGTCCTCGACGGCGGCGAAGCCGTGCGATTGCTCCAGGAAACGGGCGAGGCGCATGTCGGTCTCGCCGCGCAGCGGCAGGCTGACGTGGCCGCTTTCCGAGGGGGGCACGAAACGCCCGGCCGGGGTGTCGAACACCGGTGCGGCGTTGAAGCCCGTGCCGACGCCGATGACCAGTTGGGTCGCCTGGATGCGCGGCGGTGGGCCCGCGATCACCGAGAACAGCGCCTCGCTCGGCAGGTGGCCGAGGGCATGGCCCTGCGCCTGGAGGTCATTGAGCAGGGTTACGGTGCCCGCGCCGGTGGCATGGGCGAGGGTGGCCGTGTCGAGCGTCCAGTCGAGATTGGTCAGCGTGCCTACCCCTTCCCGCACCGGGCCGGCCATGGCGAGGCAGGCGGCGGCGGGGGTCTCGGTGCTGGTCTCCTCGAGATAGTGGCGCAGAACCGGCTCGAGGGACGCGAACTCGGCGTTGGGATAGTGGCGGACGGAGCCGCTGATCACCTGGCCATTTCGGGCGAGGGCGACGCGGGTGTTGGTGCCACCGATGTCGGCGAGCAGGGAAGGGGCGGGCATGGGCGATCCTCAGCTGGCTAGGGCGGCCTGGAGGGCCAGATAGGACGCCTTGGGCGTCCGCTGCAACGTATCGAAATCGACGTGGATCAGCCCGAAGCGCTTCTCGTAGCCCAGGGCCCACTCGTAATTGTCCATCAGCGACCAGACGAAATACCCTTTGAGCGGCACGCCCTCCGCGATCGCCTGCTTGGCGGCGTCGAAGTGACGGGCGAGGTAGTCGATGCGCACCACGTCGTCGACCTTTCCGTCGATCACGAGGTCGGGGTTCGCAATGCCGTTCTCGGTGACGTAGAGCGGCAGGTCGCCGGAATAGTCCGTGTGGCAGCGGCGCAGGAAGTGCAGCAGCCCCTCCGGGTAGATCTCCCAGCCCATCTGCGTCTTGGGCAGCGGCCCCTCGATGGAGGTGTGGGCCGGCCAGGGACCGTCCACGGCCTTGATGATCTCGCGGGTGTAGTAGTTGACGCCGAGCCAGTCGACGGGCGTTCCGATCACGTCGAAATCGTCCTGCCAGCCGGCGGGCAGGTGGTCCTTCATGGCGGTGACAATGCGCTCCGGGTATTTCTTGTGGAAGAAGCCGGACATGAAGAAGTTGTTGTAATAATCATCGAAGGTCGCTGCCGCCTCGATGTCTTCGGGCGAGCCGCTGGCCGGTTGCGCGTAGGTGAAGTTGCAGACGGCGCCGATATCGCCCACGCCCATCGCGCGCAGCGCCTGCGTCGCGGTGCCGTGGGCCAGCATCACGTGGTGCATCGCGCGGGCGGCGGCGCGGATGTCTCGCACGCCAGGTGCATGGATGCCGAGGAAATGGCTGAGGAAACTGACGCACCAGAGCTCGTTGATCGTCGCCGTCTTCCAGATCCGGTCGCCAAGGCGGCCCATCAGCACCTCGGCGTAATCGGCAAACCAACTCGCGACGTCCCGGTTGCGCCAGCCTCCGAGGTCGGCCAGCGCCGAGGGCAGCTCCCAATGGTAGAGCGTCAGCATCGGCTTGATACCGCGCTCCAGCATCCCGTCGACCAGCTTGTCGTAGAAATCGAGACCCTCGGCGTTCACCGCGCCGCGGCCTTCCGGGAGCACCCGCGCCCAGGACGCGGAGAAGCGGTAGGCGTCGAAACCCCCATCGCGGATCAGGTCCAGATCCTCTTCCCAGCGGTGATAATGGTCGCAGGCCACCGCGCCATCCTCGGCGCGCACCACGTTGCCCGGGGTGGCGGCGAAATCGTCCCAGTGGGTACGGCCGGCGCCGCCGAAGGAATGCCCTTCGATCTGGTAGGCGGCGGTCGAGGCGCCGAAGAGGAAACCGTCGGGAAAGTCGCTGCGCTTGTACATGGCAGGGTCCTTACTGGATTGGAGCCGGCCCGGTGGAGGGGCCGACCAGAAACGAGGCTTGCAGTTTGGTGTGGATCGGTCCCTCGGAGGGATCGGCGATCAGCCGCAGCAGCATGTCGGCGCAGAGATGGCCGGCCTGTCGAACTGGGGAATGGGTGGCGGTGAAGAGGGGCTGCTCCGGCGTTCCGTTCGGGAGATAGGAGAGCCCGTCGTCATGGACCACGACCGACACCTCCCGCCCCATCTGCAGCCCGGCCTCCCGGATCGCCCGGTGCACGCCCATGCCCACCAGCATGGAGGAGGCGAGGAAGGCCGTGGGAGGATGCGGTTGCGCCAGCATCCGTTGCGCGGTGTCGTGGCCGTAGCTCTCGGTCATTGCCGCACTCGCCATCAGCTCGGGGCGCGGGCGCAGGTTGCGCGCGGCCAGCGCGTCGATGAAGCCTTCGCGCCGCCGATGTGCGAAATCCATGTCCTCGATCCCGTTGATCAGGGCGATGTCGCGATGTCCGAGGTCCAGCAGGTGGTCGGTTGCCGTGTGGAAGGCATGCCGGTTGTCCATGTCCATCCACGAATAGGCCTCGTCATGGTCGGAGACGCGGCCATGCACCACGAAGGGCAGGCCGATCTTGTGCAGGATCCCGATCCGCGTGTCGCCGGTGAGCGGGGCCTGCATGATCAGCCCGTCGACCCGCCCCTTGCGCAGCAGCGACCGGTAGACGGCGGTCTGTTCGGCCTCGGTGACCAGCGACATGACGATGTCGTAGCCGCGAGCGGCCAGCGTCTCGGCGGCGCTGGCGACGAAATCGGCGAAGACGGGGTTCACGATCTCCTGACGGGCCGAGGTCGTGAGCACCAGGCCCACCGCCATCGCCCGTCCGGTGGCCAGCGACCGGGCGCGGCTGTCGGGGCGGTAGCCGTGTTCGCGCGCGGCCTCGCGCACCCGTTTGCGGGTGGCTTCGGACACTTCCGGATAGCCGTTGAGCGCACGGCTCACTGTGGTTTGGCTGAGCCCGAGGGTGGCTGCCAGGTCCTTGAGGTTCATCGGCGTCGCGTCCGGGTTTCACTGTGCGACGTTACGCCTGCGCATCGGTGAGAGTCAAAGGGCTTTGGGTCCAAAAAATGTGCAGCATGATGCCGTTTTCCTCTTCGAATCCATGTTTTTGGGCGTAAGCTGTCCGCGTTGACAGGGTGATGCCAAAGGACTAGGTGACTCTTGTCCAAAGCGCTTTGGGCATGATTCCCCCTGGCGCGGGCAAACCTGCCGCAGGGCCGAAAGCCTGGGCGGCTCATTCGGGAGGCTAACAATGACATTGAAACTCATGGCCGGCGTGGCAAGCCTGGCCCTGATCGCCGGAACCGCGGGCGCGCAGGATCTCAAGTTCGCTCCGGGCGAGGGACCTTTCAGCTGGGACAGCTACGAGGCCTGGGCTGCCGAGGCGCCCGACCTGAGCGGTCAGACCGTCACCGTCGCCGGCCCCTGGCTCACCCCTGAGGATGGCTTCTTCCGCGACGTGCTGGCCTATTTCGAGGCCGCCACCGGCGCCCGGGCCGTCTACACCGGCTCCGACAGCTTCGAGCAGCAGATCGTGATCGACGCCGAGGCCGGCTCGCCCCCGAACATCGCGGTCTTCCCGCAGCCCGGCCTTGCCGCCGTGCTCGCCGCCAAGGGGCAACTCACCCCGCTCGGCGACGACATGAAGCAATGGGTCACCGACAACTACGCCGCGGGCCAGTCCTGGGTCGATCTCGGCACCTATCCGGATGCCAGCGGCGCACCGGAATTCTACGGCTACTTCTACAACGTGAACCTCAAGAGCCTGGTCTGGTACAGCCCCGACAACTTCGACGACGCGGGCTACGAGGTGCCGGAGACCATGGAGGACCTGAAGGCGCTGACCGAGCAGATCGCCGCCGATGGCGAGACACCCTGGTGCATCGGTCTCGGCTCCGGCGCGGCGACCGGCTGGCCGGCGACCGACTGGGTCGAGGACATGATGCTGCGCACGCAGCCCCCCGAGGTCTATGACCAGTGGGTCACCAACGAGATGCCATTCAACGACGAGCGGGTGATCGAGGCGATCGAGGAATACGGCTGGTTCGCCCGAAACGACGCCTTCGTCTCCGGCGGCTCCGGCGCGGTGGCCTCGACCGACTTCCGCGACAGCCCCAAGGGCCTCTTCTCCTCGCCGCCGCAGTGCTACATGCACCGCCAGGCTTCCTTCGCCACCGCCTTCTTCCCCGAAGATGTCGAGCCTGGCGTCGATGCGGACTTCTTCTACCTGCCCGGTTTTGCCGAGAAGGACCTCGGCAACCCGGTTCTGGGCGGCGGCACCGTGCTGGCGATCACCGATCCGACGCCGGGCGCGGAAGCTCTGATGGAGTTCCTGACCCTGCCGATCGCGAGCGAGGTCTTCATGAACCAGTCCGGCTTCCTCGCGCCGCACAAGGGCGTGAACCTCGATGCCTACCGGGACGACATCCTGCGCAAGCAGGGCGAGATCCTGCTCAACGCGACCACCTTCCGCTTTGACGGGTCCGACCTGATGCCCGCCGCCATCGGCGCCGGCACCTTCTGGACCGGCATGGTGGATTACACCGGCGGCAAGGACGCCAAGGCCGTGGCCGACGACATCCAGCGGTCCTGGGACGCGCTGAAGTAAACGGCTCGAAAGCGATCCCGGGCGGCCCGCCTTCCTCGCGGGCCGCCCTTGTTCGAACCGCGCGACACGTCGCGGGGTGGGGAGGGGAAACATGAATCCGGCCTTGCAAGGTCTCGTGACCATCATCATCGGCGTCGGTGGCTGCGTCGGGTATTTCTACCTGTCCAACTTCCTGCTGGACCGCCTGCTGATGCCGGCCCGGGTCATCGGCGATGCCGAGGCCAGCCGTCGGCGCCGGCTCGGGCAGATCTTCCTGCTTGCCGTTCCGGCGCTCCTGATCCTCGCCGCGCTGCTGATGTCGGACGCGCGCTTCACCGCGCCCTGGCTGTTCTGGCTGGCCGTGGGAGCGGCTGTCGTCGTCGGGCTCTGGCGGCTCACCGATTTCATGTTCGCCACCGGCGAGCTTTCCGCAGGCCACAACATCTCCCGCGCCAACATGGTTCGCCCCTGGCTGTTCCTCGCCCCGGCGATGATCGCGCTCGGGCTTTACCTGACCTATCCGGTGTTCGAGACCCTGCGCCTGTCGCTGATTGCCCGCGACGGCAGCATCGGCTTCGCCAACTACGCCTTCATGTTCGGTGAGCAGAAGTTCCGCGAAGCCCTTGGAAACAATATGTTCTGGCTGATCGTGGTGCCCGCCATGTCCACCGCCTTCGGCCTGATCGTGGCCCAGCTGACCGACCGACTGTCCTGGGGCAACATCGCCAAGATGCTGATCTTCATGCCGATGGCGATCTCGATGGTCGGCGCCTCGGTGATCTGGAAACTGGTCTACGAAGCCCGCCCCGTCGACGTGGAGCAGATCGGCGTGCTGAACGCGATCTGGGTCGCGATGGGCGGCGAGCCGCAGCACTGGTTGCAGCTGGCGCCCTGGAACAACCTGTTCCTGATGGCGGTGCTGATCTGGATCCAGACCGGCTTTGCCATGGTGATCCTCTCCGCCGCCCTCCGGGGCATCCCCGAAGAGACGGTCGAAGCCGCCATCGTAGATGGCGCCGGGCCGTTCCAGATCTTCTTCAAGATCAAGGTGCCGCAGATCATGTCGACCATCGTGGTGGTCTGGACGACGATCACGCTGACCGTCCTGAAGGTCTTCGACATCGTCTTCGCCATGACCAACGGCCAGTGGGGCACACAGGTGCTGGCGAATTACATGTACGACAAGATGTTCCGGGCCAACGACTGGGGCGTGGGCTCGGCGGCGGCGATGATCATCATGCTGCTCGTCACGCCGATCCTGGTCTGGAACGTGCGCAACGCGCGCAAGGAAATGCGGTAGGAGGGCCGGCAGATGGACAATATCGCAGGACGCAAATCCGGGCTGACCTGGGCGGTTCACGTCTCCGTTCTGTTCCTCGTGCTGCTGTGGATCTTTCCCACGGTCGGGCTTTTCGTCTCGTCCTTCCGGACCTCGGACCAGATCTCGTCGACCGGATGGTGGAAGGCGCTGTTCCCGACCGAGCAGAACTCGGTCTATCGCGCGCCGTCGGCGAGCGAGCAGGTCGAACAGGGCGGGGTCTTCGTGATCGAGGGCAATGTCTTCGAGGGAAGTGCCGCGGGAGATATCGCCCACTGGGGCGTGTCCTCGCGCGAAATCGACGCCTATGCGGCCGGCGAGACGGCCGATCTCGGCGAAGACGGCAGGCTGACGCTGAACGCGGACGGCAGCTTCCGGCTTGTGAACACGGAGGCCTTTACCGGTTCGCGCGGCCAGCGGATCTTCGTAACGGCCACGACGCCGCCCGAGTTCACCACTGCGAACTACGAGTTCATGCTGTTCGACCCGCGCAACTCAGAGGGCATGACCAAGGCCTTCTTCTCTACCCTGACGGTGACGATCCCCTCCACGATCATCCCGATCCTGATCGCCGCCTTCGCCGCCTACGCGCTGGCCTGGATGGAATTCCCCGGCCGGGCGCTGCTGATCGCCTGCGTGGTCGGGTTGCTCGTGGTGCCGCTTCAACTGGCGCTGATCCCCCTGCTGAAATTCCACAACACCATCGGCATAGGAAAAGGCTACCTAGGGGTCTGGTTCGCCCATACGGGCTTCGGCCTGCCGCTCGCGATCTACCTGTTGCGCAACTACATGGCCGGGCTGCCGCGCGACATCATCGAGAACGCCAAGGTCGACGGGGCGACGGACTTCCAGATCTTCGTGAAGATCATCCTGCCGCTCTCCTTCCCGGCGCTGGCCTCCTTCGCGATCTTCCAGTTCCTCTGGACCTGGAATGACCTGCTGGTGGCCATGGTGTTCCTGATCGACAGTTCCGGCGAAACGACCGTCATGACCCGGCAGATCGTCGAGATGCTGGGCACCCGCGGCGGCGACTGGGAGATCCTGGCCACGGCGGCGTTCATCTCCATGGCCGTGCCGATCCTGGTGTTCTTTGCCATGCAGCGATACCTCGTGCGCGGCCTTCTGGCCGGCTCGGTCAAGTAAATCAGATACGAGAGACATACATGAGCTTTGTAGAAACGCACATGGACTTCCCCGCCGCCCAGGACAGCCGCCGCGGTGACGCGGACTGGTGGCGGGGCGCGGTGATCTACCAGATCTATCCGCGGTCCTTTCAGGACACCAACGCCGATGGCGTCGGCGACCTGGCAGGCATCATCCACCGCCTGCCGCATATCGCCTCGCTGGGCGTGGACGGGATCTGGATCTCGCCGTTCTTCCGCTCGCCGATGCTCGATTTCGGCTACGACGTCTCCGACTATTGCGATGTCGACCCGATGTTCGGCTCGCTCGGCGATTTCGATGCGCTGATCCAGCGGGCCCACGAACTGGGGCTCAAGGTGTTGATCGACCTCGTGCTTTCGCACACCTCCTCGCAGCACCCCTGGTTCCAGGAGAGCCGCCAGAGCCGCGACAACGCGCGGTCGAACTGGTACGTCTGGGCCGATCCCAAGCCCGACGGCACGCCGCCGAACAACTGGCTGTCGATCTTTGGTGGCTCGGCCTGGGAGTGGGACGGGGAACGGATGCAGTACTACCTGCACAACTTCCTGATCGACCAGCCGGACCTGAACTTCCACGAGCCCAAGGTGCAGGATGCGCTGCTGGACGTGGCCCGCTTCTGGCTCGACCGTGGGGTAGATGGATTCCGCCTCGACACGGTGAATTTCTATGTACACGACAAGCAGTTGCGGGACAATCCTGCGCTGAAGCCCGAAGAGATCAACGACAAGACCGCGCCTGCGGTAAACCCCTACAACTTCCAGAACCACCTCTACGACAAGACCCAGCCCGAGAACATCGCCTTCCTGACCCGTTTGCGCAAGGTGATGGACGAATACGGCGCCATTACCTCGGTCGGCGAAGTCGGCGAGAGCCAGCGCGGCATGGAGGTGCAGGCAGAGTACACAGCCGGCAACGACCGGCTTCATATGTGCTACGATTTTGCATTTCTCTCCAATGCCTTCCCGAGCGGAACGTATGTGGCGGACACGCTGACGCGATTTGACGAAATCGCGCCGGACGGCTGGGCCTGCTGGGCCTATTCGAACCACGACGTGCCGCGCTACGTGTCCCGCTGGAGCCTGACACCGCAACTGGCGCGGGTGCTCGCGGGCGTGATGCTCTCGATGCGCGGCTCGGTGTGCCTCTACCAGGGCGAGGAACTCGGGCTCGAGGAGGTCTATGTCGCCTACGAGGACCTGCAGGACCCCTACGGCAAGCGCTTCTGGCCCAAGTTCCGCGGCCGTGACGGTTGCCGCACGCCCATGCCCTGGAACCGGGACCAGCAGAACGGCGGCTTCAGCGAGGGCAAGCCCTGGCTGCCGATGGCGGTGGAGCACCTGAACCACGCGGTGAACGTGCAGGAGGACGACCCCGATAGCATGCTCGCCTTCTACCGCCAGATGATCGCGTTCCGGAAATCGCACCCGGCGATCGTGAAGGGGAGTTTCGAGGCCGTGACGGCGGAGGAGCAGTTCCTGTCCTTCATCCGCGCCCACGATGGGACCCGCGTCTTCTGTGCCTTCAACCTGTCGGACAAGGCGCGGCGAGCGCCGCTGCCGGCGGGCGAATGGATGCAGGACAAGGGCACGCCCTTCACCTCGACTTTCGAAGATGGCGGCATCACCCTGCCGCCCTACCAGGCGGCCTTCGCCGTCGAACGGACTGCCTGAGCTGGGGAGAGCTGGAAATGGCCGGACTGAAACTCACCGATGTCGGCAAGCGCTATGGCGAGGTCGAAGTGCTGAAGGGCATCAACCTGGACATTGACGCGGGCGAGTTGATCGTCTTTGTCGGGCCGTCCGGCTGTGGCAAGTCCACGCTCCTGCGGATGATCGCCGGTCTCGAGAAGATCAGCGACGGCGAGTTGCAGATCGACGGGCAGGTCGTCAACGATGTGCCGCCCGCGCAGCGCGGCATCGCGATGGTATTCCAGTCCTACGCGCTCTATCCGCACATGACGGTCTACGACAACATGGCCTTTGCGCTGAAACTGGCGAACAAGAGCAAGGCGGAGATCGACACGGCGGTGCGCAAGGCAGCAGACATCCTGCAGCTCACCCCCTATCTCGACCGGCTCCCCAAGGCGCTTTCGGGCGGCCAGCGGCAGCGGGTGGCGATCGGGCGCTGCATCGTGCGCGATCCCAAGGTCTTCCTTTTCGACGAGCCGCTTTCCAACCTCGACGCCGCGCTGCGGGTCGCGACCCGGCTGGAGATCGCCCAGCTCAAGGAGAGCATGCCCGACCGCACGATGATCTACGTCACCCACGACCAGGTGGAGGCCATGACGCTCGCCTCCCGGATCGTCGTGCTGGCCGACAAGGGGATCAGCCAGGTCGGCACGCCGCTGGAGCTCTACGAGACGCCGCAGAACGAGTTCGTGGCGCAGTTCATTGGCTCGCCCGCGATGAACCTGCTGCCCGGCGAGATCGTCGGCACCGGCGAGCGCACCAGCGTACGGCTGGAGGGAGATCACGGCATCGTCGTATCGGCTTATCCCTCGGTCGAGGCAGACATGGGGCGGCGCGTCAACGTCGGCATCCGGCCCGAGGACATGCAGTTCACCGATGACCCCAACAATGCCTTTTCCGCGACGGTCGACGTGCAGGAAAATCTCGGCGAGGTGACGCTGCTGTTCTTCGTGCCCGAGCACGAGGGCAAGGAACCGGTGATCGCCAAGCTGCCAGGCATCCATCGCGGCCTGAAGGGCAAGACCCTGCGGCTGGCGGCCCAGCCCGAGAAGGTGCATGTCTTCGCCGACGGGATCTCGCTGCTCTATCGCGGCAGATAGCCGCCGGAATGCTTCGTCCCCCGGACCGTTCTTGCGGGCCCGTGGGGCAGGGGCGCCGCGCCCCCGTTGACGCCGCGCCGTCCTCCGCAAATAGTGTCATCGGGGAGCCGTGAGCCGAGCCCGGCTTCCCGGGGAGGACACGAACTTGCTCGAATACAGCTACGACACCCGGCTGGTGCTGGCGTCGCTTGCGGTTGCTTTGATGGCCGGTTTTACCGGGCTGTCGCTGCTGCAGGGCGCCTCGCGGCTGTCGGCGCCGCGCCGCAAACTGGTGGTCAGCATGGCCGCCATCTGCCTCGGGGGCGGCATCTGGTCGATGCATTTCGTGGCGATGCTGGGAATGCGTCTGCCGATAGCCTTCTACTACGACGCGCTGGTCACGCTGATCTCGGCGCTGGTGGCGATCCTGATCGTCGGCCTGGCACTTTTGCTGCTGCATTTCGGCAAGCGTTCGCCGGGACGGATCGCGTTGGCGGGCGGCATCATCGGGCTTGGCATCCCGGCGATGCATTACATCGGAATGTCGGGAATGCAGATCTGCCGGCCGGTCTATTCGCTCGGGGGCATCGCGTTCGCTGTCGCGGCCTCGGTCGCGCTCAGCGTCAGCGCGGTGGCGCTGGCCTACAGCCGGCGAGGCTCGCGCAACATCGTCCTTGGGACGGTCGGCTTCGGCCTCGCGGTCTTCGCGGTGCATTTCATCGCCATGCAGGGCACCGGATTCGTCTCGCAGGAGGTGGGCGAGACGGAGATGACCTGGATGAGTAACGAATTCCTGGCCTTCGGCGTGACCCTGACCGTTTTCGTGATCTCCGGCGCCTTCCTGCTGACCGGAGTGAGCTTCTCGCAGGCTGATCAGGCGGCAGAGCCTGCGCCGGAGACCGCCCGCGCGCCGGAACCCGTCGCCGAGCCTGCACCCGCCGCGCCCCTCGCCCAACCGGCGGAGCCGCGTGCCGCCACCGCCGTTCGCGTGCCCTACGAGAAGGACGGCCGCACCCGCTTCGTGGCGCCCGAGCAGATCGCGGCGGTGCGGGCGGAGGGGCATTACACGATGCTCTATGTCGGCGAGGACAAGTTCTTCTGCCCCTGGTCGATCACCGAAACCGCCTCCCGCCTGCCGGAGGAGGTGTTCCTTCGCACTCACCGGAGCTACCTCGTGAACCGTGCCTTCGTGACCGGGTTCGAGCGGCGCAAGGACTCGGGCGTCTGTTATTTCGACAACGTCCGGTCGCTGCCCAAGGTACCGGTCAGCCGCTCGCGCCTGCCCGAGGTGCGCGAGATCCTCGGCATCTGAGCGTCACTCCCAGATCAGGCGCATACCCGCCGGGCTGCGCCGAACGCCCTGCAAAACAAGGGCGCGCTCACGAGATGCGCAACTCGTGCAGCCCATTCGCATTTCGTGAGCAAAGTGGAGGCGCCGGTTCAAGACCGCGATGCGTCGCATGAAAGCCCTCTAATCTCTCGACCAAGCGGGCATGCCCGCCCAAGGGAGGACACCAGATGATACCAGCGGCTTTCGATTACCATCGGCCGGCAGATGTCGCGTCGGCGATTGCCTTGTTGCAGGAACACGGGGACGGCGCGCGGGCGCTTGCGGGCGGCCACAGCCTGATCCCGATGATGAAGCTCCGGATGGCCTCCGTGGACCATCTCGTCGACCTTCAGGACATCGCAGAGCTCAAGGGGATCTCGATCGCGGGCGGCAAGGTCTCGATCGGGGCGATGACGACCCAGAACGAGCTGATCACCAACGACGTGCTGGCCCAGGCCGCGCCGATCCTGCGCGAGGCGGCGTTGCAGATCGCGGACCCGCAGGTGCGCTATATCGGCACCATCGGCGGCAACGTCGCCAACGGAGACCCGGGCAACGACATGCCGGGGCTGATGCAGTGCCTTGACGCGACCTTCACGCTGGTTGGCCCCGATGGCAGCCGCGACGTGGCATCGCGTGACTTCTACGAGGCCGCCTACATGACGGAGCGGGAGGACGAGGAGCTTCTGACCCTCATTACCTTTGCCGCGCCGACGGGCGGCTATGCCTATGAGAAGCAGAAGCGCAAGATTGGCGACTATGCGACCGCTGCCTGCGCCGTGCAGCTCTCGAAGCAGGGCGGTGAATGCGCCACGGCCGCGATCGCGATGACCAACCTCAGCGATGTGCCGGTGTTCTCCGAGGCCGCGGGCGCGGCACTCGTCGGCACCGCCTGTGACGCCGCTGCCGTGAAGGCCGCCGTCGCCGCCGCGCTGGAGGAGATCGACCCGATGGAGGACAACCGCGGCCCCGTCGAATTCAAGCGTCACGTTGCCGGCGTGATCATTGCGCGCGCCATCGAACGCGCCTGGTCGCGGGCCTGAAGGAGAGAGACATGAGCAAGATGCACATCCAGCTGAAGGTCAACGGCGAGGACCACGAACTGCTCGCCGAGCCGCGCGAACTCCTGATCCACGTGCTGCGCGAGAAGCTCGGGATCACCGGACCGCATATCGGCTGCGAAACCTCCCATTGCGGGGCCTGCACGGTCGACCTGAACGGCAAGTCGGTGAAATCCTGCACCGTGTTCGCCGCCCAGGCCAACGGGGCCGAGATCACCACCATCGAGGGGATCGGGAACCCCGATGCGCTGCACGTGCTGCAACAGAGCTTCCGCGAGCACCACGGGCTTCAGTGCGGCTTCTGCACGCCGGGCATGATCACCCGGGCCTACCGGCTGCTGCAGGAGAACCCGAACCCGACCGAGGAGGAGGTGCGCTTCGGCATGGCCGGCAACCTCTGCCGCTGCACGGGCTACCAGAACATCGTCAAATCCATCCTCGCAGCCGCGGCCGAGATGAACGCCGCGAAGGAGGCCGCAGAATGAACGACCAGGCACCCCCAACCCGCGAGCAGCGGGTCGCCGGCCTCAAGGGCCTCGGCTGTTCCCGCAAGCGCGTCGAGGACGCGCGGTTCACCCAGGGCAAGGGCAACTACGTCGACGACGTGAAGCTGCCCGGCATGATCTTTGGCGATTTCGTGCGCTCGCCCTATGCCCACGCCCGGGTGAAGGCGATCCACACCGAAGAGGCGCTGAAGGTGCCCGGCGTGCTTGCCGTGCTGACGGCGAAGGATCTCGAGCCGCTCAGCCTGCACTGGATGCCGACGCTTGCCGGCGACAAGCAGATGGTTCTGGCCGACGGCAAGGTGCTGTTCCAGGGCCAGGAGGTCGCCTTTGTCGTGGCGACCGACCGCTACGCCGCCGCCGACGGGATCGCCGCCGTCGAGGTGGAGTACGAGGAACTGCCCGTCCTGACCGACCCGTTCGAGGCGCTGAAATCGGACGTGGTGCTGCGCGAGGATATCGCGGACCAGACCGAAGGCGCTCACGGCGCTCGCCGGCACCACAACCACATCTTCCTGTGGGAGGAAGGCGACGAGGCCGCGACGACCCAGGCGATCGAAAGCGCCGAGGTCGTGGCCGAGGAGATGGTCTATTACCACCGCACCCATCCGTGCCCGCTGGAGACCTGCGGATGCGTCGCCTCGATGGACAAGGTGAACGGCAAGCTGACCGTCTACGGCACCTTCCAGGCGCCGCACGTGGTGCGCACCGTGGCCTCGCTGCTCTCGGGCATCGAGGAGCACAACATCCGAGTGATCTCGCCCGATATCGGTGGCGGCTTCGGCAACAAGGTCGGGGTCTACCCGGGCTATATCTGTTCGATCGTTGCTTCCATTGTCACCGGCAAGCCGGTGAAGTGGATCGAGAACCGGATGGACAACCTGATGGCCACCGCCTTTGCCCGGGACTACTGGATGAAGGGCAAGATCAGCGCCACCAGGGACGGCAAGATCACCGGCCTGCATTGCCAAGTTACGGCCGACCACGGCGCATTCGACGCCTGCGCCGACCCGACGAAGTTCCCGGCCGGCTTCTTCCACATCTGCACGGGCTCCTATGATATCCCCGTGGCCTATGTGGGCGTGGACGGGGTCTACACCAACAAGGCGCCGGGGGGCGTGGCCTATCGCTGCTCCTTCCGGGTGACCGAGGCGGCCTATTTCATCGAGCGGATGATCGAGGTGCTGGCCATCGAACTGGGCATGGATGCCGCCGAACTGCGCGCCAAGAACTTCATCCGCGCCGATCAGTTCCCCTACACCAGTGCTCTGGGCTGGGAATATGACAGCGGCGATTACCACACGGCCTGGGACAAGGCGCTGAAGGCCGTCGACTACGAGGGCCTGCGGCGGGAGCAGGCCGAGCGCGTGGAGGCCTTCAAGCGGGGCGAGACGCGCAAGCTGCTGGGCATCGGGCTTACCCATTTCACCGAGATCGTGGGCGCCGGGCCCGTCAAGAATTGCGACATCCTCGGGATGGGGATGTTCGACTCTTGCGAAATCCGGGTGCATCCCACGGGGTCGGCCATCGCGCGTCTGGGGACGATCAGCCAGGGGCAAGGGCACGCCACCACATTCGCCCAGATCCTGGCAAGCGAGATCGGCATACCTGCTGACTCCATCACGATCGAGGAAGGGGATACGGACACCGCTCCGTATGGCCTCGGCACCTATGGCTCCCGGTCCACACCGGTTGCCGGGGCTGCCACCGCGATGGCCGGCCGCAAGATCCGCGCCAAGGCGCAGATGATCGCGGCCTATCTGCTCGAGGTCCATGACGACGACGTGGAGTTCGACGTCGACCGCTTCGTGGTCAAGGGCGCGCCGGAGCGGTTCAAGACCATGGCCGAGATCGCCTACGCCGCCTACAATCAGGCAATCCCGGGCGTCGAGCCGGGGCTGGAGGCGGTCAGCTACTACGACCCGCCGAACATGACCTATCCTTTCGGCGCCTACATCTGCGTCATGGAGATCGACGTCGATACGGGCGTGCACGAGATCCGGCAGTTCTATGCGCTGGACGATTGCGGCACCCGGATCAACCCGATGGTGATCGAGGGGCAGGTGCATGGCGGCCTGACCGAGGCGCTGGCCATCGCGATGGGGCAGGAGATCGCCTACGACGAGATCGGCAACCACAAGACGGCGACCTTCATGGACTTCTTCATCCCGACCGCCTGGGAAACGCCGACCTACACCACCGACCACACCGAAACGCCCAGCCCGCATCACCCGATCGGCGCCAAGGGCGTGGGCGAAAGCCCGAACGTGGGCGGCGTGCCGGCCTTTTCCAACGCGGTGCACGACGCCTTCCGCGCCTTCGGGCTGCGGCAGGCCCACATGCCCCACGACCAGTGGCGGGTGTGGAAGATCGCCCACGACCTCGGCCTTCACGGCTGAAAAGGGAGGCGGGGCGGCCCCGGCGGCCCCGCGCATTCACCATGCAAGACTGGAAAAGCCTGCAGGAAGCCTTCGCGGCGAAGGGCTATGTTGCATCGCCCGACCTGGCGATGGCGCTGCATATTGCCGGTTCGCTGGGCCGTCCGCTGCTGCTCGAAGGCGCGGCGGGGGTCGGCAAGACCGAGGTGGCGCGCACCCTCGCGTCGGTGCTCGACACGGAGCTGATCCGGCTCCAGTGCTACGAGGGGCTCGACGCCGCGCAGGCGATCTACGAGTGGAACTACCAACGGCAATTGCTGGCGATCCGCGCCTCTGCCGAGGACGGCCAGACCGGGCGCACGGTGGAGCAGAGGATCTTTTCCGAGGAATTCCTGCTCGAACGTCCGCTCCTGCAGGCCATTCGGCGGCCCAAGCCCCCGGTGCTGCTGATCGACGAGATCGACCGCGCCGACGAGGAATTCGAGGCCTACCTGCTGGAGGTTCTTGCCGAATTCCAGATCACGGTGCCCGAACTCGGCACCATCACCGCCACCTCGCGCCCGCATGTGATCCTGACGGCCAACGGCACCCGCGACCTGTCGGATGCGCTGCGCCGACGGTGCATCTACTCCTACGTCGAATACCCCGACCGCAAGACCGAACTCGAGATCCTGAACCGGCGCAGCCCCGGGATCGAGCCGCTGCTGGCAGCCCAGATTGTTGGCTTCGTGCAGGCGCTGCGCAAGGAAGACCTCGAGAAGGTGCCGGGCGTGGCCGAGATGCTGGATTTCGCCGCCGCGATATCCGGGCTTGGGATCAACGACCTTTCCGACGATCCGGAGACGCTGCAGGCCACGCTCGTAACCCTGCTCAAGACTGCGGCCGACCGGGCCGCGATCCCGGCAGAAGTGGCTGCCCGTCTCGTGGGGAAGGCGGCATGAGCCCGTCCAGCCGCATCACGCGGTTTGCGGGCCGTGATCCGGGCGTCAGTGGTCGGGTCGCCGGCTTCATCGCGCATCTGCGGGACAACGGTTTCCATCTCGGCGTCGCCGAGACGGACATGGCCCTGCACGCGCTGTCCGTCGTCCGCGCGGTCGATCCGGCGGAGGCGCGGATGGCGCTCAAGTCGGTCTGTGCCGGCACCGCTCAGGACATCGCGGCCTTCGACGAGCTTTTCGACAGCTACTGGATGAACAAGGGCAGGGTGCGGCAGAAGGCGGTGCCGTCTGGGGACAGCGCGCAGACCCGCCACAGCCGCAACTCCCGGGAGGCCGAGGGTGGCCGAAGCGCCGCTTCCGGACGACAGCACAGCCCGGAGGAGACGCCGGACGGCGAGGCCGCCTCGGAGGGGACGGGCAAGCTGGTGGCATCCCGCATTCAGCAACTGATGAAGAAGGATCTGCGCGACTTGGTCTCCCCGCAGGACATCCACGCGGCCGAGGTGATCGCCCGCCGCCTCGGCGCCGCGATCCGCGACCGGCGCTCCCGCCGGCGCAAGGCCGCGCGGAAGGGAGCGACCATCGACTTCCGCCGCACCATCCGCGCCAGCATCGCAACAGGAGGCGAGCCTGTGCGACTGGCGCATCGCAACCGGCCCGACAGGCCCGTCCGCATCACGGTGATCTGCGACGTCTCCGGCTCGATGCTGCCCTATGCACGGCCCTTCCTGGCCTTCGTGGCCGGGCTGATGCGGGCCGATCCCGCCTCGGACGCCTACCTGTTCCACACCCGCCTCGTGCGGATCACCGAGGCGCTGCGCGACGACGATCCGCTGCGTGCGCTCAACCGGATCACGCTGCTGGCGGACGGCTTCGGTGGCGGCTCTCAGATCGGCCGCAACCTCGAACACTTCGCCCGCAGCTACGCGCGCCGCTTCGTCGACGGGCGCAGCGTCGTGTTCATCCTCTCGGATGGCTACGACAGCGAGGCACCCGAGCTGACCGGCACCGCGCTCGCCAGGCTGCGCCGCCGTGGCTGCCGGATCGTGTGGCTCAATCCGCTCAAGGGCTGGGACGGCTATGAGCCCGTCGCGCGCGGCATGGCGGCCGCGCTGCCGCATCTGGACCTCTTCGCCGCAGCCAACACGCTCGACTCCCTAGCACGCCTCGAACCGGAAATGGGGACGCTATGACGACACTTCCGACCTCTGCCCAAAAACTCGACCGGGAATTCGCGCGCCTGCGCGACAGCGGCCGCGCCTTTGCCGTGGCGACCGTGGTGCGCACCATCGATGCCACATCCGCCAAGCCCGGCGCCAAGGCGCTGCTGGATGCGGAGGGCACCATCCTTGAGGGCTGGATCGGCGGCGGCTGCGCCCGCGGCGCCATCGGGCGCGCGGCCCGCGACGCGCTGGTCAGCGGCACGCCGCAATTCGTCTCGCTCCGGCCGGAGGATCTGCTGGAGGCGCAGGGCGTCTCGGCGGGCCAGAACCGGGACGGCGTGCGCTTTGCCCGCAACGGCTGCCCGTCGAAAGGCTCGATGGATGTCTTTGTCGAGCCGGTGCTGCCTGCGCCCGAGCTCGTCGTTCTCGGCGAGAGCCCGGTGGCGTTGGCGCTGGTCGAGCTTGGCCGCCACTTCGACCTGCGCCGGACGCTTTGCGCGCCGGGTGTGACCGGCCGCGCCGTGCCGGAGGCTGACCGGGTGTCAGACAGCTTCGCGCTGGACGTGGGCGGGGACGCAGCACGCTTCATCGTCGTGGCCACCCAGGGCAAGGGCGACGAGGCTGCGCTGCGGGCCGCGCTCTCGGCCGGGGCCGACCACATCGCCTTTGTCGGCAGCCGCCGCAAGTTCACCACCCTGGCCGACCGGCTCCGGGCCGATGGCGTCGAGCCCGAGGCGCTCGACGCGGTCAAGGCGCCCGCGGGACTCGATATCCACGCCATCACACCTGAGGAGATCGCTCTGTCGATCCTGGCCGAGCTGGTGGCGGTGATGCGGGCCGGCCAGCGCCCAAGCGCCGGTCCGGCTCAACCCGTTACAAACCAGACGAAAGGTCTTTGAGATGTTGCGCAGAATGGTGAAGATGCTCAGACGCGCCAAGACCCTTTTCCGACAGCCCGGAACGGAGCAGGCGAACGTGCTCGCCCGGGTCAAGTTTCCCTGTTGCTGAAAGGATTCCCATGGAACTTCAGGAAGAAATCCTCATCCCGGCCCCGCGTGACAAGGTCTATGCGGCCCTCAACGACACCGAGGTGCTCAAGGCCTGCATTCCCGGTTGCGAGGAACTGATCCGGCATTCGGACACCGAGCTGGAGGCGAAGGTGGTGCTCAAGATCGGCCCGGTGAAGGCGCGGTTCGGAGGCAATGTCGTGCTCGACCAGAGCCAGGCGCCGGCCGCCTTCTCGCTCACCGGCGAGGGCACGGGCGGGGCAGCGGGCTTTGCCAAGGGTGGCGCCGACGTGACGCTGGAGGACCGAGGCGAGGAGACACTGCTGACCTATACCGCCAAGGCCGAGGTCGGCGGCAAGATTGCCCAGCTTGGCAGCCGGCTGGTTCTGAGCACGTCGAAGAAGCTCGCGGGCAAGTTCTTCAAGAACTTGCAGGACGAGCTTTCGCCCGAACAGGCACAGACGGCAGGCTAGCGAAGGTGTCTGCCGGTCTTGACCGGCGCGCCCGCTCTGGCCTGTTTCTCGGAATTTCACCTTTCAGCTCCCGCGCGCCGCAAGGCGGGCGGGAGCACACCCTTGCCGTATGGCATCCCAACCCAGAGCCGGTTAGGTTTGCGGGCGCGCGCCTGCGCGATCGGGGAGGGGCAGATGAATCTGACAAGGCGGATGGCCGGTGGAGCGGTGACAGCTGCAAAGTGGAGACGGGCGCTGCGCCGGCTGTTCGAAGCCATAGTCATACTGACGCTTGGCGGGCTGCTGATGGCCTGCGCGAGCCGGCCGGCAAGCTACACCAAAACAGTGACACGCGCGGTGTCGGAGCCCAGCGGCACGTTCCTGTCCCGCCGGGCCGACGCTCTGGGCGATCCGCATGACGGCCGGTCCGGCATCCGGCTGGTGTCCGACGGGCCGGAGGCGCTCGCGCTGCGCCTGATCCTCGCGGAGAAGGCCGAGCGCAGCATCGACGCGCAATATTACCTGCTGCACAACGACGCCTCTGGCCACCTGTTCGCCTGGAGCCTGCTGCAGGCGGCAGACCGCGGCGTGCGGGTCCGGCTACTGCTCGACGACATGGACGTGGCCCAGTACGACGCCATGAGCGCCGCGCTCGACCGTCACCCGAACATCGATATCCGCCTCTTCAACCCGTTCCGCCGCGGGCTCGGCAAGAACATCGCCTCGGTCTTCGAGTTCGACCGGGTGAACCGGCGGATGCACAACAAGTCCATGACCTTTGACAACACGGTCACGCTGGTCGGTGGGCGCAACATCGGCGACGAGTATTTCGCGGCCCGGGAGGACAGCAACTACAACGATCTCGACGTGCTCGCCGCCGGGCCCATTGCGCAGGACGTGTCCGCCGCGTTCGATGAATACTGGAACAGCTCCTATGCCGTGCCGGCGCAGGTCGTGGTCGGCGATCGGGGAGAGCCGCTGACGCTGGACGAGGCGCGGGCACGGCTGGCCGGCCTTGCCGAAACCGCCCGCCGGAGCCCCTATGGAAATGCGCTCAACCACGCCATTCGGGACGGCGTCACATCGCGTGACATCGGCCTGGACTGGGTGCCGGCGACGCTGATCTCCGACCCGATCGAAAAGGCGTCCGGACGGTCCGGGCAGGAGGATTTCGTGGCCGCGCGGATAAGGCCCCTGCTGGACGCGGCAGAGGAGGAGCTGCACGTGTCCTCGGCCTATTTCGTCCCGCGCAAGAACGGCGTCGACCTGCTGTCGGGGATCAGCGCCCGCGGCGTGGAAGTGCAGATCCTGACCAACTCGCTCGCCTCGACGGACGTGGTCCCCGTCTACGGACACTACGCGCGGTCGCGAAAGGAGATGCTGGAGGCCGGCATCCGACTATGGGAGCTTCGCCCCGACACCGAGCGCGCCGATCGCGAAAGTCTCGGGCTGGGGCTGTCGAATTCATCGCTCCACACCAAGGCCTTCGCTATCGACGGGCGCTACCTGTTCGTTGGCTCTTTCAACTGGGACCCGCGCTCGGTTTGGATCAACAACGAGATGGGCGTGTTGATCGACTCCGAACCGCTCTCACGGGAGGCCGTGGCCATGTTCCGCGCCAACATCGCGCGCTCGGCCTACGAGGTCCGGCTCGACGAGGGGGGCAACGTGGCCTGGCTGGCGCGGGGCGAGGACGGCACGATCGTGGTCCATCGCCAGGTGCCGGCGTCCACGCCCTGGGAGGTCTTCGTCAGCAAGGTCTACGGAACGTTGCCGATAGGAAGCCAACTCTGACGCTCGCGGCGGCGAGGAGCTAGAGGGCCGGCACGCCCAGCACCTTGTGGAATTCGGCCGGCACCGGCGCCTGCAGGTCCCATTCGATGGTGATCGGCCGCTCGCCCTCCCAGGAACGGAAGCGCGGCACACCGAGGTAGAGGAACGGGGCGGCGGTGGTGCCGCGCAGCCTGGAGGCCCGGACGAAGAGGTGCACCGTGCCCTCCGCCTGACCGCTCAGGATGCGTCCGCGCGCGCTGTCCTTTCTCGTGCTGGTCTGGCTTTGCCACTGGAACCTGTCAGCGGACAGGAAATGATCCTCGTAATGGTTGCCCTGCGCAAGACCGCCCTTTTTCAGCGTGGTCAGCAGGACGAGCCCGCCCTCGATCTTCACGATCCCGGAGTTCCAGTTGCCCGGCGAGAAGGCCGCATCGAAGAGCGGCGGGATCTCTTCGCGCATGTATTCATGCCAGAGCCGGGGGCCGGCGATGAAGGGTGCGGCCGGTTCGGCGGCGACGGCCGGCGCGGTCTCGGCGGGTGCAAACCCGTCCAGCCGCCAGTCCACAATCTCCTCGATCAGCACTTTCCCCGGAGGAGAGACCGGGCGGGCGAGGGCAAGCGCTCCGTCACCCGCGCGGACCAAGGGCGTCATCCGCCAGAAGTTGCGCGCAGCCGCGACGTCATCGGTCGAGGCCGCAGGGTGCCCCGACCGTGCAAGCCGTGCGTCGACCGCTGCACCAAGTCTGGATTCCGGCAACGCGCCCTCCGTGGCCAGCGCCGCCGCGAGGGCGGGATGCGCGGGCGCCGCGAAGCGGCTGCGCTCGAGCTGCCTCAACAGGTCGCCGGGCAGCCGGTCCGCATCGAGCAGGTCTTCTCCCATGTCGCGTAGAAAATCTGCCCACCCCCCCGTGTCCGGTCCGGCCCGGGTCGAACCCGGCGCGGGCGAATTCCGTCGCGCTCGGCCTGCGCCCCTGTCGCAGCACATGCACGCGATACCAGGCTTCGGCCTCATCCTGCGCATCGGTTGTGCGCAGCATCTCGCGCAACATGTCGATGGCCTTCAGGTCGTAGGTGATCTCGCAGCCCGGCGGCAGATCGAGCGTGCCATCCGCAACCGCGTCCAGCCTCTGGGACAAAGAACGGTCGCCGTCTCCCGCCGCCAGCAGCGCCCGCGCCTTGGTCAGAAACACCCGGTGGTTGCCGATATAATCGATCACTCGCAGCACCTTGTCTCCGGACCGCCGCAGGCCGCGCCCAAGCTGTTGCAGGAACAGGATCGCGCTTTCGGTCGGGCGCAGCATCAGCACGGTGCCGATGTTCGGCACGTCGACGCCCTCGTTGAACATGTCGACGGCAAAGAGGATGTCGATCTCGTGCCGGCCGAGCGCCTCGAGCGAGGAAGTGCGCGGCGCGGAGCCCTCGCCGGAGTGCACGGCCAATGCCCGCAGCCCTGCGGCTTTGAAAAAACCGGCCATGAACTCGGCATGACGGCGGGAGACGCAGAACCCGATCGCGGGCCCGTTGCCATGCGCCCGGAATTGCTCCAGCGCGTTCTGTGCCCGGGCGCGGGTGGCGAGGGCCTCGGTCAGGGCGGCCTCGTCGAAACGGGAACTGCGCCAGGGGATCTGGGCGTAATCGATCTCGTCCGGCAAGCCGAAATACCGGAACGGCGCGAGGAAACCCCGGGCGATGCCCTCTTGCAGGTCGCTGCGAAAGACGAGGTTGTCCCCGCAGAGCGCCAGCAGGTCCGCGCCATCGGTTCGGTCGGGCGTCGCGGTGAGCCCGAGAAGGTAGCGCGGGCGGAAATGGTCGATCAGGCGGCGGTAGGTGCCGGCGGCGGCGTGGTGGAACTCGTCGACCACGATGTAGTCGAAAGCCTCGGGATCGAAGCGCCGCAGGTGCTGTGCCTTGGCCAGCGTCTGGATCGAGGCGAACACGACCTCGCCGTCCTCCTTGTCCTTGCCGGAATAGGTGCCGAACCGCGCCTCCGGCCGGATCCGCCGGAACGTCGCCATGGCCTGGGTCAGGATCTCCTCCCGGTGCGCGACAAAGAGCACGCGGGCGAACCCCTCGCTGTCGAATGCGGAAAGCCATGTCTTACCGAGGCCCGTGGCGAGGACGACGAGCCCGGCGCTTTGTCCCTGTGCCCGGCTGCGTGCAAGCGCGGCCAGCGCCTCCCGCTGGATCTCGTGCGGCTCCGGGCGGTCGAGCGGCGGCTCGTCCTCCACGATCCGGCGGGCGGCCCTGGGGAGGGGCATGCTCCGCCTGCGAGCGGCGTAGCCGTCGATCCATTCCGGCGTCAGCGGCTTCACCTGCAGATCGCGCAGCAGCGCCTCGAATGCGTCGCGCACCGGCTGCCAGGCGCCGTCGCCGGCGACGGTCAGGTTCCATTCCACGCCATCGGTCAGGGCGGTGCGGCTCAGGTTCGAGCTGCCCACGATCGCGGCGCCGCCGTCCTGCGCCCGAAACAGCCAAGCCTTGGGATGGAAGCTGCCGCCCGCGGTCTGGTAGACATGGATCTGCGCCGCGCCCGTCAGGTCGCAGAGCCGCCGCAATGCGGCGGGTTCAGTCACGTCGAGGTAATCTCCCACCACGAGCCGCAACCGGCCGCCCCGCTCGAGCAGGTCGCTCAGGTAGGGTTGCAACAGGGCGATGCCGCTTTCGAGGGCAAAGGCCACGGCGAGGTCGATGTGATCCGACCGGTCGATATGGCCGACGAGATGGGCGAAGAGCGGGTCCTGCCCGCCGGTGACGAGGCGAGGCGCGATCCGGCCGTCCCGCGCCGCGATGCGGAAGACGAGGTGCCCGCCGATCTCGTCGACCGTGAAGGACGCGCCTGCGTGTAACTGGCGGCCAAGCTCGGCCAGCATCGCCTGCTGGTCGGCCGCGCCGAGCAGCGACCAGTCGGCGACGTGGTGCGGCGCTGCAATGCCGCCGCGCCACCGGCCGTCGCACACCGGGCAGACCTTGCCGTTCGTCCCCTTCATCGACGCTTCAACCCGCCACCACTGGCCGGATAGCGAGTGCTGTGCCGCCGAGATCTCGGAAGGCTTTCTGTCGGCAGGAGAGGACGATGATCTGGAGGTCGTTTGCCTGTCGTGTGAGGGCGTCGAAGATGGCCTCGATGCGGTCGTCGTCGGTGTAGACGATGGCGTCGTCGAGGATGACCGGCGCGGGGGTGCCGGAGCGGGCGAGGATGCGGGCGAAGGCGAGGCGGACGAGGAGCGCGATCTGCTCCTGGGTGCCGCCGGAGAGCACGTCGAAGGGCTCCTCCGTGCCGGTGCGGGAGAGACCCGCGGGCAGCAGCGTGTCGGCGTCGAAGCGCAGCTCGGCCTCGGGCCAGATCATCCGGACCAGGGGTTCCAGCTCGGCCAGGACGGGCTGCACGTAGCGGTCGCGCGCCTCCGTGCGGGCGCGTTCGAGCGCGCCTGAGAGACGTTGCAGCACGTCGACCTCGAAGCGCACCGCGTCATGCTGCGCGCGCGCCGCCTCGAGCTGCCCCTGCACCTCGGACAATTCCTCGTCCACCGCTTCACCTGCCTGGATCTCGATGCGGGACTCCAGTCCCGCCAAATCATTTTCAATCTGTCGGGACCGAGCCTCCGCCGCCTTCATGGCAGAAGTCAGGCGTTGCAGCGTCGCTTGCGCGGCATCGAGATCGGGGGCATCGGTCTCCAGCGCGGCGCGCCTCGCGCGGGCGTCTTCAACGGCCTGCGAGAGGGCGGGGTGGGCGGCGCGCAGCCCGTCCAGAGCGGCCTGCGGATCCTCCTTGCCGGCGAGGGCGAGGGCGGCGCGCTCGGCCCGCGCCGCGGCGCTCTCTCCGGCCATCGACGCCCGGGCCTCCGCCTGGCGGGCCTCCTCGGCCGCACGCCGCGCGGATTCGAGGGCGGTTGCCGCGGTCTGAAGCGCCTGCCGCGCGGCGATCTCCGCCTGCTCGGCCTCGGCGACGCCCGGCAGCCCGTCTTCCGCCTCGACCGGGGCGGGGAGGGCGGCGAGCGCGGCCTGCAGCGCCTCCAGCCCGTCCGGGGCCGCGAGCTTCAGCGCCGCCCGGGCCTCGCGCAGGGCAACCTCGGAGGCCGCCCGGTCGCGAGCGGACCGGCGCGCCTCGTCGAGGCTGGCAAGGCCGTGCTCGACCAGCGCGGTGTCCAGCTCGGCCAGCGCCGTCTCGACCGAGCTGCCGTCGGCGCCGGCGCCCGGGTGAACATGCAGCGCGCCAATCCCGGCGATGTCGAGCCGTCCGCCCTCGGGCAGGGCGATGCGGGTGTTGTCGGGCAGGGGGCGGCCGTCCAGCGAGACGCCGTCGCCACGGCCCTGGGCATAGCGCATCACCACCGCCGGCGCGGCGGTCTCCAGCGCCTTGCGGGCCACCGATAGCTCCAGGGCCAGCGCCTCGATCTGCTGCAACCCATCGGCGCTCAGGCCCTGCTGCGCCAGCGCCGCGAGGGTCTCGACCTGCCTGCGGCGGTCGGTAGCCGCGGCGAGGCGCTGATCCAGTTCCTGCCGCCGGGTTGCCGCCTGCGCGGCCTGTTCGGCCTTGAGCGCGCGGCGATGGCGGCTGGTCGCCGCATCGGCCTCCTTGGTCGCGGCTTCGTGCGCCGTGCGGGCCGCCTCCCAGGCCGCGTCCTTCCCGCTCAGAACCTTCCACGCGGCGGCCAGGCGCTCTTCGGCCTCGGCCATATGGGCCGCGGCCTCGCTGGCCTCGGCAAGCTGCGCTTCGAGCCGCTCGGTCGCCGCCTCATGATTCTCCAGCGCCAGCCGCGCCGATTGCTCGGCGGCGCGGGCGCGGTCGAGATCCTCGGCGTGGCGCAGCGCGGCGGCGTGGGCGGCCTCGGCCTCGCCGAGCTTCTGCTGCCGCTGCGCCGCCTCCTCGGGGTCGTTCAGGCCCTCCAGCTCGCGGCGCAGGCGCGACCGGTTGTCGAGGTCATGGCGCAACGCGGCGGCCCTGGCGCGGAGCTCGGCCTCCCGCGCCTCCAGCGTCGCGACGCGCGTCTCCGCGTCGTCCAGCGGGCCGCCCTTCCTGGCGCCGCGGCTGGTCACGTAACCGTCGAGCTCCGACCTGCAGTGGCGCAGGATGTCGTCCATCTGCCGCCCGCCGGTCATCGCCTCGATCTCGCCGGTAACGGAGGTGGCGAGGTCGCGCCGGGCGGTCTCGGTCTCCTTGCCGTCGGCAAGCCCGAGCAAGCCCTGCCGGACCCAGAGCAGCCCCGCCGGCCCGCCATCCTTCGGCGCCTTGAGGAGGCCCGCCAGCCAAGCCTCCGCATCGTCGGCCTGGTGCGCCAGGTGCCCGTCGCGGAACACGCGGATCTCGCCGCGCCGCCCCTTGGTCCAGGACTTCTCGATGCGATAGGTCTGGCCGCCGCTCTCCAGCGTGACAGAGACCTCCGGATCGCCCCCGACATGGGGCTGGAGCGCGCGCAGCTCCTTGTCCCAGGCCTTGCGATCCTTGAAGAACAGCGCGTGCAGCGCGTCGAACACGGTGGACTTGCCGGTCTCGTTCGGCGCGCTCAGCACGTTCAGGCCCGGGCCGATGCCGCCGATCTCGACGGGCGTGGTGAAGCGGCGGACGTTGTGCAGGCGGATCGAGAGGAGTTTCATGCCGCACCCCGCTTGACGAAGCCGTAAAGCCGGTTGAGCGCCGCTTCCGCGATGGCGCGATCGCGCTGCGCGAGGCTCGCATCGTTGGCCGCCTGCTGAAGCTCGTCGGCCGCCATACGGAGCGCGCCGCTGCGGGCGATCTCGTCGAGATCGTCGGGGCTGTAGTCGGTCTGCAGCTGGTCCTCCACCACCGCGAAGTGACAGAACTCCGGCTTCAGCCGCTCGATGTCCTCCATCAGCGCCAGCCGGTCGGGCAGGCGGATCCAGCCGGTCATCGTGAGCCGGACCAGCGTGTCCTTCCAGGCCAGCCGGTCGGGCGGCAGCAGCGCCTCCAGGTCGGCCTGCGTCTCGGGCGTGATCCGGAGCACCGGCTGGCGCCAGTCGAACCGGCCGACGGAGATCTCCTCCACCACCGGCAGCGCGCCGGGGCCGGCGAGCGTCACCGCGAGGCAGGCGCCGCGCCCCTCGTGCTTGAACCGGTCATGCTCGGGCGTGCCGGAATAGCGGGTCAGCTCGTTCAGCTGCCAGAGCCCGTGCCAGTCGCCAAGCGCGAGGTAGTCGAGCCGGGCGCGGGCGGCGCGGTCGGGCGCGATCGTCTCCGACACGCCGTCGTCGCTGCCGAAGTCGAGCACCCCGCCATGGGCAAGCCCGATCCGCAGGTGCCCCTCGGGCGTCGCGCAGCCATCCATCCAGGCGGTGAGGTCCACCCCCGGGAAGCGCCGCGGCGCCGGGGCC
>NZ_JBHTJT010000005.1:0-126207 GCF_042676185.1 Tropicimonas aquimaris | reverse complement strand
TGAAACCCCTCCCGCCTGCACGAAAAGGATATCATGGCGCGGAGTTTTCACACACCCTCGGCCCAAGCCAGTCATTCATGCTTCACACGGCGAACGACCGCGATGAGCCCCATGCAGGCATATTCCGAGCGCAGCATTGGTCGACAAGGGCGGTCTTCAGGCTTTCGGTGAGCAACGCTCCGATGACCGAGATGGCTACATATCTGCCGTTCAGAATTGCGGATCTCAAAAGCTACTGCCAACAGCTTAGCTTCGAGTCGACGGGGCAGTGGACGACTATGCCATCTGTAGCAGCATCTCAGCAATCGCCCGCAATCCGGTTGCTTTGGAACGGTTGAGCCTGACATCCGCCCATTGTTCATTGTGCTTGTTCAGCCTTCCGGAAAGCGCTCGGGGAAAGCCCTGTTGCATCCTTGAAGGCTCGCCGGAAGCTTCTCGGATCTGAGTATCCCAACAGCTTGCCGATCTCGGCGAGGGGCATGTCCGTTTCCGAAAGAAGCGACCGTGCACGATCCGAGACGACCCGCGCCCGGACCTGGCGAAAGGTCGTGCCCTGGTCCCTCAAGGCGCGTTGGAGAGACCTCGGTCCGATGGCAAGCAACCGGGCGATGGTGCGCTCATCCGTCTGGCCGGTTGCGGATGTGATGGTCAACATCTGAACCACGGCTTCTTCCATGGTTTGAGCCGGCGCGATGTTCATCAGGAATCCCAACTCGCCGAGGGTCATTGTTCTTTCGGGTTGCGGTGGACCGGGGTTGAGCGCCGCGAGGTCCGTCAGGCGAATGGCGACGCCCGGCACCTGGGCACCTGCGCGGATCGTGGTCCCCGAGAGATCTCCAAGGACCGCGATTTCGCGGGCGTGGGTTTCCGGCACCTCGACCCAATCCGGCGTCCAATCGGAGCCCAGGAAATGGCGGGCGACCTTGCCGATGACAAACAGCGCGCCTTCGTCAAGGTGGTGATGCCCGACCACGGACAGGCCTTTGGAATCGCGTCCAACGACCAGATGCGTTGCGGTCTCTCGCAGGGTGATCTCCGAGCCGGGATGCGTAAACAGCAAGGCTCGCCGCCCCCGTTCAAATGCCGAGGCCAGATCCGGCGCGCCCAGCACGAAATGTGAATAAGCGCCATAGGTCGAATAGTCGAAGGCCCGCCCGATACGCGCGCCGAGGTGGCGGTCGCCGATCGCACGGGCGACCGAGTCGATTAGGACGGCTTCAGACGCATAGGGGATGAAACCGGCCACACCGCCGAGCATCGTGCGATCGAGTCCCGCCAACTGAAGCGACCTGTCGACGATCAACCGCCCCGCGAACCGATCAAGCAGGTCGACGACGTGCGCGAGTTCGATGAGGTTCACCAGTTTACCATGCATGGGATCGCATTGTCGCAAAATGTCCGGTGATGCAATGGTATCCTGTCGGCAGGGTGAAACCACCGACTGGCCCTGTTCTTGGAACACTGTCGCAGGGAGGCCCACAAGATGACAACCACACGTCTTCATCTATCACTGGCAATCGGTGGTCTTTGCTTTCCCACAGCGGCACTTGCGCAGGACGCCGCCGACCTTGCGCAGGAGCTGGCAAACCCGCTCGCGGCCATCATCTCGGTGCCGTTCCAACTCAACCATGACGACAATCTCGGCGTGACGAATGAAGGCAACCGGACAACGTTGAACCTGCAGCCGATCATCCCCTTTGCGCTCGATAACGGCGCCACCATCATCACACGAACGATCATCCCCTATGTCTGGCAGGAAGACGTGATCCCCGGCACCTCCCAGAGCGGCTTCGGTGATGTTCTGGCGAGCGCGTGGTATTCCCGGACCACCGAGACGAACCTGACATGGGGTGTTGGTCCTGTGGTCCGCTTCCCGACCTATTCCGATGTCTCCAGCGAGACATGGGCCGCAGGCGTCACCGGCATTGTGCTGAAGCAGACGGGCCCGTGGACCGTTGGCATGCTGGCCAACCACTTGTGGGATCTGGAGGATGATCCGGCGGCGCCGACCAATGCCAGTTTCGTCCAGCCCTTCGTGGCCTATTCAACCAAGGGCGCGTGGACGTATTCGCTCCAGAGCGAAAGCACCTATGACTGGGAAACGGAAAGCTGGTCCGTGCCCCTGAATGCCTCGGTGTCCAAGCTGGCGATTATTGGCGGCAAGCCCATCAATATCCAGGCCGGCGTCGGCAATTGGTTGGAGAGCCCCGAGGGCGGGCCGGAGGACTGGCGGTTCCGCCTGCAGGTTCAGTTTGTGTTCCCGAAGGGGTGATGCGGACGCCGGCGTCAGCGTCAGCGTCGTCCAGGTTGCCGAGTGTCAGGGTTTCACACGGAAAGATGCTTCTTTGCATCGCTCGTCAAACAACTGGAATGGAGGTCCTCATGCTCGGAAAACCAACCGCCCTTGGAATGTCATTCGCATTGGCGGTGGCATTGAGCGTCACACTGCCTTCGCCCGCCGTGGCGAACAAACAGGTCGAGAACGCGGTTGGCGGTGCGGTTGTGGGCGCGGGCGTCGGCTACCTTGTCGGGGGGAACAAGGGCGCGAAGGGCGGCGCTGTTGTCGGAGCGATCGCGGGCGCGAGAAAGTGAAGCCGGTCTTCCGGCGGCCCCATGGTTGGACAGCGAAACACAGGGAGATTTCGAATGACACGTCGCATCAGGAAACGTGCCACGGCGGCGGCCTGCCTGCTCGCCCTCGGCAGCGTTGCGCAGGCCGACGAGATAATGGACGAGGCTATCGCCGCGGCCCAACCCCATATGCACCATAGCTGCGGAAGCGTTCTCGACAGCTACGGCGATGACGAGGATCAGGTTGCGGAGATCGTGCGGCTGATGGCCATGGTGTCTCTCTTCAATCGCCAGATCGATGTCATGGCGGAGGTTCCGGACGAAAACGACCGTGCGCGCCTCAAGGACGAGTTTGTCGAGGAACTGGAAGACGCCTGCGATGACGATCCGGGCATGTTGCTGGCCGGGGCCGTGGATATTGCGGTTCGGGAAACGTTCCGAGCGTTCGACTGAGCTGAAGCGCCATGTCCATGCACCGCTGGATAGGGGGAGGAAAAAATGACCTATTGCCGGATTGCACCCATCTCACTCGCCTTTGTTGGAGGGGCCTTCATCGGGGGTGTCGCCAATGCTCAATTCACGAGCGATACGATAGATGCCTTGATCGAAGCCCGGGAAATCCCGGTGATGATCGGCAACTTCGCCCGCGCCGCGACCGATATCGAACTGGCCAAATACGTGTCTCTCGCCGGTGGTGTGAACCGTTTCTTCCACTTCCGCGAGCCGGGGGACGTGGAGAACCAGCCGACCATCCGCATGAATTTCGACACGCTCTACAGCACGGCGGTCGTCGATATCAGCGAGGGCGCGACGCTGACATTGCCCGAGGTGGGCGAGCGGTACATGTCCGCGATGATCGTCAACCAGGACCACTTTATCAACGATGTGTTCCACGGCGGGGGCAGTTACACGCTCGACAAAGAGAGTTTTGATACGCCCTATGTCATTGTTTTCATGCGCACGCTTGTGGATGCGAGCGATCCTAAAGACGTCGAGGCGGTGCATGCGATTCAGGATCAGATGACGATCGAAGCTGCATCGTCGCAGCCATTCATCCTGCCGGATTATGACGAAGAGAGCTACGAGGCTTTGGTCGAAGGGCTAAACGCGCTGCTGCCATTCCTGGCCGACAGCTCTGGCGCCTTTGGCCCGAAGGACGAGGTCGACCCGATCAACCACCTGCTCAACACCGCCATCGGCTGGGGCGGCCTGCCCGAACGCGAGGCGTTCTATGATGGCGCCGATCCGGGGCTGCCTGTTGGCGAATACAAGATCGACGTTCCCGCGGATGTGCCGGTGGAGGCGTTCTGGTCCGTCAGCCTCTACAACAAAAACGGCTTCTTCGAAAAGAACGACCGGAACGCCTACAACGTGAATTCGGTCATGGGGGCGCGGAACGACGACGGCTCGATGACGATCCATCTTGGCGGTTGCGAAGACGATCGTGTGAATTGCCTGCCGCTGGTGGAGGGGTGGAACTACGTCGTGCGGATGTACCGGCCCGGGCCAGAGGTCATCGATGGCAGCTGGACCTTTCCGGGCGTCGTTCCTGCAAACTGAAGGGTATGAAAATGGAAATGAAATCGAAACTGATACTGACGCTCGCGCTCTGCGCACCGACGCTGGCGTTTGCCAAAGAGGTCACGGTCGAGACCTTCGTGCGCGCTGAAACCGATCACATGATCCGCTCGCAGATGGAGATGTACGGGATAGGTTTTGGCAAATTTGCCCATGTGCGCGACCCCATCACTCCGGACAATCAGGCCGTCATCCGAATGAACCAGGACACGCTGTATTCGGGCCTGATGCTGGATCTGTCGGAGCCTGCGGAAATCACCCTGCCCGACGCGGACGGGCGCTATCAATCGATGCTCGTGATCAATCAGGATCACTACCTGTTTGCCGAGGCCAAGCCCGGGACCTACACGCTAACCGAGGATGAGGTCGGTACCCGCTTTGCCTTCGTGGCGTTCCGCACCTTTGCCGACGTCGGCAACCCGGACGACATCGCAGAGGCTCATGCCGCGCAGGACGCGATACAGGTGAGCGGTGGCGGCTCCGGGCCATTCGAGGCCCCTGACTGGGATCTGGAAAGCCTCGGCGTGGCCCGCAAGGCGCTGAGCGATATCGCTGTGCTTGGCTTTGACGCAAGATATGCGTTTGGCACGAGGGAGCAGACCCGCCCGATCGACCACCTCGTCGGTGCCGCTGCGGGGTGGGGTGGACTGCCGCGCACCGCCGCGTCCTATGTTGTCGACGGCGTGGAGGCCAATGACGGCGAGACCCCGCATGCGGTCACGGTCAAGGACGTGCCGGTCGACGCGTTCTGGTCGGTCACGGTTTACAACGCCGATGGCTACCTGGAACCGAACGATCTTGGCGTGAACAGCTACAACAACGTCAGCGCCACGCCGAATGACGACGGGTCCTACACGCTGCATTTCGGCGGCTGCGAGGATGGCCGGATCAACTGCATCCCGATCTCGCCCGGCTGGAACCATTCCATCCGCCTCTATGAGCCACGCGCGGAAATCCTCGACGGCAGCTGGACCTTCCCGGAGATCGAACAGGTCAACTGAACCGGATCGATCCGCGGCGCGCCCCAAACTTAGAGTGGGACCACGCAGACGGTCGCACTTCCGGTTTGGCTCTGTCATGGCCGTTCGATAAAGCCCAACGAATGGCCGCTGAGGGTGGGACGTTGCTGGGCGGCAAAAGAAACTGAACGACCGATTTTTACGCACTGCGGACCTACGCGATGGTAGCAGCGAATGTCGGCAATCCGCCCTCCCTGCAGAATGCCGCAACCGGTATTGGCGGCCGTTTGGGGCCTCTACCGGGATTTCAAAGGTCCTGAGGCTAACGGCTAATCGAGGAGAAAAGGCAACCGTGACCGGCCACGGACTTTTGCTGCGAGCGCCGCAGGTTTCAGAACTGGAGTTGACCCCTGCGCACACGTCTTATTCCGGCTGTCCATCACCTCTCGTCCAGACGTATTTTTTCGGTTCGGCGAAGATGTTGACCAATGTCCTGTCGGTCCGGATCACCTTTGCCGGACCGAGGCTCAGGGGCACCGCGTAGGCGTCGGTTTCGAAATTGCATGTCCACACTCTCGCAGAGCGGAGATACCAGCCTTGACCCAACTGATGGAGCCGAAGGGTTGAAACGCGCCGCGGTTTGCGTCGTCGCGGTCATCGTCACCACTCACGCTCGCCTGCCAGGTGAGCAGGTATCCGCCTGTGCCCAGAGCGTCCGAACGATGTCTGGTCCTGTGACTGCGTCGAGAGCCGGACCCACGACGCGAGAACGTGTCAATCCCGGAGCAAAATGGGGCCACAGCCCGGCGTGATACCGGGCCATGGCCGACGGTGTGCGTCTTGGCGCATCCACAGTCTGCCGCCTTGCGGCAAATGCTCGAAGCGGTCCGTTCGATGCGCGGTACGTCGGCGTTCGGGAACCAAACGGCATTGCCCCTGGCCGAGGCCGGGCACGATCCCGAGATCGGCCGCGGCAGCGACGCAGACAAGCTGCTGAGATCTGCGATTGGGGGTGACTGCTGCGGACCTCCTCTGCGGCGTTGTCATCCCGGTGAGACAACGCCGCAAAGGAAGATCCGCAAGGAACGGACGCGACCGACTTGACCCGCGCGATGGCGGGCGGCAACCAGAGGTCTGTCTCATGACATTTCAATTCGACCCGTCCTTCGCCGCGAAGGACGAGATATCGCCGGCCGAGAACTCGCTTCTCGGGTTCCTGGACGAGCATCGGGGAGCGCTCCTCTCTGCAGCGGGACTCCTGGGCGGCAGGGACGGCCTGTCGCTTGTGCGGGTGCTCTTCGACGGGATTGGTCGCGGCGGCCTTGCCACGCGTGGCGTTCGCCGCCGGCTGGCGGGGCTGCTTGCGCTTCTCTCGTTGCAGCATGTGGGCGACCCCGAGCGGATCGAGAGTGCTTGTTTCTCCGAAATCGATCCCATGGACCCGCGGGTCGAGGAAATCTGCCTTCTGACCGACGGATTGCGGGGCGCACTGCAGGCCTTGGTCGACGAGGAGGGTGCAGCAAGCCTCGGAGCCGACGCAGCGTGAACCGAGCCCGCCGCCTCGAGTGGCGGGTCTTGAAGGCGACGGTCTGGCAATCGCGGCATCCGCCGCGGCCGTCGCCCGAGGAGGCGCTCATGCGCGACTTCAACGACACCACGGCGGGATCGGTTCCGTCGCCCGATTTCCACTCGGCCATCGACGGTTTCCTGTCGACACACGGGAACGGGTTGGCGCGGGTGATTTCCGCCATCGGGAACCGGAACGCCCGAACGGTGCTGCAGGATCTCGAAGAGGAGATCGGGAAAGCGGCGCCGGACCAGGACTTCCTGCAATTCCTGATCGAGGCCCTGCAGGAATTCCTGCTGGAGCCGCCCCGGTCCGCGCTCGATGGTTTCCCTGTCCCTCCGGACCTCGATGCAGCGGTGCGATGGCATCTCTCGAAGCTGTCGGATCTTCCGAGCGTTCGCCGGAAGTGACGACCTTTCCCGGCCGCCTCGGGCGGCCGGGCAACCTCTCCAGCACTCTCCGAAATCCGACTTCGGACGCGCGGCGTCGAAGTCCAAATGGGACTCAATACCATGCACGACATCAGGAAAAACCACGGCGACACCGCTGATCTCCGGCAACGGCTCGAGCGCGATGGATCCGACCTCGCGGCGTACCTCGCCCGGGAAACCGGGCTTCCGGACCTCTGCGTGACGGTTTTCACGCCGTATGGCTGGTCCGGACGCAGGCCCTGTCTCTGCGGAATCGACGTCGAATCCGATGGGCGTCGCGGTCTCGCGACATTCTCCCGAGCGGTGCTGGA
Organism: Tropicimonas aquimaris; assembly: GCF_042676185.1. Classification (NCBI taxonomy): domain Bacteria; kingdom Pseudomonadati; phylum Pseudomonadota; class Alphaproteobacteria; order Rhodobacterales; family Roseobacteraceae; genus Tropicimonas; species Tropicimonas aquimaris. Next base: position 118,790 of record NZ_JBHTJT010000005.1, on the reverse strand, counting down.
AGCGATCGGGTGGGACGTCTACCTCGGTTTCGATTCAGCGGACTATCACAGTTTCCGAAGTTCCGGATTGTCTGCTCACCGGCGCCTCGCCGGCTGCGTCCGGGTGCGGCAAGTCGTGCGGGACTTCGGACTCGCGATGCCAGGGTAGTTCGGCCGTCGCGCGTCGTTTCGGGAACCGGCCTTCGGACCGACAGGACCCCGCCCCTGTGCGGCCCACCACCAGCCCCGCGAGCGCGCGGGGCAATGTCCACTGCCGAAAGCGGCAAGGGCGCGCGGTTCCGACACTGACCGCCTATATTGGCCCCAAGTCGTTTGACCTGGGGCCTATGGACCGGGACGCCCGTTTGCTAAGCGAGCGCCTGGAAATGCTCGACCGCCAGGCGCTTCAGGTGATGCCGCGGAAGATTGAGCGTGCATCCGTCAACGACGTCGCGGAAACGGCGTGCCGCTTCCCGGACGGCCGACTGGCAGTGCCTTTCGCCGGTCGTCTGGTCGATGCGATCGAAGTGGAAGACCGGCTCGGCCCTGTTCTCGACCTTGATCGAGATCCCCTCGGCTTCACCGAGATCGTCCAGGGTCACATCGACATCGTAGACGGTGCCGCCTGAAAGGCCGCAGGAGGCGATCGTGGCGAATCCGAGCTTCGGGTCGAACCGGATCGTGAGGTCGAACTCCGCCTTGTCGACGGCGTCCTTCAGCTTGCGGGTGTAATGCGCCGTGTAGTGGCGGTTCAGGATGGACCCATGTTTGTGTCCCGCGATCGCCTGGCGTTCGCCATCGGTGACATCGGCGGCGCGCAGCATCGAACTCAGGGTCTTGCGCATGGCATAGAGATCTTCATCGAAGTCCTTGAGGCCGAGGCGCTCGAGAATCCGGTTCAGCGACTTGCTGAAGGGGCCGGTCACGTCGCCGATCGAGGTCCGGGCGGCGGCCTCCGGGAATATCAGCGGGCCGTGGGACTCGGGGCGCGACTGGATCCACTCGACGAAGCCGAGATCGAGAAGCAGCTGCGGGATCGGGACGATGCGCTTGGCATCCTCGGTCTTGCCGCCCTGGTCCGGATCGAGGCCGATCGCGAGGCAAAAGACGCTGTTGCGCAGGATCAGGTTCTTGCGCTTGAGCAACAGGATCTCCTCGATCCGGCTGCCGATGGTGAGCAGGATCAGGGGAACCCAGTAGAGCGAGTCCCGGATGATCACCCGACCGGGCCGCCAGCGCCGGTGTTCAGAAAAGCACCCGGTGAAAAGCGGACTGGTAAGGAATTTCGACAGACGCTCCTCGGTCCAGGGCAGGCGGAGTTTGGGTTGGGTCACCCGAACGAACAGTCGATCCCGTGGCTGGGATTCCTGCACGGCACGTTCGACGGCCTTGTAGGAAATCGCCTCCGGCGCAGGCTTGCAGCCCAGGTCGGCGGCAGCCTTGAAGATCCGGTTCAGCCCGTCACGGTTGCGCTTCAGCGTCGCCATGGTGATGCGGGGCGTCAGGCGTTCGGAGAGCAAGGCGCGCTTCTCGATGTCCGAGACGTGGTTCATTCCCCGGATATCTTCCATGATAGCCGCATCCGCTGCGTCGGCCGCCGCGATCTCCTCGTTCTTGCTGCACTGCGCCTTCGATGGATCCTTGGGGGCATTGCGGCAGAAGCGGTTCTTCCCGTGGGCCTTGCCATGTGTCTTCGGCAGGCGCGCCATCCAGGCAAAGAACGCCTTCTGGTCGGCCTCGCTGATCGAAGAAACCGCGATATCTCCGAAGAACTCGAGGAGCAGCCTGGCCGGTGCCTCGATGTTCCCCTTCATGCTCGGGCTCGGGTAGAGCTCGAAGGTGCGGGCCTTCGCCGCCGAGATCAGCACCGGCGCCTTCACGAAGTCATCCACCGACGCGTCGGAAAACCGGGAAACGCTGGTCGCGGCCGCCGTGCGCAGGTCGTCTCCGTCGAGTACATTGGCCTCGATGTCGAGAATCTCCCGCGCCAGCTCGATCGCCCGGCGACCGATCGACGGTTGCAGGGGCGTTTGCAGGGGCGCTCCGACGGCGCAGGCTGCATCGACAACGGGCGCCTCGACCTGCGCGAAGTCATTGCGCCGCGCCGCGCGGCGCAGGCGGCTGGAGCGAGCTTCGAGCTCGGCGATCAGGGCATCGATCGCCGCGTCGGAGCGGATCGGGGCGGTATCCTGGTCGTGGAGGATCCGTGCGAGTTCGAGCCGCAGCATCTCGCCCAGGATCACGGTCGCCTTTTCTTCTGTCAGTGTCTGATTGTTCAGATCTTGCATCACTTTCGCCTCTTCGCGTTGGTAGGCGAGGAGGAGCCGACCGGCCCTTTCCATCGCCTCCGCGGGGAGAGGGGTTCGCAGCGACAGGCACAGAAATTTTTTCTGGCACTTTTCTGAGATGACGTTTGGTAAGCGCTTGCGGAAGTAGAAGATGGCGCCCCGGCGGAGCAGGTACGGCCCGGCTGGTCTATGGCGCCGATCGGGGCGTCCATCGGGACGCGCGGCAGGCCCGGTCGGCGGGGCGTGTGTCACAGTTTGTGTCACAGTCTCGCCGGGACGGGAGGATGTCGAAATCCGCGCCCTGGAGGGGCGTTGATTTCCTTGGGTTTTTTGGTCCGGGAAGGATTTCATGGCTGGGGTGGTAGGATTCGAACCTACGGTACACGGTACCAAAAACCGCTGCCTTACCACTTGGCTACACCCCAGCAGCGGAGCGGTTCATACTTGCAGCCTCTGGGCACCGCAAGACCCTTGTGAATATTTTTTGCATTTGCCTGCCGCCCCTCTCAGATGCGGAGGGGCGTGGCCTTTGCGAGTTGGTCGAATGCCATCAACGTCCCGATCAGGGCCGGCATCTCGGCGAGCGGGATCATGTTGGGGCCGTCGGACGGGGCGGTGTCGGGGGCTTCGTGAGTCTCGATGAAGACGGCCGCAATTCCGAGGCTGACGGCGGCGCGGGCCAGCACCGGGGCGAATTCGCGCTGGCCGCCGCTGGCGCCGCCGAGCCCGCCGGGTTGCTGTACTGCGTGGGTTGCATCCATCACCACGGGGTAGCCGGTCTGCATCATCCGGGGCAGGCTGCGCATGTCGGTTACCAGCGTGTTGTAGCCGAAGGAGCTGCCGCGCTCGGTCAGCAGGATGCGACTGTTGCCGGTCGAGGCGACCTTGGCCGCGACGTTGTCCATGTCCCAGGGGGCAAGGAACTGGCCCTTCTTGACGTTGACGACCGCGCCGGTCTTGCCGGCGGCGAGCAGCAGGTCGGTCTGCCGGCAGAGGAACGCGGGGATCTGCAGGATGTCGACGGCCTCGGCGGCCGGGGCGCATTGCTCCGGCGCGTGGACATCGGTGAGGACCGGGCAGCCGATTTCCTCGCGCACGCGGGCGAGGATCTCGAGGCCCGCCGCAATGCCGGGGCCGCGACGCCCGGAGACGGAGGTCCGGTTGGCCTTGTCGTAGGAAGCCTTGAACACGTAGCCTGCGCCGGCGGCGGCACTGGCGTCGGACATCGCACGCGCGATCATCAGGGCATGCTCCGCGGTTTCCAGCTGGCAGGGGCCTGCGATCACGGTGAGGGGGCGGTCGTTGCCGATGGTCAGCGGCCCGACTGTTACGTCGATCATGGTTGGGTCCTCAAGCAGAGATCTGTTCGCGCAGCACCGAGGCGGTCAGCGATACCATCAGGTAGATACCGGCAAAGATCGCGAATGCCAGCAGCGTGTTCTCGAAGGCGCGCGGGTAGGTGGGCTCGTCCGGCGCGACGGGGCGCACGCCGACGGCCATGTAGCGCACCTGCCGGTTGGCCTCGATCCGGGCCATCTCGAGCTGCGTGGCGGCCTGCTGGAGCAGAAGCTGCCGGGTGGTCATTTCCGCCTCGGCGATGCGGAGCTGGCCGCTGATGCGTGCCAGCGAGGCCTTGCCGGTGCCGCTCTCGGTCATCGAACCGCGCAGGTCCTCGATCAGCGCTTCGAGCCGGGCGACGTCGCCGCTCGTGCCGGCGACGCGCGCCTCGTTCGGGCGGGGGTTCGAGAGCAGCTGCTCCAGCATCAACTTCTTCTCGGAAAGCTGGACCTCGAAAGTGGTGATCTGCTGCATCAGCGAGCCGGTCTCGGAGACCGGGTCGAGCACGCCAAGCTCTTCCTGAAGGGCCAGAACGCGGTCCTGCGCATCGGCTACCTTCTGCTCGGCGGAGTCGTAGCTTTGCAGCGCGCCGGACATCTGGTCCTCGCGCAGCCGCTGAGTCAGCTGGTCGACCTGCTCCTCAGCATAGCCGATCAGCGCCTCTGCAAAGGCCTGGCTGGTCTGCGGGTCGGCGGCGATCACCTCCATCTTGAGGATGCCTTCCGTCGGGTCGAAGCCGACCTGGACGTTGCGGGTGTAGAGCTTGTAGGCGGCCTCGTTGGTCGCGTCCGGGTCGAGCCGCTGGATCGGGTCGATCCAGTCCTGCTGGAAATGCGCCTTGAAGCCGAGATCGGCGTCGAGCCGCAGCATCGCGTCGCGCGACTGCAGGTAGGACTGCACCGTCGTGCTGTCCTGCTGGACGGCGAGGCCGGTGCCGCGGAACAGGTTGCCAAGCCCGCCGGGGGAGGCGGAGATGTCGGCCTGCTGGATCACGAATTCGGATTTCGTGGCGTACATCGGTGTCGCCATGACGGCGTAGTACCAGCCGGCCAGCAGCGTCGGCAGGAAAACGAAGACGGCAAGGCGGGCGAAGAGCGCCATCGTGTTGCGGCGGCGACGGCGGGCGATGTCCTGCTGAATGCGATAGATCTCGCCGGCGCGGTCCTCGGGCAGCGAGAGCGGAACCTCGGGCAGGGCGGGGGGCTTGGTGGGCTCCACGGTCTGCGGCAGGTGGTAATTCGCCTCGGACGTGCCGGTGCGGCCTTCGGTCGGCACGAGTTCGAGCATCGCGGCGCGCTCGAACGGGTCGATCCCGCGGGCACGGAGCTGGCGGACGGCATCGAAATCCGAGGTCACCGCCAGCCCGTGCTTCTGGGCCATGCGCCGGGCAAGGCGAAGCTGGCGCCCGGTCAGCCCCTCGCGCCGGATCGCGGCGATGTCGGTCTCGGAGGCGACGTCCTGTGGCGTGGCGATCTCGCCGGTCCGCGCTTCGGCGGGGGCGTCGGCGATGTTAGCAGGATTTGGAGCAGCGTCGGGCTCGGGTGCGTCGGTCACGCTCCGCGCGGCCTGGATCGCGGCGCGGGCGCGCGCCACCCCGTCGGCCGAGACGCCTTCGGCGAGCGCGTCACTGCGCCTGAGACGGTATTTCCTGGCCCTGGCCTTGGTAGTCATAGAGCTGTTTCGCTTCTTCAAGGGTGTCGAAAATGTGGAGCCTCCCGTCGCGAAGGACGGCGGCGCTGCGGGCGAATTTCTCGAGCGTCTTGGCCTGATGCGACACGATCACCACGGTCGTGTACTTCAGCCGTTCGCGCAGGATCGCCCCGGCTTTCCTGTTGAACTCCACGTCGGTCGTGTTGGGCATGCCCTCGTCGATCAGGTAAATCTCGAAATCCAGCGCCAGCATCAGTGCAAAGCTGAACCGGGACTTCATGCCCTGGCTGTAGGTGCCCACCGGCATCTCGAAATATTCCTCGAGATCGCACATCCAGCGCACGAACGCCTCGACGTAATCCGGGTCAAGCCCGTAGAGGCGGGCGATGTAGCGGGCGTTTTCGGTGCCGCTGTGGCGATGGACGACCCCGCCCATGAAACCGAGCGGGAAGGAGACGCGGCAGCTGCGCCGGATCTCTCCCTCGTCGGGCTTCTCCAGCCCGGCCATCATGTTGATCAGCGTCGTCTTTCCGGTGCCGTTGGGCGCCAGGATACCAAGCGAACGGCCAAGCTCCACCCGCAGGTTCACGCGGTCGAGAATGACCTTGCGCTGCGTGCCGGTCCAGAAGGACTTGCTGACATTGTTGAACTCGATCATGCACCGTTCCAGGCGGGGCCAATTATCGCGACTTTGGGCCCACGGGGTTTCCTTGTGGTAAACATCGCAGGCGTTTTGGGCGCCAGTATGTCGTGAATGGCGCAGGCGGTCCAACGCAAAGGGCCGCGCATCATTCCTCCCGCGGCCCAGCCGGTTTCAGCATCCGATGCGCCGGGATCAGGCGGCGAGCGACCAGGCGATTCCGGCCAGCACGGCGCCGGAGAGGGCGAAGCCAATGTAGCCGGCAAAGACCCGCGGCTTGACAAGCGCCCAGACGGCCACCGCGGCCGGGATGCAACTGACCCCGCCGGCGACCACAAAGGACATCGCGGCCCCGTTCGACATTCCCTGCTGCAGCAGCGCGTCGATCAGTGGCACCGCGGCATAGCCGTTGAGGTAGGCCGGTGCGCCGACAAGGGCACCCACGAGGATCGGCCAGAGCCCCTCGCCGCCGAGCAGGCGCGCGATCGACTCGGCCGGAACATGGGTGAGCATCAGAGCCTCGAGGATGTAGGCGAGCAACAGCCATTTCGCGAGGAAAATCGCATTGGTACGGCCGGTGGAGACGAAGGTCTCGCGCCGGGGCAGCTCGGTCCAGAACCTCCAGACCGGCTGCCCGGAGAAGGGCTTTTTCGAGCAGCAGCAGGAACTTGTCTGCGGTTTCTCGCGCAGCGGGTCAACAAAGACGGCGGAGTTGGCGAAGAGCTTGACGCAAAAGCCGCCCATCAGTCCAACGCCAACCGCCGCAAGCGTCTTGGCGATTGCGAAATCGAGGCCGAGTGTTCCGGAAGTGATGATGAACATCGCCGGGTCCATCAGCGGCGAGGCAAGCCAGAAGGCCATGACGGCTGATAGCGGGGCGCCGATGGCCAGCATGGCGGCGATGAAGGGAATGACCTCGCAGGAACAGAAAGGCGAGAGCCCGCCGGCCATGGCGGCGAGCAGGATCATCCGCGTCTCGCGCCCCTCGAAGGCACGGGCCAGCAGCGTTTCGGCGCCGGTCGCCTTGAGATAGGCGACGGCCAGAACCGCAAACAGGATAAATGGCGCGGTGTGGGCCAGTGCGCCGAGCGCGAAGGTCACGGTGTCCAACGCCTGCGGCGCGTCGAACAGTGCGATGCCCAGCGGGATCGCGGCGATCAGCAGCCAGACCTTGTCGGTCCTGCGCCACAAGGCCGGCAGCGGAGAGGGGGTCTGGGTGGTGTCACTCATGGCGATGGTGATCCTGTGGGTTGGTGCTGTCGGCACAGCATTCGGAGAGGAGGAAGTCGGTCAGGGCGCGGATCTCGTGATAGGCGACGGCAGCGCAGATGACGCTGCGGCCCTTGCGCGTCTGCTTCACCAGCCCGACCTGTGTGAGCGTCTTGACGTGGTGGGTCAGCGTCGAGCCGGTCACCCCGCAGCGTTCGCCCAGCTCTCCGATCGAGAGCCCCTCGGGCCCGGCGCGGACAAGGCTGCGCAACACGCTCAGCCGCTGTTCGGAGCCGAGGGCGGCAAAGGTCGAGGCGGCGATTTCGAGCGCGATGCCCGGGGCGGCGGAGGGAGGGCTGTGAGTCGTCATGCGAACATATTTCTATATTTCTAGAAATATCGCAATGGCGGATTTGCATGATCTCCGGACCGGCACCAGATACCCTCGCAGAATGGAAGATCTGCCCGCCCGCATATCCGCCTGCCGCCTCTGCGCCGAGCGCTTTGCCGCCACCGAGACGGCTCATGCGCCGCGGCCGGTGGTGTGGTTCCGCCCCGGCGCGCGACTGCTGATCGTGGGGCAGGCGCCGGGCGCGCGGGTGCATGAGGCGGGCATACCGTTCCACGATCCCTCGGGCGATCGGCTGCGCGACTGGCTCGGGCTCGACCGCGACAGCTTCTACGACCGCGACCGGGTGGCGATCATGCCGATGGCCTTCTGTTTCCCCGGCTACCGCAAGGGTTCGGACCTGCCGCCGCCGCCGATCTGCGCGCGCACCTGGCGGGCCGAGGCGCTCCGCTGGTCTGGGCCGTTCCAGCTGACCATCGTCATCGGCGGTTATGCCCAGAAATACCACCTCGGCGCAGCGGCGGCCGGGGGCGTCACCCGGACGGTGGAGCGGTGGCGCGACCATGCGCCGGGGGTATTCCCCTTGCCCCATCCGTCCTGGCGCAATACGGCGTGGCTGAAGCGGAACCCCTGGTTCGAAACCGACCTGCTGCCGGTTCTGCGACGACAGGTGCAGGAGACGATGCGATGAACGACGAGGCGACCGCCCTCGACCGGGCCCACCAGGCGATGATAGCGAAGCCGGAGAGCGATGCCGCGCGGATGCGCTTCCATGAACGACTTGCCGATTCGGAGCTGTTCCTGCTGCTCGAGCGCGAGGCCGACGGCGAGAGCATCGAGCCCAAGGTGTTTCCGCTGGGGGTCGGGCCGGTGGTGCTGGTGTTCGACCGGGAGCTGCGGCTCGCGGAGTTCGTCGGCGCGGAGGCGGATTTTGCCGCGCTCTCGGGGCGTCACGTGGTGAAGATGCTGGCGGGGCAGGGGATCGGGCTCGGCGTGAACCTCGGGGTTCCGGCCTCCGAGACGATCCTTCCGGCCCAGGCCGTCGACTGGCTGGCCGACATGCTCGGGCATGGTCCGCAGGAGGCCGAGGAGCGCCCGCGCGAGGTCTCGGCGCCCCGGTCGGTGCCCGAGAGCCTGCTCAGCGGGCTCGACGCGAAGCTGGCCGTCGCCGCCGGCCTCGCGCGCCTCGCCTTCCTGGTTGCGGTGCAGTATGACAGCGGCCGCAACGGACACCTCCTCGCCTTTGTCGACACGGTGCCCGGCGCGGAACGGGCGCTGGCCTCCGCCGCGGGCGAGGCGCTGACCTTTTCCGGGCTGGAAGCCGGCGAGATGGACGTGGCCTTCATCGCGGCAAGCGACCCGCTTGCCGCGCGGCTGGCCAGGGTGGGGTTGCGTTTCGACCTGCCGGAACCGGCCCGGTCGGAAGTGACCGAGATCGCCCCGCCCGGAATGGACCCCGACGACCCGCCGAGCCTGCGCTGAGCACGCCGCCACTCGCGGCAACGGACGGGCTGTCGGCTCGATGATCGAGCGATCCGACAAGTGACCGACGGCTCCCGCCCGTCTTCAGGGCCTTGCGGCCCATCATCCTTTTGGGCCGGGCGCGCCTGCGGCGCGGGGGAAGGCGGTGCTGGCTCGGCTTGACATCCTCCGCCTCAAGGGGTGTATCGGCGCGGACCGAGATTTTCCGCCGAAAGGGCCCCGATATGCACGCCTATCGCAGCATGACCTGCGCCGACCTCACCCGCGCCAACGTGGGCGAAACCGTCCGTCTCTCCGGCTGGGTGCACCGGGTGCGCGACCATGGCGGCATCCTGTTCATCGACCTGCGCGACCATTACGGCGTGACGCAGGTGCTGGCCGACCCGGACAGCGCGGCCTTTTCCGAGGTCGAGAAGGTACGCTCCGAGTGGTGCATCCGGATCGATGGCGAGGTGAAGGCGCGCGATGACGCGCTGGTGAACCCCAAGATCCCGACTGGCGAGGTCGAGGTCTTCATCCGCGACATCGAGGTGCTGGGCGCCGCCGAGGAACTGCCGCTGATGGTCTTCGGCGATCAGGAATACCCGGAGGAGACCCGGCTGCGCTATCGCTACCTCGACCTGCGCCGCGAGAAGCTGCAGGACAACATGAAGCTGCGCTCCGACGTGGTGGCCTCGATGCGCCGCCGCATGTGGGACAAGGGCTTCCGCGAATACCAGACACCGATCATCACCGCCTCCAGCCCCGAGGGTGCGCGCGACTTCCTCGTGCCCTCGCGCCTGCACCCGGGCAAGTTCTACGCCCTGCCGCAGGCGCCGCAGCAGTTCAAGCAGCTGATGATGGTCGCGGGCTTCGACCGTTATTTCCAGATCGCCCCCTGTTTCCGCGACGAAGACCCGCGCGCCGACCGCTCGCCGACCGACTTCTACCAGCTCGACATGGAGATGAGCTTCGTCACCCAGCAGGACGTGTTCGACACGATCCAGCCGGTGCTGACCGACGTCTTCGAAGAGTTCGGCAAGGGCGCCAAGGTCGACAAGCACTGGCCGCAGATCTCCTACCGTGACGCGGCGCTGTGGTACGGCACCGACAAGCCGGACCTGCGCAACCCGATCAAGATGCAGGACGTCTCGGAGCATTTCCGCGGCTCCGGTTTCGCGATCTTCGCCAAGCTGCTCGAGCAGGACGGCACCGAGATCCGGGCGATCCCGGCGCCCACCGGTGGCTCGCGCAAGTTCTGCGACCGGATGAACAAGTTCGCCCAGCAGGAAGGGCTGCCCGGCATGGGCTATATCTTCTGGCGCGATGGCGAGAACGGCATGGAAGCCGCGGGCCCGCTGGCCAAGAACATCGGCCCCGAACGCACCGAGGCGATCCGCCAGCAGCTCGGCCTGGGCAAGGGCGACGCGGCCTTCTTCCTTGGCGGCAAGTCGGAGGCCTTCCAGAAGGTTGCCGGCAAGGCGCGCGACGTGATCGGCGACGAGCTCGGGCTGACCGACAAGGACCGCTTCGCCTTCTGCTGGGTCGTGGACTTCCCGATCTACGAGAAGGACGAGGAGACCGGCGAGATCGATTTCGAGCACAACCCGTTCTCGATGCCGCAGGGCGGGCTGGAGGCGCTGGAAGGCGATCCGCTGAAGGTGCTGGGCTACCAATACGACTGCGCCTGCAACGGCTACGAGATCCTTTCGGGGGCGATCCGGAACCACAAGCCGGAGATCATGTTCAAGGCCTTCGAGATCGCTGGCTACCCGAAGGAAGAGGTGATCAAGCGCTTTGGCGGCATGGTCAACGCCTTCCGCTTCGGCGCCCCGCCGCACGGTGGCTGCGCGGCCGGGATCGACCGGATCGTCATGCTGCTCGCCGACGAGGCCAATATCCGCGAGGTCATCATGTTCCCGATGAACCAGCGCGCCGAAGACCTGATGATGGGCGCGCCCTCGCTGCCCACCAACGAACAGCTTCGCGAACTGTCGCTGCGGGTGATCGAGAAGGAATGATACAGCCTTGAACGGCACCGCCGCCGCGCCCGGGCCACCGCCCGGGCGTTTCCTTGTCCGGGCCTCTCCGGGCATGGACCTGCGGCGGAAAACGGCGCAACTGCATGCCTCGTGCGCCGCGTTGCTCGCAATGCTATTGAATATCCGGGACCTGCACCCCTCATTGACTGCATGATGGGGCGATCATCGTCGCGGAGGCATTCTTGACACTCGATCCTAACCTTGCCGCGATCCGCTTCGGCACCGGGCGGTCGCCGCGTATCCCGGACCCGCCAGGCGCAGACGCCATGCTGGCGGCGCTTGCCGGCCCGGACCGGATGGCTGCCGCCTATCCGATCCCGGCCTTCACCTCGCTCTTTCCGGCGATCGCGGAGATCAAGCAGGTCAACGACCGACGGCGTGCCGGCACCGCCAGCGAGGCGGACCTCGACCGCAAGTCGACGCTGCGCCGCGAACTTCAGGCCCGGCAGTGGGACCTGACGCGCCAGACGCTGGCGCGCGGGCTGGACACCGACGACGGCCTGCGCGAGCGGCTGACCTGGTTCTGGGCCGATCATTTCACGGTCCTGGGGAAGAGCACCGATACCCGCGCGGGTGTGTCGATCTTTGCCGAGGAGGCGATCCGTCCACATGTTGCCGGGCGGTTCTCGGACATGCTGCGCGCGGTGGTGAAGCACCCGATGATGCTGCTCTATCTCGACCAGAGCGCCTCCGTCGGTCCGAACTCCGCTTTCGCGAGGACAAGGCCAGCCCGCGGGCTGAACGAGAACCTCGCCCGCGAGGTGCTGGAGCTGCACACGCTGGGCGTCGGGGGCAGCTACGGGCAAGACGACGTGCGTGAACTGGCGGAGCTCTTTGCCGGGCTGACCGGGAACGCGATCAACGGGTTTTCCTTCAACGAGAACCGCGGCGAGCCCGGGCCGGAGACCGTGCTGGGGCGGAACTACGGGCGGCGCAAGCCGAAGCTGGAGGACGTGGAACAGGTGCTCGACGATCTCGCCGTGCACCCCGATACCGCGCGTCACATCGCGCGCAAGCTGGCTGTTCACTTCGTCTCGGATCAGCCGGATGCCGAGCTGGTCGCTGCGCTGGAAGCGGCCTTCCTCGAGACCGGTGGCGACCTCGGTGCGGTGACCGGCACCCTGCTGGCCCATCCCTCCGCCACCCAGCCGCGCCTTCAGAAAGCGAAGCAACCCACTGATTTCATTGTCTCAAGCCTGCGTGCACTCGGTATGACGGGGCAGGAGATGGCGGAGATGGATCCCAAGGCGTTCAAGCGGCTCGTCCTGCGCCCGCTGGAGATGATGGGACAGCCCTGGCAGAACCCGTCCGGCCCCGACGGCTGGCCCGAGGAGGCGGAGGCATGGATCACGCCGCAGGGGCTCGCGGTTCGGATCACCTGGGCCATGGGGCTGCAGCGCCATTTCGGCGGCGACATGCCCGACCCGCGCGCCTTCGTCGCGACGGCCCTTGGCGACATGGCGTCCGAACAACTGGTCTTTGCGGCCGGAGCCGCCGAGACCCGCGGGGACGGGGTGGGGATTGTCCTCGCCTCCCCGGAATTCCAACGCCGCTAGGAGCGCGCCATGACACGCAAAGCGACCTTCGACCGCCGTCGTTTCCTGCTGACCGGGGCGGCGCTCGGCTGCACCGCCGCGGCCAGCCCGTTCATGACGCCGGTGTCGCTCGCGGCGGCGCCGTGGGACATGCGGCTCGTCGTGATCATCCTGCGCGGCGGGATGGACGGACTCGATGTGGTGCAGCCCTACGGCGATCCGGCTTTTGCCGGCCTCAGGGGCAACGCGCTCAAGGTCGGCGAGGCGGCCGGCGCGGCGGATCTCGACGGGTTCTTCGCGCTTCATTCGGCCCTTGCGCCGTTGATGCCGCTCTGGGCGGCGGGCGAACTCTCCTTCGCCCATGCGGTTTCCACGCCCTACCGCGACAAGCGCAGCCATTTCGACGGGCAGGACCTGCTGGAAGCCGGCACCGCCGATGTGCCCGGCGGCGAGGTTGGGCGCGACGGTTGGCTGAACCGCATGTTGCAGGCGGTGCCAGGGCTGGAGCCGGAAACTGCCTATGCGATCGGGCGCGAGGACCTGCTGATCCTGAAGGGCGCGGCGCCGGTCGCCAACTGGGCGCCCGGGACCAGGCTTGCGCTCTCGCCGCAGGCGGAGCTGCTCCTGAACCGGATCTACGAGCAGGATCCGCTGTTCCACGCGGCCTCCGAGGAGGCCTTGCGGCTGACCGGCGAGCTTGCGGCTGCCGGCTCGCTGGAGGACGCCGGGCCGGACATGGCGGCGATGCAATCGATGATGGAGGCTGCCACGACCGGCGGCGGGCATCTGCGCGTGGCCGAGTTCGCGGTCAACCGCCTACGCGCCGACACCCGGGTCGCGGCCTTTTCGATCAACGGCTGGGACACCCACAGGGGCCAGTCGCAGGGCCTTGGCCGGGCTTTGGCGCAACTCTCCGACACGATCCTGGCGCTCAAGCTCGGCCTCGGGCCGGTCTGGGGCAAGACCGCGGTACTCGCGATGACCGAATTCGGCCGTACCGCGCGCGAGAACGGCACCGGCGGCACCGACCACGGCACCGGCGGCGCGATGTTGATGGCAGGCGGCGCGGTGCGAGGCGGGCTCGTCCATCGGGACTGGCCGGGGCTGGGGGAGGGCGATCTTTATGCCGGGCGCGACCTGATGCCGACGGCCGATGTCCGAAGCTACGCGGCAGCGGCGATGCGCGAACTTCTGGGCCTCGATCGCGCGACCCTCGAGGGCGCGATCTTTCCCGGTCTGGACATGGGCGGGATCGGCAAAGTGATCCTCTGACGCGGAGACCGGCGAACGCCGGGTCCGGTGCGGCCTATGAACTGGCGGCTCAGAACGCGCCGGTGCCGGTCATCCGCATTTCGACGAGGCTGGTGACTTCCGCCAACGCGGCCCGCGCGTTGGGATCCGGCTGCGAGGCCCAGGCCAGCCGGTTCGCCGCGCGGGCCAGCTTGTCGTCGGAGGCGCTGAAGGCCACCGAGCAGAGGAACTGGCGCACATAGTCGAACTTCTGCCGGGTCATGGGCGAGGCGAGGATCTCGGCCACGTGGCTGAGATCGTCCCGCAAAGCCAGCGGATCGGGCGTGACCCGCTCGGCGGAGACCAGGCGCATGCAATTGGGTGCGACCGATCCGGGATAGTTCGACAGGATGGCCTGCTGAAACACTGCCAGGCTGGTGATCGGCTTCTGCAGAAACCCGTGCGCGCCGGCCGCGATGGCGACCGCTTCGGCGGCGTCGTCGCCGCTGGTGCCGAGCAGCACAGGCACCGGCTGGTCCGATTGCGCGATCTCCCGGATCAGCGTGGCGCCTGAGCCGTCGGGGAGCCCGAGATCGACGATCACCGCCGAGGGCCGATAGACGGCGAGATGCCGGTGCGCCGAGGCCAGGCAATCAGCACGACGAATGCGGGCGCCACTGCGCAGACACAATAGCCGCATCGCCTCGCTGGCGAAGCGGCTGTCTTCCACCACAAGAACGGTGAGCCCCTGCAGCGGCCGGTCGGCCGACGGCTTACGGGACGGGATCTCGATGCTGAGGTCGTCGGTCATGGCAGTTCCTTTCAACCTTTGAGTCGATTAAGGGCGATTCTGCCTAACGAGCGGTAAATGGACCCTGCGCCGCAGGCTGGCAGGGTTGCGGAGGGTGGGCCTGCGGAGCGATAAGGCGGCGCATATCCACTCAGGAGGAAGCTGATCATGATCGGTCGTCTCAACCACGTCGCCATCGCGGTACCGGATCTCGAAGCCGCGTCAGAGCAATACCGCAACACGCTCGGCGCCAAGGTCGGCGCGCCGCAGGACGAGCCGGACCACGGCGTGACGGTGGTGTTCATCGAACTGCCCAACACCAAGGTCGAGCTGCTCTACCCGCTGGGCGAGAACTCCCCGATCGCCGGCTTCCTCGAAAAGAACCCCTCGGGCGGCATCCACCACATGTGCTACGAGGTCGAGGACATCATCGCCGCCCGCGACAAGCTCAAGGCGCAGGGCGCACGCGTGCTCGGCAATGGCGAACCGAAGATCGGCGCCCACAAGAAGCCCGTGCTGTTCCTGCACCCGAAGGACTTCAACGGCTGCCTGATCGAACTGGAGCAGGTCTGATCCATGGCAATCACCTCCGCCCTTGTTCTGTTGGCCGTGATCTGGTTCATGGTCTTCTTCATCGTCTTGCCGCTCAGGCTTCAGACGCAGCACGAGGCCGGGGATGTGGCGCCAGGTACCCCGCGCTCGGCCCCGACCAACCCGAACCTCAAGCGAAAGGCTCGGCTCGTCACGGCGATCACGCTGCCGCTCTGGGCCATCACCTGCGCCATCATCCTCACCGGAACCATAACGGTCGACGACTTCGACCTGTTCCACCGGTTCGGGCCGGGGTCGGGCGCATCCGCATCCGGGGAGCAGTGAGTTGTCCGGGGAGCAGTGAGTTGAACGATCCGACCGCCTTATCCGTCGCCGGCCTGCTGGCCCTTGCCGCAGCGGGCGCACAGGCCAACACCACCGCGGCCGCGCACCCGGCGGCCACGTTCTGCATCGAGAGCGGGGGGCAATACGTGATCGAGACCGAGGCCGACGGTCAGCGCGGCTATTGCGTGCTGACCGACGGCACCCGGGTCGACGCCTGGGACTATTTCCGGGAGAACTGGGACAAGGCGCCCGCCGCTAACTGACGCGGGCGTCCTGCGGCTCCAGCCGGTGGTAGAGATGCGTGAAGGTCGCTGCGCCGAGGATCGGCACGAAGAGGTTGATCACCGGCAAAGATAGCGGAATTGCCATCAGGCCGCCGGCGAGCCAGATCTCCGGCATGTGCCGCCGGCGCGCGGCAATCGCCCCTTGGCGGCCGACCCGACGCATGGCGACGAGTTGGAAGTATTCCCGTCCGAGCAGGAAGCCGTTGACCGCCCAGAAGAGGACCGGCGCAAACGGCCCGACTAAGAAATACAGGATCAGGGCAAGCAGGTTCACCGCAATGATCACCCCGAGGAAATTGACCGTGTCCTTGAGCGCCTCGCCCATCGGGACCGGCGTGGCCGGGGGCAGATGAGGATAAAATCGGGCCTCCACTGCCTCGGCGACTTGTTCGAGGAAGAGACCGGTGAAGGCCGACGCCACGGGCACCATCAGGAAGACCGAGGCCACCAGCATCACCAGCACCGCCGCGCCTGAGGCGATGCCGCCGGCGAAGTCGATGGTGAGTCCGAAGAGCGTGAAGCTCTCCGGCACGAGCCAGCCCGCGAGCCAGGCAAAGAGCCGGGTCGCGCCGATCAGAAGGGCGAGGGTCAGGCCCAGGCCGAGGAGCAGGACGCGCAGGAAGCGCGGGTCCGGGATCTGGCCGACCGCGCGTGCGAAATCGCCGAGGATCCTCATTTACGCTGCCATTCCGTGATCGCGTCCAGGTTCGGGCGCGGTCGCTCCGGCGGGGCGCTGGTCTCGGTGCCGATGTGGATGAAGCCCGCGACGAACTCATGGCTGCGCAGCCCCAGTCCGGTCTCGACGAAGGGCCGGTCGAAGGCCGCCCAGCCGGTCAGCCAGTTGGCGCCCCATCCGGCGGCGAGGGCGGCGGAGAGCAGGCCATAGCAGGCGGCGCCGGCCGAAAGGATCTGTTCGATCTCGGGCACCGCGTCATTGTCCTGCGGCACACCGATCACGGCGACGACGAGATCGGCATCGGCGAACTGGCGGACCATCTTCTCGGCGGTCTCCGGCGCGATGCCGAGGGCCTTTGCGCGGTCAGGCACCATCAGCGCTAGTCGTTCCAGCGCCGGCTTCTCCAGCACGATGAAACGCCAGGGCTCCAGCTTCTTGTGGTCGGGCGTGCGGGCGGCGACCGTGAGCAGGGTGCGTAGTGCGGCCTCGTCCGGCACCGGCGTTCGCAGGGTCTTGGCCGGGCGGGAGCGCCGGGTCAGAAGGAAATCGAGGGCGGCTTGGTTCGGGTCCGGCATGGGGCCTCCGTTGGATCGGGCTTTGCCCCTTCCTATCCTTGCCGGAACACTTCCTCCAGATCCGAGATCAGCCCCTCGACCATCCGGTCATGCCGCGGTCCAGGTTGGCGCGCGGCGACGGTCTCGGCCAGCGGGTCGGGGGCCGCCACGGGGGCGTCGGACAACGCCTCGAGCACGGCGTGGCCGCAAAACGGGACGTAAACCTCCGAGTAGCCGCCCTCGTGGACCAGCACGAGCCGCCCGTCGCAGAGGTCGTCCGCCGCCGCGCGCAGGCGCTGCGTCATGGCGCGAAAGGTTTCGGCGCTGGCGAGCATCCGCGACAACGGGTCGACGGCAGAGGCATCGAACCCGCAGGCGACGACGATCGCGTCGGGCTCGAACGCCTCCAGCGCCGGCAGCACCAGGCGGTCGATGGCCTGCAGATGGCCGCGGTGCCCCGTGCCCGGCGGCAGCGGGATGTTCATGTTGGCGCCCAGCCCGGCGCCGGCGCCACGGTCTTCCGCGTCGCCGGTGTCGAGCGGATAGTTGCGCTCCTGGTGCAGCGAGATCGTCAGCACCTCCGCCCGGTCGTAGAAGATCGCCTCCGTGCCGTTGCCGTGGTGCACGTCCCAGTCGACCACGGCGATCCGCCCGGCAAGCCCCTGATCCAGCGCCGATTCGATCGCGATAGCGATGTTGGCCAGCAGGCAGAAGCCATTGGGGAACTCTGGCAGGCAATGGTGACCGGGCGGACGCGAGAGCGCATAGGCATTCTCGACCTCCCCGCGCAGCACGGCGACCAACGCGTCGCGGGCGAGTCCGGCCGAGAGCGCAGCGATCTCGTAGCCGCCTCGTCCAAATGGTGTACGAAGCCCGATCTCGCCGCCGCCACTGTCGGAGAGGGCCTTGAACTCGGAGAGGTAGGAATGCGGGTGGACCCGCGCCAGTTCAGCCTCGCTGGCGGGCTCGGCGCCGCGCATGGCGAGATGCCGGTCCATCCCGGTCACCCGCATCAGGTTCACCAGCCGGCGTTTGGTCTCGGGGTTCTCGGGAAGCCCGCCCATTGTCGGCTGCACCAGCCCGCCGACGGGCAGGGTCAGGGCGTAGTTGCCGCCAGAGTGCCAGAAACAGCGTTCATCCCAGAAAAAGCCCGTCCGCATCCGTGGTTCTCCCTGCCTGCCCGGGCTAGCCTAGGGGGGCGGGCCAGGAACGGAAAGAGGCGATGGCAAAGGCGGATCTGTCGGAATTTGCGGAGCCCGGGGCGGAGATCGCCGTGCGGGTGACGCCCAGGGCATCGCGAAATGCCGTCGAGGCAGGGCCCGAGGGGCTCCGGGTGCTGGTCACGAGTGTTCCCGAGGGCGGCAAGGCCAATGCCGCCGTGCAGAAGCTGCTCGCCCGCGCGCTCGGCGTGCCGAAATCGAGCCTGACCCTGGTGCGCGGCGCCAAGGCGCGGGACAAGGTGTTTCGCTACGATCCGTGAGCGGCGGGCCTTGGCGGAGAGGTGGCGGCGGGGCTCCAGGGGGCGCGCTCGAGGCGGCGTGTTCCGCTCGAGGATGTTTTCCGAACAGATGACGGGTCAGTCGGTCTTCGGAGAAACGTGGTTCGCGTGGCCCATCTTGCGGCCGGGACGGGTTTCCGCCTTGCCGTAGAGGTGCAGCGCGGTGGACGGTGTGGAGGCGAGCTCGGGCACGCGGTCCATGTCGTCGCCGATCAGGTTCTCCATGACGACGTCGGCATATCGGCTGCCGTCGCCAAGCGGCCAGCCTGCAACGGCACGGATATGCTGCTCGAACTGGTCGACGGCGCAGCCATTCTGGGTCCAGTGGCCGGAATTGTGCACCCGCGGGGCGATCTCGTTGACCACAAGGCCGGCCGGGGTGACGAAGAGCTCCACGCCGAGCACGCCGACGTAGTCCAGCGCATTCAGGATGCGGCCGGCCAGCAGCACCGCATCGGTGCGCAGCCGGGCCGGGATCGGGGCGGGCACGGTGGTCCGACGCAGGATGCCGCCCTCGTGCAGGTTCTGGCCGGGATCGAAACAGGCGACCTCGCCGGAGACGCCGCGGGCGGCGATGACCGAGATCTCCATGGAGAAGTCGACGAACCCTTCGAGCAGCGCCGGCGCGCCCTGCATCGCAGCGTAGGCCTCGGGGACATCGGTGGCGGCGGCGAGGCGGACCTGGCCCTTGCCGTCATATCCGAGGCGGCGGGTCTTGAGGATCGACGGGCACCCGAGCGCCTCCACGGCGCGCTGCAGGTCGTCCTCGCTTTCGACATTCCGGTAGGGCGCTGTGGCAAGCCCGAGGCCGCAGAGGAAGTCCTTCTCGTGCAGCCGGTCCTGGCTGACCGCAAGCGCCTTGCGATTCGGGCGGAGCGGCCGGAGCGCCTCGATGCGGTCGAGCGCCTCGGCGGGGACGTTCTCGAACTCGAAGGTCACCACGTCGACCGAGCGGGCAAAGGCTTCCAGCGCCTCCCCGTCCTCGTAGGGCGCGCGGGTGGTGTCCGCGGCGACATCCGCCGCCGGAGCCGCGCCGGGTTCGAAGATGTGGCTCCGGTATCCGAGACGCGCCGCCGCGACCGAGAGCATCCGGCCGAGCTGGCCGCCGCCGAGAACTCCGATGGTGGCGCCGGGGGGAAGGGGGGCTGTCATCAATCGCCGCTCAATCTGCTTCGGATCGCTTGTAGAGTTTCGGCCAGCGCCGCATGGGCGCCGCCGTTGGAGAGGCCCTGAACCATCTGCAGGCTGAGGGTGGCCTCGGTGGCCAGCGCGTCCCGCTCCTCGGCCAGCCGGCCGGCTCCGCCCTTGTCCATCGCGGCGAGGAAGCCGGTCATCATCTGGGTGGTGTAGAACTCGGCCGCGTCGGCGTCGCCGGTGCGGGCGCCGAGCCAGCCGGAGGCCGTCGCCATCAGGTCGAGCAGGCCGGGCACCATGGCGCAGATCGCGAAATGCGCGTCGAGGGCCGCCTCGCTGGCGACTGGCACGACCGGGTTCTCAGGTTCGAAGAGCGAGGCGAGCAGATCGGTGTCGCCATGGGCCGCCAGCGGGCAACCGCCCTTTTCGACGAAGCCGAGAGGGACCGTCTGCACGATGTCGCCAGCGGGGGCGCAGATCACCTGCAGCCGCTCCACGCCGATGCCGGCCATGACCGACACGATCATCTGCCCGGCGCGAAAGGTCAGCTCCGACAGCACGTCTTCGGCGATCTGCGGACGCAGGCAGAGAAAGACGATCTCGGACCGGTCGATCACACCCTGCGCGTCGCTCACGCCCACGCCGAGTTCGGCAGCCAGCGCCGCGGAGACCTCGGCATTCCGCTCGGTCACGACGATCTCGTGCCCCTTGGCAGCAAGGTGGCGCACCATCGGGGCCGCGATGTGACCCGTGCCGATGAATCCGATCGCGCTCACTCTTCCAGATCCTCCGGCGCCTCGGGGATCGACGCGGAGAGCGCGGCGCGCCAGGCCTCGAGCCGTTCGGCGAGGGCAGGGTCTTCGTTGGCGAGGATCGCGGCGGCCATCAGCCCGCCGTTTGCGGCGCCGGCCGCGCCGATTGCCATCGTGGCCACCGGAAAACCCTTGGGCATCTGGACGATGGAATAGAGCGAGTCGACGCCCGAAAGGGCGCGGGTCTGCACCGGCACGCCGATCACCGGCACGCGGGTCTTGGAGGCGACCATGCCCGGCAGGTGCGCCGCGCCGCCAGCGCCCGCGACGATCGCCTTCAGGCCCCGTTCGGCGGCGGACTTTCCATAGGCCCAGAGCCGGTCGGGCGTGCGGTGCGCGGATACGATCTTGGTCTCGAAGGGCACGCCAAGTTCCTCGAGGATCTTCGCGGCTTCCTTCATGGTGGGCCAGTCCGACTGGCTGCCCATGATGATTCCCACCTTCGGCTCCGGCATTTCGCCCTCCTGCTTTCGCGAGCGCGCACCATAGCAGCGCCGCGGGCAGGGGCAACGGCTGCGTGGCTTCAGGCGATGATGTCCGGGGTGATCTCGTCTTCGAGGACCGCGATCCGGTCCTTCAGCACGAGCTTCTGCTTCTTCAGCCGGCGGACGGTGAACGGATCGGCGGTGCCGGTCTCTTCGAGGGCGCGGATGGCGTCGTCGAGATCGCGGTGTTCCCGGACGAGAACCCGCAGCTTCACCCGCTTGACCTCGAGCGGATCCATTTCACTGGGAGCGTTCATCGGACCCTTCGTCAACTTTGCGCGATAACTCCCCGAATATAGGCGGGTTCGGGCGCTCGCGCAAAGCCCCAACCTTGCGCGGTGCCCGCGTCGCGCCCATATTCACCTTCGGGTGCCCGAACACGGGGCCCGTATTTGCATGGTCGCTTCATGAAAGGACGTGCCTGATGACCAAGACAGCCCTCGGTTCGCATCCCTTCCTGTTGGGATTCGAACAGTTGGAGCGCCTCGTCGAACGGACTGCGAAGTCTGGAAACGACGGCTATCCGCCCTACAACATCGAACAATCCGGCGAGCGGAACTATCGGATAACTCTTGCGGTTGCGGGATTCTCGGAGACCGACCTGTCGATCACCGTCGAAGACCGCCAGCTGGTGATCCGTGGCCGTCAGGCTGAAGAGGATGGCGAGCGCTTCTTCCTCCATCGCGGCATTGCCGCGCGTCAGTTCCAGCGCAGCTTCGTGCTGGCGGACGGTGTCGAGGTGAAGGGCGCGTCGATGGAAAACGGATTGCTGCATGTGGATCTGGAACATGCAGCGCCCGACACCGTTGTTCAGACAATCCAGATCAACCGGAACTGAGGAGGCAGACATGGATCACAAGCATCCGATCGGCGAATCGCAGACGACGAACGAAAGGCCGATCGTCTATGTCCGCCCCGTCGATCTCGACGATCTGCCGGAAGAACTGCGGCGCCAGGCCGAGGGCGTGAAGGACCTGTATGCGGTGCATGACGCCGAAGGGCAGCGCCTCGCCCTTGTAAGGGGTCGCAAACTCGCGTTCGTCCTCGCGCGTCAGAACGACCTGACCCCGGTGAACGTCCACTGACTGCCGCCACTCACGGCGTTTCGAGCGCGCCCGCGGACCCGTCCCGGGCCGCTCCCGTGACGTCCACCGCGACCACGTCTGCCAATGCCGCCTGCACCGGACGCGGCACCGGCCTGCCGGATGTCATCACCGCCAGCGTCGGCTCGGGCTTGTTTGTCAGGAAATAGTAGGTGTTCTCCACCGGTTCCGGCAGGTCGCTCAGGCGCACGGTTTGCGTGCCTTCGACCGTCGGCAGATCGCTAAGTTTCACCACGGGGACTTGGGCCGCGACCGGCAGGTCGGAGATCCGGATCGTGGCCGTGCCGGGGGCGATCTCGGGATCCCGCAAGTGAACCCGCTCCTGCAGCATCTCCGAGCGCCCGAGGAGGGCTTTCACGCTATCCTGCACCGGAGTGACGACCGCAGACGCCCTGGCGTGGATCTTGGTGCGCAGGTGGGGGCCGCCGAAGGAATAGACCGCGGCGCAGATCAGGATCGGGAGCGCAAGGTATCGCAGCAGAACCCAGACCCCGGTTGACCTGAAACCGGCGCGATTGAACATCCCCATGAAATTCACCTCTCAACACATCAACAATAAGCGTGAGGAGGCGCCCGGAATCCGGCGAAATCGCAGGCGGATTGGGGCAATTTGGAGGGGATTCCCGCGAAGGCGCAATCAGCCGTAGCGGCAGGCGGGAAAAGCAGAACGCCCCGCCAGATGGCGGGGCGTTCGCTTGTCGTCAGGGCGCGCCTGCGATCAGGATTCGGCGCCGATCAGGCCCATGCTCTCGAGCTTCAGCAGCACCTGCTGGGCGCAGTAATCGACATCGACGCCGTCGGTGTCGAGGCGCAGCTCGGGGTTCTCCGGCACGTCGTAGGGGTCGGAGATGCCGGTGAACTCCTTGATCTTGCCTTCGCGGGCGAGCTTGTAGAGGCCCTTGCGGTCCCGCTTCTCGCATTCCTCGATCGTGGTCGCGACGTGGACCTCGACGAAGGCGCCGTAGGATTCGATATCCTCACGCACCGCGCGACGGGTGGTCGCGTAGGGCGCGATCGGCGCACAGATCGCGATACCGCCGTTCTTGGTGATCTCGGACGCCACGTAGCCGATGCGGCGAATGTTCAGGTCGCGGTGCTCCTTGGAGAAGCCCAGCTCGCTGGAGAGGTTCTTGCGCACGATGTCGCCGTCAAGCAGCGTCACCGGGCGGCCGCCCATCTCCATCAGCTTGACCATGAGCGCGTTGGCGATGGTCGACTTGCCGGAGCCGGAGAAGCCGGTGAAAAACACGGTGAAGCCCTGCTTGGCCCGCGGCGGACGGGTGCGGCGAAGCTCGGAGACCACGTCGGGGAAGGAGAACCAGTCGGGGATCTCGAGGCCCTCGGCCAGGCGGCGACGCAGCTCGGTGCCGGAGATGTTGAGAACGGTCACGCCCTCTTCGATCTCGTCGGCCGGCTCATACTGGGCGCGCTCCTGCACGTAGACCATGTGTTTGAACGGCACCATCTCGATGCCCATTTCCTCCTCGTGCTCTTTGAAGAGGTCCTGCGCGTCGTAGGGGCCGTAGAAATCCTCGCCCTTGCTGTTGCTCCCCGGGCCGGCGTGGTCGCGGCCGACGATGAAGTGGGTCACGCCGTGGTTCTT
Organism: Tropicimonas aquimaris; assembly: GCF_042676185.1. Lineage (NCBI taxonomy): Bacteria > Pseudomonadati > Pseudomonadota > Alphaproteobacteria > Rhodobacterales > Roseobacteraceae > Tropicimonas > Tropicimonas aquimaris. The sequence continues at coordinate 95,254 of NZ_JBHTJT010000005.1, read as the reverse complement.
GCGGATCAGCCCGTGCCAGACCGCCTCGCGGGGGCCGGCCATGCGCATCGCCAGCGGCAGCAGCGACATGGTGGTGGTGGCGGCAGGGTACTTGTCCAGAACCGCTTCGTAGCAACGCACGCGGGTGAAGTGGTCCACGTCGCCCGGCTTGGTCATGCCGACGACCGGATGGATCAGCAGGTTGGCCTGGCACTCCTTGGCTGCGCGGAAGGTCAGTTCCTGGTGCGCGCGGTGCAGCGGGTTGCGGGTCTGGAAGGCCACGATCTTCCGCCAGCCGAGCTTGCGAAAATAGGCGCGCAGCTCATTGGGCGTGTCGCGACGGGCGCGGAAGTCGTAATGGACGGGCTGCTGGATGCCGATGACCGGACCGCCGAGATAGACCGGGCCGGCCACGTTGTGCAGGTAGTTGACGGCCGGGTGGGCGACGTCATCGGCGCCAAAGACCTTCTCGGCTTCCTTGGCCTTGTTCGGGGTGAACCGGTCGGTGATCGACAGGATGGCGAGGATCACGCCTTCCTGGTCGCGCAGCGCGATGTCCTGGCCGGGCTCGACGCTGTCGGCGAATTTCTGGCTCACGTCGAGCGTGATCGGCATTGGCCAGAGGGTGCCGTCGGCCAGGCGCATGTTCTCGACGACGCCGTTGTAATCCTCTTCAGAGAGGAAGCCCTTGAGCGGGTTGAAGCCGCCGTTCATCAGGAGTTCGAGGTCGCAGATCTGGCGCGGGGTCAGATCCCAGCTCGGCAGGTCGGCGGCTTCGACCTTCAGTTTCTGAGCGCTCTCATGCGAGACATAAAGCTCCGGAATGGGAGCGTGTTGGTTCTGCATCGTCTTGGTCCTGTGTTGAAATGGGTTGAGACCGCTCGTCGTGCCGGTCAGTTCTGCGTGCAGGGCGTCGTATTCCGCGAATTTTCGTCCGAGGAACTGGTCCCGCAGACGGGATTGCTCGGCCGCCCCGCGGGAAGTGATGGAATAGGCGAAGCGTAGCCGCTTGTCGGGCCCGTCGCGCTCGGTGACCTTGACCAGCCCGGCCTCGGCAGCCGCCCGAAGCTGGGCGTTCAGCCGGCCGAGCGAGATGCCAAGGGCCGCGGCGGTGGCCCGCTGCGACGCCTCCGGCGCCAGATCGAGCTGACGCAGCAGACGGAAGAGCAGGTCCTCCTCCTCTGGTGTCGTGGCTTTCTCGGCGGCGGGTGGCATCGGCGACTCGTTATATGTTCACGCATGAACGCATTCCACGAAAGCCGCCGGGATCAAAGGGGGGGAGGGCATTTCGTAAGGGGAATCGGCGGATTGCGGCCTGATGGCAACATCTTCGGATTGAGGCGTATGGCCCACATGCCGGCAGGGACGCCGGATGACACTCCGCAATGATCGAGACGGCTCTCTCTTCTTGGATCAAATACCCATGTCCGGCGAGGGACACGCGTACACACCTCGCCGTTTCGGCGCTACGTGGAGAATGCCGCGGCGCAAGGCCGCGTCAGGCGGGCTCGGTGACGGGGGCTTCGGCGTCTGCCGCCGCCAGAAAATGCTCGGCCTCCAGCGCGGCCATGCAGCCCATGCCGGCGGAGGTCACCGCCTGCCGGTACTTGTGGTCGGTCAGATCGCCCGCGGCAAAGACCCCGGGGATGGAGGTGGCCGTGGAATCGGGCGCGGTGACAACGTAGCCGCCCATGTGGGTCTCGAGCTGGTCCTTCACCAGTTCCGATGCAGGCGCATGGCCGATCGCGACGAAGACGCCGGCGGCGGGAACCAGGGTGATCTCGCCGGTCTTGACGTTGCGGGCGCGCAGACCCTCGACGCTGAGCGGTGTTTCGGCGCCGACGATCTCTTCGGGCGTGTGATCCCAGAGGATCTCGACCTTGGGGTGCTTGAACAGCCGGTCCTGCAGGATCTTCTCTGCACGCAGGGAATCGCGGCGGTGCACCAGGGTCACCTTGCTGGCGAAGTTGGTCAGGAAGAGCGCTTCCTCGACCGCGGTGTTTCCGCCGCCTATCACCACGACCTCCTTGCCGCGATAGAAGAACCCGTCACAGGTCGCACAAGCCGAGACTCCGAAGCCCTTGAACTTCTCCTCGCCCGGCATGCCGATCCACTTCGCCTGGGCACCCGTGGCGAGGATGACGGCATCGGCAGTGTAAGTGGTTCCGCTGTCGCCATGTGCCGTGAACGGGCGGCGCGACAGATCGATCGACGCGATATGATCCGCAATGATCTCGGTGCCCACGGCGCGCGCGTGCTCTTCCATCTGCACCATCAGGTCCGGCCCCTGAATCTCCTTCTCGCCGGGCCAGTTCTCGACCTCGGTGGTGATCGTCAGCTGCCCGCCCGGCTGGATCCCCTGAACGAGGATGGGGTTAAGCATGGCGCGGCTTGCATATACGGCGGCGGTGTAACCGGCCGGACCGGATCCGATGATGAGAACGCGGGTGTGGCGGGTGCTGGACATCTGGAGCCTTTCGTAAACCTGAAGTGCCGCGCATGGGGCACCGTTCCGTCGGATATAAGACCGGGCCGATCGAACTGGAAGCTTTTCCCGCATTCAGCCATGCACACACCGCAAGGCGGATAAATGTTGCGCTTTTGTGAAACATTGTTGCGCAGCCCGGCTTGCCTCGCTAAGGTTTGGAAAAACTCGGAGGGCTGAATGCCGGGAGCAAAACTCGACCCAATCGATCGCCAGATTCTGGCGGAACTCCAGGCGGACGGCCGCATGACCAATGTCGAGCTCGCGCGACGGGTCGGCATCTCAGCTCCCCCGTGCCTGCGACGCGTTCGCACCCTGGAGGAGGCCGGCTTCATCCGTGGCTACCATGCTGATATCGACCCGCGCGAACTCGGCTTCGAGGTCCAGGTCTTTGCCATGGTGGGGCTGAACAGCCAGGCCGAGGCCGATCTGAGCGCCTTCGAGCAGAAATGCCGCGAGTGGCCGCTGGTTCGCGAATGCCACATGCTCAACGGCGAGATCGATTTCATCCTGAAATGCGTGGCGCCCGACCTGTCCACCTTCCAGTCCTTCCTGACCGGGCAGTTGACGGCGGCGCCCAATGTCGCCAGCGTCAAGACCTCGCTGGTCATCCGGGACGGCAAGAACGAGCCTTCCGTGCCTTTCGAGGTGCTGGAGGACCGGTTGAACCGGACCGCCTAGCTCGGCCAGTTCAGTTTCCCCGGATGTAGCGGAAGGCGGCGGACGCGCCCCAGCCCGCGACCATCGCGATCGCGAGGGAGAGCAGGCCGTAGATCATGGCCTGCTCCTGGGCGAGGTTGTAGATCCAGCGCTCCAGCCCGACCTTCCGCACGTCGAGAACGTCGGTGTAAGAGGCGATAACCTGTTTGTCCCGCAGCATGAAGATCCGCGCGGTGTAGCGACCTTCGGAGATGTTGGACGGAAGGTTGATGTCGGTCCGGAACAGCGGCTGCCCGATCATCGTGACGCCGAATTCCTCGACGCGGTAGCTGCCGTTCTTCTCCTTCAGGCGGATCAGCGCCTCGGTGAATTCCTCAGCCTCGTCGACCTGGCTGGCCAGGCCGGCGGAGCGGATCGCCCGGGGGATGGTGATCGAGCGGCGCAGGTCTTCGGTCATGGACAGGATCTGCTCCATGCGCCGGTTCGTGGAAATGGCGTAGAAGGCCGGCGCAGCTGTGACATCCACGGCTTCCGTATTCACCCAGATTCCGGCCACGCGATCCTTTTTGCGGACGGTCACCGGCTCCCTCGGTCCGGAGACCGTCACGATGATGTCGAACGGGGTGCCGGCGTCCGGTCCGGTCTCCTGTACGGCACCGAAAACGAGAATCTGGGATCCGGCGAAATTCGTGGTGATCGCAACCCGGCTCTGGCTCAGGTCGGCGACGACAGTCTGCGCCTTTGCCGCGGCGGAGATGCCGAGGGCGGCGGCGAGGGCGAGGGCGGCGGACAGCAACCTGCGCATCAGGTCTGCCCCCCGGCTTCACTGATAGAGAACAGCTCGCGCGGCTCTATCAGCAGGTCGGCGGCGAGCTTGCCGCAGACCGCGAGCACCAGCGCCGCCAGCAGCACCCGCAGCTGTTCGGCTTTGAGCTTCGTTCCGATCTGCGTGCCGAACTGCGCGCCGACGACGCCGCCAATCAGCAGCAGGAGCGCCAGAACCATGTCCACCGTGTGGTTGGTGATCGCGTGCAGCAGCGTCGAGAAGGCGGCGACGAGGATGATCTGGAACAGCGAGGTGCCGACGACAACCTTGGTCGGCATGCCGAGGATGTAGATCATCGCCGGGACCATGATGAAGCCGCCGCCGACGCCCATGATCGCGGCGAGCACGCCCACCGACATGCCGACGAGCAGGGGGGGGATCACGGAGATATAGAGACCGGAGGCGCGGAACCGCATCTTCAGGGGCCAGGTATGGACCCAGTTGCGCTGTCGCCGCGTGTAGGGTTTGGGCACGTCCGACTTCGAGCGGCGCAGCGCGCGGAGGGATTCGACGAGCATCAGGCTGCCGACGATCCCGAGGAAGACGACGTAGAACAGGGTGATGAGCAGGTCGACCTGTCCGAGCGCCTTGAGCAGGTTGAAGACGGCGATGCCCATGGCCGCGCCCACCAGGCCGCCGGCCTGCAACACGAACCCCATGCGGATGTCGACCGTCTTGCGCCGGAAATGCGCCAGGACGCCGGAGACGGAGGAGGCAACGATCTGGTTGGCTCCGGTCGCCACGGCCACCGCGGGCGGGATCCCTGCGAAGAACAGCAACGGCGTCAGGAGAAAGCCGCCCCCCACGCCGAACATGCCGGACAGGACGCCGACAAGCCCGCCGAGACCGAGCAGTTGGAAGGCGTTAACGGAGACTTCGGCGATGGGCAGGTATATCTGCATGTGCGACCTTTAGGCCGAGACTTGTGATGCCGCAACGCCCAAGCCGGGGTTCCCGCTACTTTCATGGCGCGATTTTCCGGGTTGCCGTTGACGTAAGGTTCCGCGGAACAAGTGCGGCCTGGCGCCTTGGGGGTCGTGGTCCCAAGGCGCCAGAGCGCATGGCGCTGCTCAGCGCTCCTTGACGTAAGGTTGGCCGCCCGCACGCGGCGGGATCGCCTTGCCCACGAAACCGGCCAGGATCACCACCGTCAGGATGTAGGGCAGGCTGTCGAGCAGCTGCACCGGCATCCGGAAGGGGAAGATCGCCTCGACCACGTCGGTCCGCAGCGCCAGCGCCTGCAGCAGGCCGAAGAGCAGGCAGGCGGAGAGCGCGTACCACGGCCGCCACTTGGCAAAGATCAGCGCCGCGAGCGCGATATAGCCTCGGCCGGCGGTCATGTCCTTGACGAACCCGGCCTGCAGGCCGGTGGCGAGATAGGCCCCGGCGATGCCGCAGAGCAGCCCGGCGATGGCGACGGCGGCATAGCGCAGGCCGATCACCGAGACGCCGGCGGTATCCACCGCTGCGGGGTTCTCGCCGACCGCGCGCAGGCGCAGGCCGAAGCGGGTGCGGTAGAGCACCCAGTAGGTCGCCGGCACGGCCAGCAGAGCCACGTAGACGAGGATGGAATGGCCCGACAGGAGCTCGGAATAGATCGGGCCCAGCACGGGAACGTCCGAGAATGCGTCCGCGAAGGGCAGGGTGAGCGGCTCGAAACGGGCCTTGCCGAGCAGCGACGGCGTCCGGCCGCCCTGCTGGAACCAGTTCTGCGCGATCAGCACGGTCATGCCGGAGGCGAGGAAGTTGAGCGCCACGCCCGAGATCAGCTGGTTGCCGCGAAAGGTGATCGAGGCCACCCCATGGATGGCGGCAAAGACCATCGATGCGGCAATGCCGGCCAGCAGCCCGAGCCAGACAGAGCCCGTGTCATAGGCCACCGCCGCCGAGAAGAAGGCGGAGATCAGCATCTTGGCTTCCAGTCCGATGTCGAAGATTCCGGACCGCTCGGAGAAGAGGCCCGCCAGGCAGGCCAGCAGCAATGGCGTGGCCAGCCGCATGGTCGAGTCGAGGATCTGGATCAGTGTCGAGAAATCCATGCTCACTCTCCTGCCTTGGCGTTGCGCCGCATCATCAGGAACACCCGTTCGATCGGCATGCGAACCATGTTGTCCAGCGCACCGGTGAACAGGATCACGAGGCCCTGGATCACCACGATCAACTCACGCGGGATCGACATCCACAGCGCCAGTTCCGCGCCGCCTTGGTAGAGGAAGCCGAAGAGGATCGCTGCCAGAGCCACGCCCACCGGGTGGTTGCGCCCCATGAGCGCCACCGCGATGCCGATGAAGCCCGCGCCCTCGACCGAGTTCAGAACCAGCCGTTCGGCCTCTCCCATGACGTTGTTGATCGCCATCAGGCCGGACAGGCCGCCGGAGATCAGCATCGCGACGATGATGATCTTGGCGGGCGAGATGCCCGCATAGACCGCCGCGGATTCGGAGCGGCCAAAGGCGCGCAGCTCGAAGCCGAACCGGGTGCGCCAGAGCATCAGCCAGACGAGGAAACAGGCCAGCAGCGCGATCAGGAAGCTGATGTTGGCCGGGGCGGCACTGGAGAACTCGATGCCGAAAGGGGCGAGGATGTCGTGCAGCGTCGGCAGGTTGGTGCCCGCCGGGAACTTGGCGGAGGCCGGGTCCATGGACCCCTCGGGGCGCATCACGTTGACCAGCATGTAGTTCAGCACGGCGGCGCCGATGAAGTTGAACATGATGGTGGTGATGACGATGTGGCTGCCCCGCTTCGCCTGCAGCCAGGCCGGCAGGAAGGCCCAGGCGGCGCCGAAGAGCGCGCCGCCGATCATCGCGGCGGGAAGCGCAATCGCCCAGTGCGGCCAGGGCAGGGCGAGACACACCAGCGCCACGCCGAGGCCGCCGAGCGTCGCCTGGCCCTCCGAGCCGATGTTGAACATGCTGGCATGGGAGGCCACGGCAAAGGCCAGCCCGGTGAAGATGAAGTTCGTCGCGTAGAAGAGCGTGTAGCCCCAGCCATAGGTCGAGCCGAAGGCGCCGGTGACCATCAGCTTGACCGCCTCGACCGGGTCCTTGCCGATGCCGAGGATGACCAGGGCGGAGATACCGAAAGCGAGGATCAGGCTGATCAGTGGCACCAGCACCACGTCGGCCCATTTGGGCATCACATCCATTATGCTTTCCCCTCGCCACTGGTCACGCCGGCCATCAGCAGGCCGAGTTCTCGCTCGTTGGTCTCGCCGGGCAGGCGTTCGCCCATGATCCGGCCGTCGAACATCACCGCGATCCTGTCCGACATCCCCATGATCTCGTCCAGTTCCACTGAGACAAGCAGGATCGCCTTGCCGGCGTTTCGAAGCTCGATGATCCGCTGGTGAATGAACTCGATGGCGCCGATGTCGACGCCGCGAGTTGGCTGACCGACCAGCAGCAGGTCCGGATTGCGCTCGATCTCGCGCGCCAGGACGATCTTCTGCTGATTGCCCCCGGAAAAGCTCTTGGCCGCCAGATGGGCATTCGGCGGGCGCACGTCGAAGCGCTCCATCTTGCCGGCCGTGTCCTCGCGGATGCCGGCGTTGTCCATCAGCCAGCCATTGTTGTAGGCCGGATCCCACTGGTAGCCGAAGGCGACGTTCTCCCAGGCCGTGAAATCCATGATCAGGCCCTCGGCCTGGCGATCCTCGGGGACGTGGGCGATGCCGCGCTTGCGGCGGGAGCGGCCGTCGGAATGCTTGCCGGTGAGGTCGATGGACTCGCCGTTGATCTCGACCCGGCCGGTGGCGGACATCATCCCGCCGAGCACCTCCAGAAGCTCCGACTGGCCGTTGCCGGAGACACCCGCGATGCCGAGGATCTCGCCCGCGCGGACCTCGAAGGAGACGCCCTTGAGGCGCTCGACCTTGTCGTCATCCACGACCTTCAGGTCCTCGACCTTCAGGATCGTCTTGCCCGGCTGGGCCGGCTTCTTGTCGACGCGCAGCAGAACCTTGCGGCCGACCATTAGCTCGGCCAGTTGCTCCGGGCTGGTCTCGGCGGTCTTGACGGTCGCCGTCATCTCGCCGCGGCGCATCACCGAGACGGTGTCGGTCACCTCCATTATCTCGCGCAGCTTGTGGGTGATCAGGATGATCGTCTTGCCCTCGTCGCGGAGGCCGCGAAGGATGCGGAACAGGTGATCCGCCTCGGCTGGCGTCAGCACGCCGGTCGGCTCGTCGAGGATCAGGATGTCGGCGTGCCGGTAGAGCGATTTCAGGATCTCGACCCGCTGCTGCTGGCCCACGCCGATCTCCTCGATCAGCGCGTCGGGGTCGACGTTCATCTCGTATTCTTCGGCGATCGCGGTCAGGTGCTTGCGCGCCTTCGCGAGGGTCGGCCGCAGCAGCGCGCCTTCCTCTGCGCCAAGCACGACGTTCTCGAGGACGGTGAAGTTCTCCACCAGCTTGAAATGCTGGAACACCATGCCGATGCCGGCCGCGATGGCGGCCTGGCTGTCAGGGATCTCGGTCGGTTTGCCGTGGATCAGGATCTCCCCCCTGTCGGCCTTGTAGAAGCCGTAGAGGATCGACATCAGCGTCGACTTGCCGGCGCCGTTCTCGCCGATGATGCCGTGGATCGCACCCTTTGCGACCTTCAGCGAGATGTCCTTGTTGGCCTGCACCGGGCCGAAGGCCTTGGAAATGCCGCGCAATTCGATCGCCGGAGGGGCGTTCGGAGCCGCACCGGGCGGCTGGCCAGAGTTCTCGGCAAGATCCTTCATCGATCACCCCCGTAGTGGAAAGAAAGGGCCACGCGGCTTCACGCTACGCGGCCCTTTCCTGATTAGCCAGTCTCTGCGGCGTCAGATCAGAACTCGAGCGCCGGGCATGAGTTGTTGTCGTAGTAGCTGACAACCTCGACTTCGCCGGAGATGATCTTCTGCTTGGCGTCTTCGACGGCGGCCTTCATCTCGTCGCTGACGAGCTCGGCGTTGTTCTCGTCCATGGCATAGCCCACGCCCTCTTCGGCGAGGCCGAGCACGATGGTGCCGGTCTCAAAGCCCGGGCCGTCGTTGAAGGCCTTCTCGACCGCGTTGTCGACGCGCTTGACCATCGAGGTCAGGACCTTGCCGGGGTGCAGGTGGTTCTGGTTGCTGTCGACGCCGATCGAGAGCACGCCGTCCGCATCGGCCGCGGCCTGCAGAACACCCACGCCGGTGCCGCCGGCGGCGGCATAGATGATGTCCGCGCCCTGGCTGATCTGGGCCTTGGCAAGCTCGGAGCCCTTCACCGGGTCGTTCCAGGCGGCCGGGGTGGTCCCGGTCATGTTGGAGATGATCTTGGCGTCGGGGTTCACCGCCTTCACGCCCTGGGCATAGCCGCAGGCGAAGTGACGGATCAGCGGGATGTCCATGCCGCCGATGAAGCCGACGGTGCCGGACTTGGAGGCCTCTGCGGCCAGCATGCCGACCAGGTAGGAGCCTTCATGCTCGGAGAAGACAACCGAACGCACGTTGGGCTCGTCGACCACGGCGTCGATGATGGCGAAGGAGGTGTCGGGATAATCCGGCGCGACCTCGGCCAGCACGTTGCCGAAGGCGAAGCCGGTCATGACGATCGGGTTGGATCCGGCCTCGGCGAGGCGGCGCAGGGCCTGTTCACGCTGGGCTTCGGACTGCATCTCGATCTCGCGGAACGAGCCGCCGGTGGTGTCGGCCCAACGCTTGGCGCCGGTGAAGGCCGACTCGTTGAACGACTTGTCGAACTTGCCGCCGAGGTCGAAGATGATGGCGGGGTCGGCCGCGGCCGTGCCGGCGACCAGCGCCAGGGTGGCGGCTGCGCCGAGGATGCTCCGCATGAAGGTCATTGGGTGTCTCCCGGTTGGATATGTTATGGGCGGCGGGCCCTTCGACCCGAACCGCGAAAACGTCAGATCCACGTTGGATCACGGAGAGAATAAGGCCGCAGCGGCGAGGGGGGGTCAACCGGTTTTTGGTCGTCCCGCCAGTCAGGTGGCCCCGTTCCCGTGCGTCATTCGGCGGCACCGGCCCGGCCAGAGGTCCCGCGTCAGGTCAATGACTTGGAAAAGAGCAGGGCGTCGATGCGACGTCCGTCCGGCGCGGCGTAGTAGCCACGCCTCTGGCCGGCCCGAAGGTAACCCGATGTCTCGTAGAGGGCGATGGCCGGGGCGTTTTCGGCGCTGACCTCCAGGAAGGCAGAGCAGGCGCCGCGGCTGCTCGCTGTCGCTTCGAACCGGGCCATGAGTTCCCGGCCGACCCCGCTGCGCCGGGCTTCCGGTGCGACGGCGAGGGTCAGCAACTCCGCTTCGTCCGCAACCACCCGGCCGAGCGCAACACCCGCCTCGTCGGAGCAGAGAAAGACCCGTTCCGAGTCGAGCAATTGCGCAAATTCCATCGCCGACCAGGGCCGCGGGGATTCGAAGCAGGAAGCGTGCAGGTCGGCGAGCTGGTCCGGTGTCACGGCAGAATGACCGGCGGCGGATCGGAGGGCGGTGCGGCATCGGCAGCGCGCACGTAGAGCGGGGCAGGGCGCTCCGGCGCGACGCCGTCCCCGGCAAGCCGCTCAGCGGCGATGCGCGCAATGCGATGCGGAATCTCCTCAAGCTCGGCCGGGGCAGCCTGTGCGCCCAGCGACCGGGCGATCTCCTCGGCCCGGTGTCCGGTGACGATGCCGCCGTCTTCCAGCCCAAGGCCGCCGGGCAGGGTCGCGGGATCGGCCAGACGCGCCGGGCCGCTGGCCGTGCCGTGGTGGAAGGGCTGCAGATAGACCTGGTCGCGCGGGGCGGGCAGGCTCACCAGAAGCTCCGCGCCGGTCTGGCCGTAGGCCATGAGGTCGAAGGTCGAAACCCCGACCGCGGGAATGCCAAGCGCCAGTGCCAGCCCGCGCGCGGCGGAGACGGATATGCGGATGCCGGTGAAATTGCCCGGTCCAATGCCCACGGCGATCGCGTCGAGATCCTTCCAGCCGAGATGCGCCGCCTCAAGCACATCCTCCAGCAGGGGCATCAGCGCCTCTGCCTGGCCGCGTCCCATTTCGCGGGTCTCTGCCTGCAGGATCTCGCCTCTGAACAGCAAAGCGGCCGCGCAATGCGCGGCCGATGTGTCGAAGGCCAGGATGGCCGGGTCAGACCGCAACGGGGCGGACCTCCACGACCTCCGGAATGTAGTGCCGCAGCAGGTTCTCGATGCCCATCTTGAGGGTAAGGGTCGAGGACGGGCAACCGGCGCAGGCGCCCTGCATGTGCAGGTAAACCACGCCGCGGTCGAAGCCGTGGAAGGTGATATCGCCGCCGTCCTGGGCCACCGCCGGGCGCACACGAGTGTCCAGCAGGTCCTTGATCTGGTTGACGATCTCGGCATCCTCGCCATCGTGTGCGGCATGGCCGCCGCCGGAGGATTGCGAGCCGTCGGCGATTGCCGGCTGGCCGGACTGGAAGTGCTCCATAATCGCCCCGAGGATCGCGGGCTTCACGTGCTCCCATTCGACGCTTTCGGCCTTGGTCACGGTGACGAAGTCGTTGCCGAAGAACACGCCGGTCACCCCGCCCACGGCAAAGATCCGGCTGGCGAGCGGCGAGCTTTCGGCGGCGTTCGCGGAGGGGAAATCCGCGGTGCCGGCTTCCAGCACGGTCTGTCCGGGCAGGAACTTCAGGGTTGCCGGGTTCGGCGTGGATTCGGTCTGGATAAACATGTGCAGGGCCTCTCTGGAGGGATGGACCGTATATGCGCCCTCGGGTTCTCCGAGTCAATCCGTCTGGAATGATTCTAAAGTGGGAGCCTCAGCTCACCATCTCGAGCTGTTCCTTGCTCAGGCTGCCGGGGACGATGGTGATCGGGATCGGCAAGGTGCCCGCGTTCCGGGTAAGCTGGGTGACCAGCGGACCGGGGCCGCCCTTGCCGGTGCCGGCGCCCAGCACCAGCACGCCGATGTCGGGATCTTCCTTGATCAGTGCCAGCAACTCCGGCACCGGCTCGCCCTCGCGGATCACGAGATGCGGGTCGATCCCCTGACGGTCGCGCATCCACTTGGCGAAGACCTCGAAGTGGACCTCGATGCGCTCGCGCGCCTCGGCCCGCATGATGTCGCCAACCCCGATCCAGTGCTGGAACTCCTCCGGCGGGATCACCGACAGAATCTCTACGCCGCCGCCGGTATGGGCCGCCCGCATGGCGGCGAAACGCATGGCGTTCAGGCATTCTCGCGTGTCGTCGAGCACGACGAGGAACTTTCGCATGACTACTCCCCCTGCCGGCAGGAAAGACGCCGGCTTTCGGTTGCAGCAATCTGACGCCGCAGGGACCGCAACACAAGCGAAAGCGCCAAGCCTGCCAGTTGCGCGACGAGGGCCACAAGTGCCGCCAGCGTGGCGCGGGCCATGTCGCTCAATCGGACGAGGGTGCGAAACGCGCGTGTCTTTCCAAGTGCCAGAAGGGCGGGGCGAGTCTCAGGCCCGGCGATCGTGGACAGCCTTGCCAGCCGGGCGGCATCCTCTGCCGTGTCGACCTGCCGCAGCAGCAGGAGCGTGTCGGCGGGCGTCGTGTTGCGCGAGACGGTGCCCAGATCGGCGGCCACGGCCCGGAGCGGGCCGAGGCCCTCGCCACGCACGAGCGCGCGCCTTGGTGGTAGCGAAGCCTTCAGGACCCGGGTGAATTCCGGCGTGAGGGTGCCAAGCCGCCGCGACAGGCGAAGCGCCGTCACCCCGAGCTTGACCGGCCCCGCGCCGCCCCAGGTAGCGACCACCGCGGCGCTTGCGCCCAGGCCAAGGGTGGCGAGGCCGACCTCGATGCCGTCGACCTCCGCGCCGCTCGCCAGGGCTGCGCCATTCCGGCGGAGCGCGTTCAGATCGCCGATCGGCGTGATTTCGACGGGTAGGGCACAAAGACCGAGCCTTTGAAAGCTGTCGCAGGTTGTGATGTCCCAGGCGCAGGACCCGCAGGCGCCCGCCTGTCCGAGCAGGCTCTCCCGACGCGCCTGCAGCAACTCGATATCGCGGCGTCGGTCGTCCGGCAGGGCGACGCCGTGGTCCTCCGCAAGCGAGAGGTAGCTTTCCAGCGCAAGAAGGTCGTCCTCGGCGAGCGCCGCGTCAACCCGGGGCAACAGCCAGTCGGGGGTGACCTGCCGCGCGATGGCCCGGTCGAGCGCCCGTTTCGCCTCGTCGGCGTTCCGCTCGACCCATGGCGCGGCGAAAGGCGACTGCGCGAGCAGCCAGACCGAGATCAGCCCGCTTGCCAGCGCGCCGGCCCCGAGGAGCCGCCGCAGGAGCTGGGCCCATGGCATCAAGCGGCCGAGAGCGCCCAATCCCAGTAGAGGTCGCGGGCGCGCCGCGCGACCGGGCCGACCTGGTAGGAGACATCGTCGAAGGCCGTGACCGGGGTGACCTTGGACATGTTGCCCGACAGGAAGACCTCGTCCGCCGCTTCGAAATCCTCGAAGCTCAGCACAGTCTCCACCACCTCGAGCCCGTCGGCCCGCAGGTTGGAGATGTGGCGGGCACGGGTGATGCCGGACAGGAAGGTGCCGTTGGCGACGGGGGTGAAAACCACGCCGTCCCGCACCATGAAGACGTTCGCCGTGGCGCTCTCGGCGACGTTTCCGAGCGCGTCGGCCACAAGGGCATTGCCGAAGCCCTTGGTCTTGGCCTCGGCGAGCATACGCCCGTTGTTGGGGTAAAGGCAGCCGGCCTTGGCGTTGCAGACGCTCGATTCGAGCACCGGGCGACGGAACCGGGTCCGCGTCAGCGTGGTGGCCTTGTCGGCGGGAGCCATCGGGATCTCCTCCAGGCAGATCGCGAAACCCGTCGCACCCTGCTTCGGCAGCACACCTGTGTCGCCGCCGTCCAGCGCCCAGTACATCGGCCGGATATACACGGCCGCGCCCTTGTTGTAGGCCGCAAGCCCTTCGCGGGCGATCTCGACCATATCCTCGGTGCTGACCGTGGGCGTGATCATCAAAGCCTCCGCGGAACGGTTGACGCGGGCGCAATGGGCGTCGAGATCCGGCGTCACGCCTTCGAACATCCGTGCGCCGTCGAACACCGTGCTGCCAAGCCAGCTGCCATGGTCGGCGGCCCGCATGATCGGCACGTCGCCGTCATTCCAGGTGCCGTTGAAATAGGTTCGGATGTTGCTGCCTATCGCCATGGCCGGTCTCCTTCTGGCGGGCGGCTGGGCAGCCCGCAGGTTTGCGCGCGGACCCTATGCCCGCCGCCAGCAGAGGTCCAGTGGTCGGGCCGGACCCTCCGGGCACGGTGCCCGCGTTCGTCCTGATCGCAGCGTTGCTTCGTGGAAAGAAGTCCGAGGCGGTCAGGCGGTCGGTGCAGTTGGGGAAGTGCCGTCGGGGAGCCCCGGCGGAAATGGGAACGTTCGAACAGGCCCCCGACGTGGAAACCTCGCACCGGCGCAACATACAGCCGGAATCGACTCAGGCATGGGTCGGCTACGCGACAGGACGGCAAAACCGTCCCGCCGCGCGGGAAGTGCGCGCGCTCACGGTGATGAAGCTGGGGAGAGGCCGGTCGTCCGGTCAGCTCCCGACAAGACCGACGATCTCGTAGGTCCGCTTCAGGATCGGGTTGGCGATCACGCGGGCCTGCTCAGCGCCATGGGCGAGAATCCGGTCGATCTCTGCGGGGTCGGCCATCAGCCGCGCCATCTCGGTCGAGATCGGCGCCAGCTTTTCCACCGCGAGGTCGGCCAGCGCGGGCTTGAACCGGCCCCAGCCCGCGCCGGAATATTCCGCAATCACCTGCTCGTCCGTCATCCCCGAAAGGCCGGCGTAGATATCGACGAGGTTCTTGGCCTCGGGCCGCCCTTCCAGCCCTTCGAGGGTCTCGGGAAGCGGCTCCGGATCAGTCTTGGCCTTCTTGAACTTCTTGGCGATCGTGTCGGCATCGTCGGTCATGTTGATGCGTTCCATGTCGCTCTCGCCCGACTTCGACATCTTCTTGGTGCCGTCGCGCAGGTTCATCACCCGCGTCGCCGGCCCCTCGATCACCGGCTCGGTCTCGGGGAAGAAGTCAACCTTGTAGTCGTGATTGAACTTCTGCGCGATGTCGCGGGTCAGCTCCACATGCTGCTTCTGGTCCTCGCCGACCGGAACATGTGTGGCATGGTAGACTAGGATATCGGCTGCCATCAGCGCGGGATAGGCATAGAGGCCAAGCGAGGCCTTCTCGGCATTGCTGCCGGCCTTGTCCTTGAACTGGGTCATGCGGTTCATCCAGCCCACGCGGGCCACGCAGTTGAAAATCCAGGCCAGCTGCGCATGGGCGGCAACCTGGCTCTGGTTGAACAGCACGGATTTCGTCGGGTCGATCCCGCTGGCGATGAAGCCCGCGGCGACCTCGCGGGTCGCGGCATGAAGCTCCGCCGGATCCTGCCACACGGTGATCGCATGCAGATCGACCACGCAATAGATCGTCTCGTGCGTGCCCGCCTCCTGCCAGTCGACGAACCGCTTGATCGCCCCGAGGTAATTGCCCAGTGTCAGCCCGCCCGAAGGCTTGATACCCGAGAATACGCGGGGGGTGAACTGGCTTTGCGTCTCGTCCGACATCTGAGGATCTCCGGCTGGTCATACGGGCCGCATCCGCTTACCCATGGCAGGTAAGGGCGTCAACAGGAGGCAGGGATGCAGCAGGGCAGGCAACAGGAACCCCATGACAGTCCGTTCAACACGATCCCCGCGGTGGTGGTCGTGCTGGTCGCGGTGATCTTTGGCATTGAGGTGCTCTTTCTCCTCGCGAAATCGGGCTTCATCGGCAACACCCGCGGCGGCGAGGACTGGCGGATCTTCGCGATACAGCGCTTTGCATTCTCCGGCGAGATCCTCGCCTGGATGATTGAAACAGGGCGCTGGCCGCTCGATAACCTGCAGCGGTTTGTCACCTATCTCTTCGTCCATGCCAGCTTCACCCACGCGGTGATGGTCTGCGTCTTCATTCTCGCACTGGGCAAAATGGTTGGAGAGACCTTCAGCCAGCTGGCCGTGGTCGCGGTGTTCTTCGGCGGCGGCATCGCCGGAGCGCTGTCCTATGGGCTGCTGCTCGACAATCCCTATCCGCTGCTCGGAGGCTACCCCGGGGTCTACGGGCTGATAGGCGCATTCACCTACATTCTGTGGGTCGGTCTCGGCCGAGCCGGGCAGAACCAGTTGCAGGCTTTCCGGCTGATAGGTTTCCTGCTCGGAATTCAATTGCTGTTCGGGCTGATCTTCGGTTCAAACCTGGCATGGGTGGCGGAACTGACCGGCTTCGTCACCGGGTTCGCGCTTTCGGGCGTGTTGAGCCCCGGCGGATGGGCGCAACTTCTCCAGCGTCTCCGCCAACGCTGACGATCGCCTCGGGACACCGACAATTCTTCTTGGCTGAAATACCCGCGCGTGCAAGCGCGCGGCCCGGCCCAACGGCCTGCAACCCATCTCTGATGGGGCGCAGGCGGGCGGCAGGGCGGGCGGTTCAGGGCGCGACGGCGTGGCGGCAGCCCGGCTCGGGCGGGGCAAGCCTGCCGTCCTGCAAGCGGAGGCTGCGGGTGCCCAGCCGGCGGCGGAAATGCGGGTCGTGGCTAACGATCACCATCGCCTGCGGCAGAGACAGCAGCAGCTCGGTCAGCCGCGCCTCATTGTGCTCGTCCAGCGCGTTGGTCGGCTCGTCGAGCAGCAGCACGTCCGGCTCCATCGCCAGCACCGTGGCCAGCGTCACCAGCCGCTTCTCGCCGCCCGACAGCTTGTGGGTGATCCGGTCGCGCAGGTGCATCAGCTCGAGCCCGCCCAGCACCCGTTCCACGATCGCCATAGCCTCCTCGCGGCTGGCGCCGAGATTCAGTGGGCCAAAGGCCACGTCCTCGGCGACAGTCGGGCAGAATAGCTGGTCGTCGGGGTCCTGGAACACCAGCCCGGCCCGCCGCCGCACCTCGTGGAAATCCGCCTCGGCCGCGCGCTCCGAGCCAAAGGCCAGGACCCGCCCGGCCGTCGGCCGGAGCAGGCCCACCATGATGCGCAGGAGCGTCGACTTGCCGGCGCCGTTGTGCCCGGTCAGGCACAGCCGCTCGCCCGGCTCCAGGACAAGGTCGGCCCCGCGCAGGATCGGCGGCTGGCCCGGAAAGGCGAACTCGATGCTCTGCAGCTCAAGAAGCGGCATGGGCAATCTCGGTCGCGATCAGGCCGGCCAGCAGCAGGGAGAAGCCGGCCGTGAAGACGGCATCCCTCCGAGC
Organism: Tropicimonas aquimaris; assembly: GCF_042676185.1. Taxonomy (NCBI): domain Bacteria; kingdom Pseudomonadati; phylum Pseudomonadota; class Alphaproteobacteria; order Rhodobacterales; family Roseobacteraceae; genus Tropicimonas; species Tropicimonas aquimaris. The sequence continues at coordinate 78,128 of NZ_JBHTJT010000005.1, read as the reverse complement.
GAAGGCGAAACGGTCGAGCAGGGGGATGCGGCCGGTGAAGCCGCGGCATTTCATGGCGTCCAGAATGCGCTCGGAGCGTTCCATGGAACGCACCAGCAGCATGCCGAGCAGGTAACCGAAGCTGCGATAGCAGTGCCAGTCGGTCGAGGGCCGGAAGCCGCGAGCCTTCATGGCCTGGCGCAGGCGCAGGTATTCCTCGCGCAGCACGTCGATGTAGCGGACAGTGAACATCAGCAGGTGCACCAGCGCCGTAGGTACGCGGAGCGCGTGCAGCGCATGGCCCATCGTGACCGGCTCCATCGTGCCGACCAGCGCCATCAGCGCCAGGATCACCGCGTTTGCGGTCAGCAGGATCTCCACCGCCTGCAACAGGCCCTCGCGGGAGGCCGGCAGGCCCCAGATCGTGAACATCGGCTCGCCCGGCACGGTGAAGGGCAACATGACGAGCAGGATCAGGATGAACCCGTCCATCGTCGCCATCCGACGCAATGTGCGCCCGGCAGGCAGGCGCGAGGCCGCCAGCAGCGCCACGGCTATCCCGAGGGCTGCCAGCAGCACGGGGAGCCGCCCGCAGGCCACGGTGACGACGGCGAAGGCCAGCGCCGCCACGATCCGGACCCGGGGATCGATGCGACCCAGCCAGCTGATCTGCCGCCGCCCGCCCGTCGAGGTCAGCGGCTTCTCCAGGGTATTGAGGACGGAGCTCACGCGGAGTCCCGCAGGCGCTGCCGCGCGGCGACGTAGAAGCCGATGCCGAACAGGCCGAGGATGTAGCCGATCCCGCCGAGGATCGTCTGCAGGTCATTCTTTTCCTTGTAGGCCGCGATTTCCTGGCGCAGCGAGCGGGTCTCGGTGCGAACGATCTCGGCGATGGCCTCGCGCTCCTCAAGGCTCAGCCCGGTGGCGCCGGACGCCGGGGCAGGGGCGTAGGCGATGGTCGCACCGGCGGCCGGAGCTGTGCTCGCGGCGTTCGGCTGACGACCCAGGATCGCCCCGATCTCCTCGGCGCCCATCCGGGCGGACGCCACGTGCCCCATCCCGAGGTCGACGCGGAACTCGTGGGCGACGGGCTGCGTCGGCGTGAACAGGAAGAACCCGTCGGCGTCCGTCGTGGCCTCGCCGAGCTTCTGACCGTCGGGTCCAAATACCTCGACAGTCTGGTCGGCCGCCATGGTGCCGTCTGACATCCCGACCTCGCCCTCGACCGAACTGCCACTGGCAAAGACCGAGGCGATGATTTTGTGCGCGAACGCAGGGCCGGAGCCGAACGCGAGCATTGCGGCCACGGTCAGGCAGAGCCCGAGGGCGCCTTTCATGCCAGCGCTCCGCCAATCGGCGCGAAGAGCTCCGGCTTCACCTTCTTGACGAGGTGAACCGCCGCTGCCGCCAGCAACCCCTCGACCACCATCACCGGCAGGTGCACGGCGATCACCGCCTTGGCCGCCAGCACGAACCCTTCGCCCGAGAGCGCGAGCATCCCGGCCACGGCGATTGCGGTCAGGGCGATGGCAAGCGCCCCTCCGATCCCGGCCCAGATCGCGGCGTCGCGCGCGGAGCCTCGGCGCACCTGGCCACCGACCAGTGCCCAGACCAGAACCGCCGGGCCGGCAATGACCAGCGTGTTCACTCCGAGCGCCGTGACCCCGCCGAAGCCGAAGAACACGGCCTGCAACAGAAGGCCCACGAACAGGGCCGGGAAGGCCGCCCAGCCGAGCACGAGCCCCGCGAGCCCGTTCATGATCAGGTGCACCGAGGTCGGCCCGACCGGCACATGGACCAGCGAAGCCACGAAGAACATGGCCGAGAGCACGCCGGCCACCGGGATCTTCTCCATCGGCAGGCTGCGAAGCCCCCGCGCGATGCCGCCCACGGCAAGCACAGCGCCGCCGATCACGACCGGGTTGGAAAGCGCTCCGTCTACGATGTGCATGGCGTCACTCCATTTCCCAGGCGCGGATCCAGATCACGGCATCCTGGCTCAAGGGCTTGCCCTCGTGTTCCGTCTCCGGGCCGGTGCCGAGCGCGGCAAAGCCCCAGAACCCGGCGCGCGGGATGCCGAAGGAGAAATATCCCGCGTCGTCCGCGATCGCGACGAGCGCGCCACCTGGCGGCGGGGCGGCGGTTGGCGATCCGGGCTGGCCGGTGGCCATGTCCGGCTCGGCCGCAATGTACTCGATCTCGATCTCCGCCCCTGGCACCGGCGCCCCCTCCGACATCACCCGCCCGGTGAAGTTCGATCCGGCGAGCACGTTGGTGGGGCGGTTGAGCGGCAGGATCTCGGTCGGCAGGCCCTGCGGCTCTGCCCAGTCCGAGGGGATCTGCGCCCGGTTCAGATAGCTCTTGGCGATCTGCTGGATGTAGATGTCCTCGCTCTGTTCGTAATAGGGCGCGGGCACCAGCACCACGACGTAGTCACCCGATCGTTTTACCGGGATCGAGGCATCCCAGGCTGCCGCCGCATTGGCGCTGCCGGTGAAGGTCGCGGGCGACAGCCGGTCCCTGAGGTCCACGCGTTCGCCGCGGTTGACCATGTAGAATTCCAGCGGTTCCGGCATGTCCATGACGTGCCCGTTCTCGAACGGATGCCAGAAGATCAGCTTGACCGGCACGTCGCCGGGCGCCTCGATCAGGGTCTGCGGGGAATAGATCAGTTGGAAATGGGCCAGGCTTGGCCCTGAAAGCCCGAGACTGGCGAAAGCGGCCAGCAGGAAGCTTCGGTTCAACATCTGTCGTCTCTCTCAAAAGGCCACGCACAGGCGACGATCCTGAAAGGACGGACGGGGTACGGCTCGATTTGGGGGATTGCTCCGGCCCGCTTCGAACCAGACGCTCACCCCGGCGTCCGGTGAAGTCCATGGGGCACGCCCATGTGGCCTCGGCAGGTCTCCTGGCTCGCGGGTCTGGGCTTAGCCGGCCTTCCCGGGGGTATCCCCAGTGGCGCATTCGGCCTCGCTCGCCGCTTACAGTTGCGGGGGCAGCCACGGTTTTGGTCCCTGATGGGTACGCCGCACCGTGTTCCCTTTTGAATCCCTCGGCGCTGAACCGCCGACGGAACCGAAGATGACCTTTCATTCCCCGCGCGGTGAGAGAAGTCAATCGCGCAAAACGACCGGTCCGGAAAAGGCGGGGCCGGGCGGTGCGTCGCGGGCAATTGTCGCGGTCGGGCAATGACGGGTCGGACCTTGCCGCGCGGCGGTGGCCCTGTTACGCCACCCCGAGACGATGCCTGCGGGCTGAACGGGAGAGATGCGGCGCCGACCCATTCCGGGGGCGCGGCGTATCATCGTCGAACCGGACGCTTGCTGCGCCCGAGCCGGCCCCGTATTGCCGCAGACCAGCGAAGCGAGGGAGCCACGCCATGACTGCTGTCCAGAATTCCCCGACCGAGGAGGCCGCGCGATGAGCAAGATCGGTGTGATGCTCTGCGGGCACGGTTCACGCTCCCAGGCCGCGGTGGACGAGTTCGCGGTGCTGGCGCAGAGGCTGCCGGCGCTGCTGCCGCAGGATTGGATGGTCGATTACGGCTATCTCGAATTCGCCAACCCGGTGATCCGGGTCGGCCTCGATAACCTGCGCGAGGCGGGCTGCGAGCGGATCCTGGCGGTGCCGGGCATGCTCTTTGCCGCGATGCACGCCAAGAACGACATCCCCTCAGTGCTCAACGCCTATGCCGCCGAGCATGGCATCCAGGTGGATTACGGCCGCGACCTCGGCGTCGATGCACGGATGATCGCCGCCGCTGCGGACCGCATCGGCGAGGCCATCGCCAGGGCAGATGCGGAGCAGGGCGCGGTGCCGGCGCACGAGACCTGCCTCGTGGTGATCGGCCGCGGCGCCTCCGACCCAGACGCAAATTCCAACGTCTCCAAGATCGCCCGGATGCTCTGGGAGGGGATGGGCTTCGGCTGGTGCGAGGTCGGCTATTCCGGCGTCACCTTCCCGCTGGTGGAACCGGCGCTGGAACAGGCCGCCAAGCTGGGGTTCAAGCGCTACGTCGTGTTCCCCTATTTCCTCTTCACCGGCATCCTGATCGACCGCATCTACGGCTTCACCGACATGGTTGCCAGCGCCCATCCGGGAGCCCAGTGGGTCAAGGCCGGCTACCTTAACGACCACCCGCAGGTGCTTGAAACCTTTGCCGAACGCGTGACCGAGATCCTCGGCGGTGAGACGGCGATGAACTGCTCCCTGTGCAAGTACCGCACGCAGGTGCTCGGCTTCGAGGCCGAAGTCGGGATGCCGCAGGAGAGCCATCATCACCACGTCGAGGGCCAGGGCGCCTCCGCCCCCGGCTCCAACGTGGAGGATTGCACGTTCTGCGACACGTTCTGCACCGGCGCCTGCCGGCTCGAGGCGGGGCATGATCATCATCATCACCACCATGACCATCACCACCACGGCCACGATCACCATCACGGGCATGATCACGGGCATTCCCACGATCACGACCACCACCATCCGCCCTATCCCCACGCCGATCATCCGATGGGCCCGGAGAGCGTCCGCAAGCATCTGAAGCGCAAATGACGCGAGGCGAGGGGAGGCTGTTCGATGGCTACGTGGCCGTGGACTGGTCCGCCAGCGGCACGCCGAAGACCGGACCGGACAGTATCTGGATCTCCTTCAGGACGCCCGGCGACAGCGAGGTGCTGGAGAATCCCGGGACCCGCGCCGAGGCGGTGGACCGCATCGAGGCGCTGCTCGCGCGGGCCTCGGCGATCGGGCACCGCATCCTGTGCGGCTTCGACTTTCCTTTCGGCTATCCGGCCGGCACCGCGCAGGCGATCACCGGCGAGCCTGGCTGGGCGCCCCTGTGGCGCCGGATCGCCGCATTGATCGAAGAGGGGCCGCGCAATTCCAACAACCGGTTCGACGTCGCCGCGATCCTGAACGCGTCCTTTCCCGGCGAGGGGCCGTTCTGGGGCAACGGGTTGAAACGTGACATTGCCGGACTCGCCAGAACCAAGCGGAAAGACGGTTGGGGCGAAAGCCTGCCCCCCAACGCGCGCCACGCCGAAACGCGCGTGCGATCCGCCCAGGAAGTCTGGAAGCTGACCGGCGTCGGATCGGTCGGAGGACAGGCGCTGACCGGCATTGCCGCGCTGGAGCGAATCCGGCACCGCTGCGGCGCCGCGATCTGGCCGTTCGAGACGCTGGGAGACGGGACGGCTCATGTCTTTGCCGAGATCTACCCGTCGCTTCTGGAGCCGGCCCCCGGCGACATGCCCAAGGATGCGCGGCAGGTGACTGCGGTGACCGACAGGCTCGCGCGCCTCGATGCGCAGGGCGATCTCGCCCGGCATCTCGCGGCGGCCGGCGAGATGCCCGTGGCGGTTCACACCGAGGAGGCGATGATCCTCGGGATGGCAGATCCCGAGGGGTTCCGATCTTGCCCCACACCGCACGTCTACGAGTACGAGCGCGACCCCGCGGCGATCTACCGGCAGAGCTTCGCCACGATCGAGGCCGAGGCCGATCTCTCAGCGCTGTCTGAGGCCGCGCGGCCGCTGGCGATCCGGCTGATCCATGCTTGCGGGATGGTCGATGTCGCCGCCGATATCAGGCTCTCGTCGGGCGCGGTGGAGGCCGGGCGTGCGGCGGTGGGGCGCGTTGCGGGAACGGCCTCAGACCAGACACTCCCGATCTTCTGCGACAGCGAGATGGTCGCCCGCGGCATCATCGCCCGTGCACTGCCGGCGGGCGTCTCGCCGGTGGTCACGCTGAATGACCCCTCCGTACCGGATCTGGCGAAACGGCTCGGCACGACCCGCTCCGCCGCGGCAACCGAGCTCTGGCGCGCGCGCCTGGAGGGCAGCATCGTCGCCATCGGCAACGCCCCGACCGCGCTCTTTCACCTGCTGGAAGGGATCGAGCGGGGCTGGCCGCGCCCGGCGCTGATCCTCGGCTTCCCGGTGGGCTTCGTCGGCGCCGCCGAGAGCAAGCAGGCGCTGGCCGAGCGCCCGCATGGCGTCCCCTTCGTTACGCTGCTCGGGCGGCGCGGCGGCTCGGCCATGGCGGCGGCAGCGGTCAATGCGCTGACCCTCGGACTGGGAGGCGACGGCACATGACGGCCTGGCTCGACGTGATCGGCATGGGTGAGGACGGCTGGAACGGGCTGCTGCCGGCGGCGCGGGCGCGGCTGCAAGCGGCCGAGTTCGTCGTCAGCGGCGAACGCCTGATGGGGCTACTGCCCGACATTGCGGCCGAGCGCGTGCTCTGGCCTTCGCCGTTCCGGGACCTTGCGGAGGAACTGACGAAATGGCGCGGCCGCCGGGTCGCGGTGCTGGTGACCGGCGACCCGCTCTGGTTCTCCGCCGGCGCGCTGATGATGCGCCATTTCGCGCCCGAGGAGATCACCTATTACCCGCAGCTCTCCGCCTTCCAGCTCGCCGCCGCGCGGATGAAGTGGAGCCTCGCCGACGTGGAGACCCTCACCATCCACGGGCGCCCTGCGGAACAGGCGCTGCCCTTCTTCGCCCCCGGGGCGCGTCTGCTGATCCTGACCCAGGATGGCGGCTCTCCGGCCCGCGTGGCCGAAATGCTGCGCGAGGCGGGGATGGGCGCGAGCCGGCTGACCGTGCTGGCATCGCTCGCAGGCCCCGACGAGGCCCGCATCGACGGCACCGCCGCCGATTGGACCGCGCTGGCGCCCGAGTTCCACGTTCTCGCGGTGGCCTGCGCGGGAGATCCGGGGGCTGCGATACTGCCCCGCACCGGCCTGCCGGACGGTGCCTTCGAGCACGACGGGCAACTCACCAAGCGGGAACTGCGGGTGCTGACCCTCGCCGCGCTGGCGCCACGTCGCGGGCAGTTGCTGTGGGATATCGGGGCCGGCTGCGGCTCGGTCGGTATCGAGTGGATGCGGGCCGAGCGCGACATGCGGGCTATCGGCATCGAGGCGTCCCCGGAGCGGCTCGCCGTGGCCGCCGGCAACGCGACCCGCCTTGGCGCGCCGCGGTTCGACCTCCGGCATGGCACTGCGCCCGACGCGCTGGAAGGCCTGCCCGCGCCCGACGCGGTCTTCATCGGCGGCGGGCTCTCGGAGGAGGTGGCAAAGGCATCGCTCGACGCCCTTCGCCCGCATGGTCGCCTCGTCGCCAATGCCGTGACTCTGGAGAGCGAGGCGCTGCTTGCGCAACTCCATGCGGCCCATGGCGGCACTCTCGTTCGGGTGGCGGTTTCCCGCGCCGCGCCCGTGGGCAGTCTGCGCGGCTGGAAGCCGCTGATGCCCGTCACCCAATGGAGTTTCACGAAATGACTGGCACCCTCTACGGCTTGGGCCTCGGCCCGGGCGATCCGGAGCTTCTGACGCTCAAGGCGCACCGGCTGATCTCCGGCGCGCAGGTGATTGCCTATCCGACCCCGGACACCGGAGAGAGCTTTGCGCGTTCCATTGCAGCGGCGTTCATTCCCGACACCGCCCGCGAGATCCCGATCGTGATCCCCATGCGCAGCGAACGGTTTCCCGCGCAGGAGGTCTATGACAGCGCCGCCGAGGAAATCGCCGCAGCGCTGGAACAGGGGCAGGACGTGGTGGTGCTCTGCGAGGGCGACCCGTTCTTATATGGCTCCTTCATGTACCTCTATGCGCGGCTCGCGGAGCGCTTCCCCACCGAGGTGGTTCCCGGTGTCTCGTCCCTTGGCGCCGTGACCGCCGCCGCCGGCCGGCCGCTCATCGCCCGCGACGAGGTGCTGACCGTGCTCCCCGCGACCCTGCCGGAGGCCGAACTGGAGGCGCAGGTCCGCAAGTCCAACGCGGTGGCGATCATGAAGATCGGTCGGCACCTGACGAAGGTCCGGGACTTGCTGGAGGGCCTAGGCCTGGCAGAGCGCGCGGTCTTCGTCTCCCATGCCTCGCTGCCGGAACAGAACGTGCGCCCGCTGCGCGAGGCGCCGGAGACGGCGCCCTATTTCTCGATGATCATCCTGCCGGGGAGGGACGCCCATGTCTGACGCGAAACCGGTGATCGTCTCGCTGCTGCCGCATGGTGATCTGGCCGAGCATATCGCCACGGCGATCGGCGGCCGCGCCGACCTGCGAGGACGCGATTTCGACGACGTGGCAACCCATCTGCAGGCGTTGTTCGCCTCTGGCCGTCCGATCATCGGTATCGCCGCCGCCGGGATCCTGATCCGCACCCTTGCGCCGCTTCTCGGCAACAAGCGCAGCGAGCCGCCCGTGCTGGCGGTTGCGCCGGACGGGTCCGCCGTGGTGCCGCTGCTCGGCGGCCATCGCGGGGCCAACGCGCTGGCCCGACAGATCGCCGGCATACTCGGAACCGAGGCAGCGCTGACCACCGCGGGGGATGTCGCGCTCGGCGTGGCGCTGGACGAGCCGCCGGAGGGTTGGCGGTTGGACAACCCGGAGGACGCCAAGCCGGTCATGGCCGCACTGCTCGCGGGCCAACGCGGTCAGCTCTCCGGCGACGCGCCTTGGCTCACACCGCTGGCAGAGCAGGGCGCGGTGGATGTGCTGCCCGCCGATGCGGACGCCCCGGTAGTGCTCAGCGTGGCGGGAACGCCGCCCTTGATCTACCGCCGCCGTGCCTTCGCCCTCGGTGTCGGCTGTGCCCGGGGCTGCCCGCCGGATGAACTGATCGCGCTTGTCGGGCAGAGCCTTGCCGAGGCCGGTATCGCCGCAGGCGAGATCGCGGCGGTCCATTCCATCGACCTCAAGACCGACGAGGCGGCGATCCATGCGCTGGCCCGTTACCTCGGCGTGCCGGCCCGCTTCCATCCCGCCGCGCGGCTGGAGCAGGAGGCACCACGGCTCGCCAACCCCTCCGACGTGGTCTTCGCCGAGGTCGGCTGCCATGGCGTGGCAGAAGGCGCAGCCCTTGCCGCCGCCGGCCCCGAGGGCACGCTGGACATGCCGAAGTGCAAGAGTGTCAACGCTACCTGCGCCGCCGCACGGATCGGCGCCGGCGGGACCGAGGGCAGCCCTCGCGGCCACCTCGCGGTGATCGGGATCGGGCCGGGCCAGGCCGCCTGGCGCACCCCGGAGGCCACGCGGCTGATCGCGGAGGCTGACGAGCTTGTCGGCTACGGGTTCTATATCGACCTCCTGGGGCCGGTAGCCCGCGGCCGGATGCGCCGCGATTTCGCCCTGGGCGAGGAGGAGGCGCGCTGCCGCTACGCGCTGGAAGCCGCGGGTGAGGGTCGGCGCGTGGCGCTGATCTGTTCCGGAGACGGCGGGATCTACGCCATGGGCGCGCTGGTCATGGAACTCCTGGACCGGGACGCGGCGGCGGGCGGGGTTTCGGACGCGGCCCGGCGAGTGGCGCTCACACACGTCCCCGGCATCTCCGCGCTGCAGGCAGCCTCGGCGCGCGCGGGTGCTCTGCTTGGGCACGATTTCTGCGCAATCTCGCTGTCGGACCTGCTGACTCCGCGCGAGGCGATCGTGAAACGGCTCCATGCCGCCGCGGCGGGCGATTTCGTGATTGCCTTCTACAACCCGGTCTCGCGCCGCCGCCGCACCCTGCTTGCCGAGGCACGCGAGATCCTGCTCGCGCACCGTCCCGCCGACACGCCGGTGCTGCTGGCCCAGAGCCTCGGACGGCCGGAAGAACGCCTCACCCTGCGCCGGCTCGACGCGCTCGACGTCGACGAGGTGGACATGATGACCATCGTGCTCGTTGGCGCTTCGACCTCCCGCCGCATTCCCAGCGGCGATATCGACGCCGGCGCCGGCGGCAGCTGGATCTACACCCCGCGCGGCTACGCGAAACGCATTGACGGAGACCAGACATGACCGTCCATTTCATCGGCGCCGGCCCGGGCGATCCGGAACTCATCACCGTCCGGGGGCAGCGTCTGATCGCGTCCTGCCCGGTCTGCCTCTATGCCGGCTCGCTGGTTCCCGAGGCCGTGGTCGCCGGGGCGCCGGAGGGCGCGCGGGTGATCGACACGGCGCCGCTGGCGCTCGACGAGATCATCGCCGAGATCGCGGCGGCCCATGCCAGAGGGCAGGACGTCGCCCGGGTGCACTCCGGCGATCCCTCGCTCTATGGCGCCATCGCCGAACAGGTCCGCCGCTTGCGGGCTCTCGGCATTCCCTACGAGATCACCCCGGGTGTGCCAGCCTATGCCGCTGCCGCCGCCGCGATGGGGCAGGAGCTGACGATCCCCGAGGTAGCGCAGACGGTCATCCTGACCCGCACGGCCATGAAATCCTCGTCGATGCCGGAAGGCGAGGACCTCGCCACGCTCGGCGCCTCCCGCGCGACGCTGGCCATCCACCTCTCGATCCGCAACCTGCTCGAGATCGAACGTCAGCTTTCGCCGCTCTACGGCGCCGATTGCCCGGTGATCGTCGCCTACCGCGTCGGCTGGCCCGACGAGGCCTATATCCGCGGCACGCTCTCGGATATCCGCGACAAGGTCCGCGCCGCCAAGCTCACGCGCACGGCACTGGTGTTCGTTGGTCGTGTCTTCGCCGATCACGACTTCCCGGATTCGGCCCTCTACGACGCCGACCAGCCCCACATCCTGAGGCCGAAACGCCGCGCCTGAGGTGCCCCCGATCTTCTTCTGTCGAAAAATATCCCCGCCGGAGGCACGATCTTTCGTCCGAAAGATCGCCCGCGCGCCCTGCGCGCGGCCCGGCCCAACCGGCGAAGCCCCATCTCTGGATGGGGTGCCGGCGGGCGGGAGGGCTCCCGCCGAGGTGCGACGCTGCCGCGTCTTGCCTCGTTGGGCCGGGCGCGCCTCCGGCGCGCGGGACAGACACGGATTGTTGTGACGAGGATCAGGCCGGGCCGATCACATGGGCGAAGCTGCCACAGACGCGCCCCGAGCAAAGGCCCATGTCCGCGTGTTTCGCTCCGGCGGCATCCGCGGCGCGGAACAGCCTCTCCACCGCGCCTTCGCGGAGCACCGTGGAATAGTGGAACTCGTGCCCCAGCAGCGGCCCCTCCCAGGGCGCGCCGGGCGCAGGCGACAGCCGCCGGTAGCCGAGGCTCAGCCGCCGTTCGGCGAAGGAGGTCTCCAGCGGGAGCAGGCCGAGCATGTCGTGCCGCGTTCCTTCCGCATCGGTGAGACCCACTCCCAGCACCATGTAGCCGCCGCATTCTCCGTAGATCCGCGCCCCCCGCTGCGCGGCACGGCGCATCAGGCCGAGAAATTTCCCCGCGGCCGCCAGCCGTCCGGCATGGAGCTCGGGATAGCCGCCCGGCAGGTAGATCGCGTCGGCGAATTGGTCCGGCCCCTTGTTGTCAAGGGGCGAGAACGGCAGAATCTGTGCGCCCTGCGCGTGCCAGTCGTCCAGCAGGTGCGGGTAGGTGAAGCTGAAGGCGGCGTCCATTGCGACCGCGATCCGGTTGCCCAACGGTTTCAGCCGCGGAAACGCACCGGATGCGGAGGGCAGGGGGCGGGCGGCCTCCAGCAGCGCATCGAGGTCGAGCGCAGCGTCGATCCGGTCGGCGGCCTGCTCGAGGAACCGTTCCAGCGCCTCGGTCTCGGCGGCCTGGACGAGGCCCAGGTGTCGCTCGGGCAGGCGCAGGCCGTCCTCGCGGCGCAGGGTGCCGAAGACGGTCGTGTCGGTGTCCGCCAGCGGGCCCGCCGCCATCGCGGCGTGCGCCTCCGAGCCGGCGCGATTCAGGATCACTCCGGCGAGCGGCAGGTCGGGGCGCAGCGCCTGCAATCCGATCGCTGGCAGCAGCGCAGATTGCCCGGTCCGAGAGATGTCGAGCACCAGCACCAGGGGCAAGTCGAGCGCTTCCGCAAGGTCGGCGGCCGAACCGTGACCGTCGCGCCCGGCATCGAGCACGCCCATAGCGCCCTCCACCACCAGCAGCTCGCCGCCCTGTCCGGCGGCGCGGGCGCGCAGGGTGTCGGGCGGCATCGCCCAGGCATCCAGGTTCACGGAAGGCGCTCCGCAGGCGGCGGCGTGGAAGGCGGGGTCGATGTAGTCGGGCCCGCTCTTGGCGGCCCGCACGGCGATCCCGCGACGCCGGAGCGCCCGCAACAGCCCGAGAGTCACCGTCGTCTTGCCGGCGCCCGAACTGGCGGCGGCAATCACGAAACCCCGTGCTGTCATGATGCCTCGGATGTGTCCGCGAGGTTCAGCGGGTCGAGATCGCGCGGCGCCTCGCCGCGCAGCTGCGCCATCCAGTCGATGGCCTTGCGCATCTCGACCACGCGGCCCAGGCAGACGATCGCCGGGGCCTGCATTTCGGCGCGCACCGCGTCTTCGGCGGCGCAGGCCAGCGTCGTCTCGAGCACCCGCATGTCGGGCAGTGTGGCGTTGGAGACGATGGCCACCGGATCGTGGCCCGGGCGGCCCGCGTCGAGCAGCGCGGCAGAGATCTGCGGCAGGTGCTTGATCGCCATGTACATCACGATTACCGGGCTGCCCTTGGCCAGCGCCGGCCAGTCGATGCCGCTCGGCGCGAGGCCGGTCTGGTCGTGGCCGGTGAGGAAGGTCACGGCGTGGTTGACATCGCGGTGGGTGACCGGGATGCCGGCAAAGGCCAGCCCGCCGATCCCGGCGGAGATGCCGGGCGTCACGCGGATCGGCACGCCGGCCTGCGCCAGGGTCTGCGCCTCCTCGCCGCCGCGCCCGAAGACGAAGGGATCGCCGCCCTTGAGGCGCAGCACCCGCTTGCCCTCGCGCGAGAGCTCGATCAGCTGCAGCGAGATGTCCCGCTGCTTCGCGGAGGGCTTGCCGCCGCGCTTGCCTGCATATTCGAGCTGCGTTCCCGGCCGCCGCCAGTCGAGGATGCGCGGATCGACCAGCGCGTCATGCACGATCACGTCGGCCTGCTGCATTGCGTGCAGCGCCTGCAGAGTCAGCAGTCCGGGCTCGCCGGGGCCGGCGCCGACAAGCCAGACAAGGCCTGCGGGAAAGACCGGCCAGTCGTGCGGCGGAAGAACGATCGTGGGAGCGTCAGTCATGGGCCGCACCTTACCGCCGGCCCACGGCAATGGCGAGATGCCATCCGTGCATGCGGCGGGCAGCGCGCTTGCCCCTGTCGCATGGCTGCGACATCGGGCTATACCGCTGGCATGACACGCAAACCCGAGGGCCCCCTCCGAACCGGTTTCACCACAGGCGCCTGCGCCACGGCGGCGGCTGCTGCGGCATGCGGCGCGCTGTTGACGGGCGAGTGGGTGGACCCGGTTGAGATCACCCTGCCGCGGGGCGAGACGCCGCTCTTCGCCTTGGCCGAGATGGCCTTGGGCGAGGGCTGGGCACGGGCCGGGGTCATCAAGGATGCCGGTGACGACCCGGACGTGACCCACGGCGCGCTGATTCTGGTGACGGTGCGCCATGCCGCGCCGGGGCAGGGGATCGTGTTTCGCGCGGGCGAGGGGGTGGGCCATGTGACCCGACCTGGCCTGCCAGTCGCGGTCGGAGAACCGGCGATCAACCCCGTACCGCGCCAGATGATTGCCCGCGTCCTGACGGACGTGGCCGAGGCGCGTGGCATCTCGGCCGATTTCGAGGTGGAGATCGCTATCCCCGGTGGCGAGGCGCTGGCGCGGCAGACGTGGAACCCAAGGCTCGGGATCGTCGGCGGACTGTCGATCCTTGGCACCACCGGCATCGTCCGCCCGTTTTCCTGTGCGGCCTGGATCGCCTCGATCCACCGCGGCATCGACGTCGCCCGCGCCGCCGGCCTGAGCCACGTGGTCGGCAGCACCGGCGCGACCTCGGAGCGCGTGGCGCAGGCGCATTTCGGCCTGCCGGACCACGCGATGCTCGACATGGGCGATTTCGCCGGCGGGATGCTGAAATACCTGGCGCGTCACCCGGTGCCGCGCGTGACGATTGCGGGCGGCTTCGGCAAGCTGACCAAGCTGGCGCAGGGCGCTCGGGACCTGCACTCGGCGCGCAGCCAGGTGGATTTCCTGCAGCTGGCAGAGACAGCGGCGGGGCTCGGGGCGGATCGGGCACAGATCGCCGCCTGCAACACCGCGCTCGAGGCGCTCGAACGCGTCGGGGTGCCGCTGGCGCGGGCCATCGCGCAGGCCGCGCAGGCGGAAGCGGCGCAGCTCGTGGCCGGAGCCGGAATTTCCGTCGACGTGCTGGTGGTGGACCGGCAAGGGCAGATCCTGGCCGAAGCAGGCCCGGGGTGAGGGTGCGGGTGATGATCCTCGGCGGCACGGCCGAGGCGCGGCAACTGGCGGAGGTACTGCACGGGCGCGGCGTTGCGACCCTGACGTCGCTCGCCGGGGTGACGCGGCAGCCGGCATCGCTTCCCGGCGACGTCCGGCGCGGTGGCTTCGGCGGTGTGGGGGGACTGGCGGCGGCGTTGGCCGAAGAGCGGATCACCGCGCTCGTTGATGCCACCCATCCTTTCGCGCAGGGGATCACCGCGAATGCCGTCCGCGCCGCCAAGGTGGCGCGCTGCCCGCTCCTGGTGCTCCGCCGCCCGGCATGGGAGCGGACCGACGGTGCGGATTGGAGCCATTTCGCCGACCTTTCCGCCGCGATGGCTGCACTGCCCGCCGGGGCGCGGGCGCTGCTCGCCACCGGTTCCGGCTCGGCGCAGGCTCTGGACCTGCGGCCCGACCTCGCGCTGTTCCTGCGCTCCATCGAGCCGGTCGAGGCGCTGCCGGCCCATGTCACCCAGATCCTCGCCCGCCCGCCGTTTTCCTATGAAGAGGAAGTGGAATTGCTACGGGCGCAAAGGATCACCCACCTTGTGACCAGGAATGCGGGGGGGACGGAGGGCGGGGCAAAGCTCGATGTCGCAGCGGCACTCGGCTTGCGGGTGATGGTGATCGACCGCCCGCCACTGCCCGAGGGCGTGACGCGCGTCGGGACGGTCGGCGAGGCACTCGGCTGGCTCGCCCGGCGGGGCGTGCTTGACACGCCTTCCGGCCCGGCCGCATAACCTGCGCCACGAGGTGCCCGGAAGATTCCGGGCGAAGAGGGAATGCGCCGGGGCCGTTGCCCCGAACCGCAGCCGCCCCCGCGACTGTACGCGGCGAGCCGACACCCCGGGCCACTGGCGCAAGACGCGCCGGGAAGGCAGGTGCCGGCGACGACCCGCGAGCCAGGAGACCTGCCTCGTGCCGCCGGCGCAGCCGGTGCGGGATGCGGGTTCGGGCGGGGTGCTCCGGGGTCGCGCCGGTCAGAGGCCGCCCGCGTGATTCCTGCACCTTTCGCCGCTGTCGCAAGGAGCCCGCGCCATGGCCCAGAAGATCCCCGCAACCGTCGTCACCGGTTTTCTCGGCGCCGGCAAGACGACCCTCATCCGCCACCTGCTGGACAACGCCAACGGCAAGCGGATCGCGCTCATCATCAACGAGTTTGGTGATCTCGGCGTCGATGGCGAGATCCTCAAGGGCTGCGGCATCGAGAGCTGCAAGGAAGAGGACGTGGTGGAGCTCTCGAACGGCTGTATCTGCTGCACCGTGGCGGAGGATTTCCTGCCCGCGATGCAGAAGCTGATCGACCGGCCCGACGCGCCGGACCACATCGTGATCGAGACCTCCGGTCTTGCCCTGCCGCAGCCGCTGGTGCGCGCCTTCAACTGGCCCGACATCCGCACCCGGGTGACGGTGGACGGTGTGATCGCGGTGGTCGACGGGCCCGCGCTCTCCGAGGGGCGCTTCGCCGCCAACGAGGCGGCGGTGGACGCCCAGCGTGTGGCCGACGAGACCATAGATCACGAGACGCCCCTGTCCGAGCTTTTCGAGGACCAGCTCGCCTGCGCCGACATGGTCGTCGTCAACAAGGCCGATCTGCTTGGCGGTGCCGCTGCCGAGGCGCTGACCGCGAAACTGCGGGGAGAGGTGCGCGCGGGCGTCTCCGTGCTGCATGCCGAGATGGGCGCGGTCGACGCCGCGGTGCTGCTCGGTCTCGGCATCGGCGCCGAGGACGACCTGGAAGGGCGCCACGAGGTGCATCACCATCATCACCACGATGACGACGACGATGACGACCACGATCACGAACACGAGCACGGCCATGACGAGTTCGAGAGCTTCGTGGTGAGCCGTCCCGAGATCGCCGATCCCGCGGCCTTTGCCGAGCAGGTGGCGGAGGTGATCCGCGCCCATGACATCCTGCGGCTCAAAGGGTTCGCCGCCGTGGCGGGCAAGCCGATGCGGCTGACGGTTCAGGCAGTTGGCCCCCGGATCGACAGCTATTTCGACCGCCCCTTCGCCGTCCACGAGCCGCGCGAAACCCGGCTGGTGGTGATCGGGCAGGCCGGGCTCGACCGCCTGGCCATCGAGAAGGCGCTCGTGGCGTGAACACGGCGCAGATCCGCAGGGGCGATCCGCGCGAGCCCGGCGCCACGGCCTTGCTGCGGGCCAGCCAGGAGATCATGCACGCCTCATCGCCGCCGGAGGCGCGCAACTACCTGCCGATCGACAAGCTGGTGGCCCCGGAAATCCACTTCTTCGTGGCCGAGGTTGGCGAGGACGCGCAGGGCTGCGTGGCTCTGGCGGAACGCGACGGCTACGGCGAGGTGAAATCCATGTTCGTGCGCGCCGACATGCGCGGCTCCGGCCTCGCCGCCGAGTTGCTGGCGCATGTGGAGCGGGAGGCGCGGCTGCTCGGCTTTCCGCTGATGCGCCTCGAGACGGGCACAGAGCTCAAGGCGGCGCTGCGGTTCTACGAGCGCAGCGGCTATGCCTATCGCGGAGCCTTCGGGGATTACTCTCCCACGCCGTGGAGCCTCTACATGGAAAAGGCGCTCTGAATGCACCTGCTCGCCGCCATTCCCGGTCAGGTCACCGACGGCAGCGAGCCGGTCGATCCCGGGCAGACGCCCGCGGACGTGATTTTCCTGTCCGCCGCCGACACCGAACTGGCGGCGCTCTCCGAGGCACGCCAGGCCCTCGGAGACTCCGCGCCGGAGCTGCGGCTCGCCAACCTCAGCTGGCTGTCGCATCCCTTCTCCGTCGACACCTATATCGGCGACACGGCGGAGCGGTCGAAGCTGGTGATCGCCCGGGTGCTGGGAGGCGCGGCCTACTGGTCCTACGCGGTGGAGCAGCTCTCGGCCCGCCTGCGCGCCGCCGGCGTGGCGCTGGCGCTGCTGCCGGGGGATGACAAGCCGGACCCCGAGCTGCTGCGGCTCTCTACCGTCTCTGCGGAGGACTGGCACGCGCTCTGGACCTATTGCGTCGAGGGCGGGCCGGAGAATGCCGGCAACTTCCTGCGCCTGACCGGTCACATGCTGGGCCGGGGCGAGCGGCCGCCCGAGGCCGAGCCGTTGCTCCGCGCCGGGCTCTACTGGCCGGGCGAGAGCCGCACCGACCTTGCCGGCCTGCGCAACCATTGGACCGACGGCGCGCCGGTGGTGGCGATCAGCTTCTACCGCGCGCTCCTGCAGGGGGCCGGGCTGCACCCGGTCAATCAACTGGTGAAGTCGCTATTGCGGCGGGGGCTGAACCCGCTGCCCGTCTTCGTGGCCTCGTTGAAGGACCCGGTTTCGGTGGCTACGCTGGAACGGCTCTTTGCCGAGGCGCCGCCCGATGTCGTGCTGAACGCCACCAGTTTCGCCGTCTCCTCGCCCGATCCGGCCGCTTGGGCCGGGGAGCGACCATCCACCGTGCTCGACGCGCCCGGCGCGCCGGTGCTTCAGGTGGTGCTGTCGGGCGGTGCGGAGGAGGCTTGGGCCGAGAGCGAGCGGGGCCTCACGGCCCGCGATATCGCGATGAACGTGGCACTTCCGGAAGTGGACGGTCGCGTGCTGACCCGGGCTGTCAGCTTCAAGGCGCAGGCCTATTTCGACGACGCCACCCAATGCGCCATCGCCGCCTACCGGGCGCGGGGCGACAGGGTGCAGTTCGTGGCCGACCTCGCCGAGAACTGGGCTCGGCTCCGGGCGACGCCGGCATCGGAACGGCGCGTCGCGTTGATCCTCGCCAATTACCCCAACAAGGACGGGCGCCTGGCGAACGGCGTCGGGCTGGACACGCCCGCGGCGACGGTCGGGGTGATGTCCGCACTCAGATCCGCAGGGTATCGCGTTGAGAATGAACCGGAAACCTCCGAGGCGTTGATGGCCGCGGTGCTGGCCGGTCCGACCAACTGGCTCACCGACCGTGCCGACCGTAAGGGCGGCGTGCGGCTGTCGCTGGAGGATTACCGACGCGCCTACGACGCCCTTCCGCTGGACGTGCGTGAGCAGGTCGAGGACAGATGGGGCCCGCCGGAAGCCGATCCGTTCTGCGACGGCACGGGCTTTGCGCTCTCCGTGCTGGAATATGGCAACGTGGTCGTCGGCATCCAGCCGGCCCGCGGCTACAACATCGACCCGACGGACACCTATCACGCGCCCGATCTGGTGCCGCCCCACAATTACCTCGCCTTCTATTTCTGGAAGAGATTCAGCTTCGGTGCCCATGCCATTGTTCACATGGGGAAACATGGAAATCTCGAATGGCTGCCTGGCAAGGCGGTGGCCTTGTCGGAATGCTGTCTCCCCGAGGCCGTTCTAGGGCCCTTGCCGCATGTCTATCCGTTCATCGTCAATGACCCCGGCGAAGGCACCCAAGCCAAGCGGCGCGCCCAGGCGGTGATCGTCGATCACCTGACCCCGCCGCTCACCCGGGCAGAAAGTTATGGCCCGCAGCGCGACCTCGAGGTGCTGGTGGACGAATATTACCAGGCCGCTGGCGTCGATGCGCGGCGGATAGACTACCTGCGCCGCGAGATCCTGTCGCTGATGGAGGCGACCGGGCTCGGGACGGATGCGGGCATCGTCGATGGAGACGACACCGACAGCCGGCTCCAGAAGCTCGACGCCTTTCTTTGCGAGCTCAAGGAAAGCCAGATCCGGGACGGGCTGCACATCTTCGGCCAAGCGCCCGACGGCCGCCTTGCCCGGGATCTGATCGTTGCGCTGACGCGAGTTCCCCGCGGAGACGGCAAGGGCGGCGATGCCTCCCTCATCCGGGCGCTGGCCGGCGATTTCGGCCTCGACTTCGACCCGCTGGATTGTGCACTTGCGGCGCCGTGGAGCGGTGCGCGGCCGAGTGCTTTGGCGACGCTGGATGTTTCGCCTCCTGACGCAGACGACCCACGGGGGCGGGAGCCGGGCGTGCAAGGCGCGCCCGGCTCCCGCCCCCCCTCGCGATCTCCGACAGGAGAGCGCAACCCCTGGCGTAGCGCCGGCGACACCGTGGAGAGGCTGGAGGTCTACGCGGCTGCGTTGGTCGAAGGCATGCTCAGCCCCCCGGGCCCGGCCTCGGCGGCGGTGCTGGAGGAGATCGAAGCACGGGTTCGCCCGGCGGTGCAGCACTGCGGGGCCGCGGAGATCGGCGGGCTTCTGACGGCCCTCGACGGGCGCTTTCTAGCGCCAGGACCCTCGGGTGCGCCGACCCGCGGCAGGCTCGACGTGCTGCCCACCGGGCGCAACTTCTTCTCCGTCGACAGCCGCGCCATCCCGACCCGGGCGGCCTGGGAATTGGGGTGGAAATCGGCGTCGATGCTGATCGACCGGCACCTGCAGGACCAAGGCGACTGGCCGCGCGCCATCGCGCTGACCGCCTGGGGCACGGCCAACATGCGCACTGGCGGCGACGACATCGCGCAGGCGCTCGCCCTGATGGGCGTAAAACCAGTCTGGGATGAGATGTCGGGGCGGGTCACCGGGTTCGAGATCATACCCGCCACCGCGCTTGGCAGGCCCCGGGTGGACGTGACGCTCCGCATCTCGGGCTTCTTCCGCGATGCTTTCCCGGCGCAGGTGGACCTCGTCGCCTCGGCGGCACGGGCGGTGATGGAACTGGACGAGCCGGAGGCCGAGAACCCGGCCGCCGCCCGGTTCCGCCGCGACTCCGCAGAGCAGGGCGCGGCGCGAGCCGGCTTCCGCGTTTTCGGCTCGAAGCCCGGCGCCTATGGCGCGGGTCTTCAGGCGATGATCGACGAGCGGCTCTGGCAGGACAAGGGAGACCTGGCCGATGCCTTCCTGACCTGGGGCGGCTATGCCTATGGCGATGGCCACGAGGGTGCCGAGGCGCACGGCGACTTCGCGGCGCGGCTCCAGCAGGTCGATGCCGTGGTCCAGAACCAGGACAACCGGGAGCACGACCTGCTCGACAGCGACGATTACTACCAGTTCGAAGGGGGCATGGCAGCGACGGTGGAGCACCTGCGGGGAGAGGCGCCGAAGGTCTATCACAACGACCACTCCCGCCCGGAACGGCCGCTGATCCGGACGCTGGACGAGGAGATCGGCCGTGTCGTACGTGCCCGGGCGGCGAATCCCAAGTGGATCGCCGGGGTGAAGCGGCACGGCTACAAGGGCGCCTTCGAGATGGCCGCGACGGTCGACTACCTCTTCGCCTTTGCCGCCACCACCGGCGCGGTGCGTGATCATCATTTCGACCTGGTCTACGAGGCCTACCTGGAGGACGACGATACCCGCGAATTCGTCGCGGACGCCAACGCGCCGGCGCTGCGCGAGATGGCCGAGCGCTTCCAGGAAGCGATCAACCGCGACCTCTGGACCCCGCGCTCGAACTCCGCCTGGATGCGTCTTGCGGAGATGATCGGGGCGGGGCGCGGTTGATGGCGGACCGGGGACATTGCCTCTGCGGGGCAATCCGCCGCGAGATCACGGGGCCCCGGCTCTGGTCGGGCTATTGCCGTTGCGAGAGCTGCCGGCGGAACTGCGCGGCCCCGGTGACCGCCTATTTCGGCGTCCGCAACGGGGACTGGCGGTGGAGCGGGCAGGTGCCGGCCACCTATGCCTCCGCGCCCGGCGTGACCCGCCACTTCTGCGGCACGCCGGTCGCCTACGCCTCGACGATCCGGCCGATTACCGGCCCGGGTTTCATGTCCACCACGCCGAACATCTGCCCTGGATGATGATTTCGGACGACCTGCCGCGCCATCCGCATGGCGGCAACGACGGAGAGAACGCATGACCGACAATACCGAACGCCACAACGCCAAGATGGCCAAGAAGAAGGCCGCGCGCGACAAGATCATGGCCACCAAGACCGAGGAGAAGGGACTGGTGATCGTCCACACCGGGAAGGGCAAGGGCAAGAGCTCGGCCGCCTTCGGGATGATCTTTCGGTGTATCGCCCACGACATGCCCTGCGCGGTGGTGCAGTTCATCAAGGGCGGCATGTCGACCGGCGAGCGCGACCTGATCCTCGGCAATTTCGCCGACAGATGTGCCTTCCACACCATGGGCGAAGGTTTCACTTGGGAGACCCAGGACAAGTCGCGCGACATCGAGATGGCGCAGGCGGCCTGGGCCAAGGCCAAGGAACTGATCCTCGACGAGACCAACCGGATGGTTCTGCTCGACGAGATCAACATCGCGATCCGCTACGACTACATCGACGTGGCCGAAGTGGTGGACTTCCTCAAGACGCAGAAGCCGCCGATGACCCATGTCGTGCTGACCGGCCGCAACGCCAGGGACGAGTTGATCGAGATCGCGGATCTCGCGACCGAAATGGAATTGCTGAAGCATCCGTTCCGGGCCGGGGTGAAGGCGCAGGCCGGGGTCGAATTTTGAAACTGATTCCTACCGTTCCCTGCATTTGTGCACCAGGGGGGCGCAACGACCGCGTTCTTCTTCTTGGTTCAAATACCCCCGCCGGAGGCGAAATTCGTATATCTGGTGACAAAAATTTTGATGCCTCCGGCGGGGGTATTTTCACCAAGAAGACATACGGAAGGTCATTTCTGTGACAGCGCGTGTCCTGATGATCCAGGGCGCCGGGTCGAATGTCGGCAAGTCGATGCTCGTGGCAGGGCTGGCGCGGGCGTTTCTGCGCCGCGGGCTGACGGTGCGTCCCTTCAAGCCGCAGAACATGTCGAACAACGCGGCGGTGACGGCCGACGGGGGCGAGATCGGACGGGCGCAGGCGCTGCAGGCGCTGGCCTGCGGGGTCGAGCCGATGGTGGACATGAATCCCGTGCTTCTCAAGCCCGAGACGGAGACTGGCGCGCAGGTCGTGGTGCAGGGCAGGCGAGTGGCAACGGTGCGGGCGCGGGATTACGCGGCACTGAAGCCGACGCTGATGGCGCCGGTCCTGGAGAGCTTTCGACGTCTGGGCTGCGAGGTCGATCTCGTCCTCGTCGAAGGGGCGGGCAGCCCGGCGGAAGTCAACCTGCGAGCGGGCGACATCGCCAACATGGGGTTCGCGCGGGCGGCCGGGGTTCCGGTCCTGCTGGTGGGGGACATCGACCGCGGAGGGGTGATCGCGCAGATCGTGGGCACCCGCGCGGTGCTTGACCCCGAGGACGCCGATCTGATTTTCGGCTTTGCGATCAACAAGTTCCGCGGCGATCCTGGGATTTTCGAAGAAGGCTATCGGCTGATCGAGGAGAAGGCCGGCTGGCGTGGATTCGGGGTCGTTCCCTGGTTCGAGGGTGCGGGTCGTTTGCCGGCGGAGGACGCGCTGGACCTTCGCTCGGCCTCCGGCGAGGGCGGGTTTCACGTCGCTTGTCCGGTGCTGTCGCGGATCGCCAATTTCGACGACCTGGACCCGCTCGGGCTTGAGCCTGGGGTGCGGTTGACCATGGTCCGGGCGGGCCAGCCGCTGCCGGGCGATGCCGACCTGGTGATCCTGCCGGGCACGAAATCGACGCGGGGCGACCTCGTCTTCTTTCGCGCGCAGGGGTGGGATATCGATCTGGCAGCCCATGTCCGCCGGGGAGGTCGGGTGCTGGGCCTGTGCGGCGGCTACCAGATGCTGGGGCATCGTATCGTCGACTTTGAGGGGCTCGAGGGCGCGCCGGGGGAGACCGAGGGGCTCGGCCTTTTGGATATCGTCACGGAGATGGTGCCCGAGAAGCGGCTGACACGGGTGCGCGCGACCCATGTGCCGACGGGCGCTGGCTTTTCGGGCTACGAGATCCATATCGGCCGCAGCGACGGGCCGGATCGCGCGCGGCCCTTCGCGATGGTCGAGGGGCGTCCGGAGGGGGCGATTTCGGTGGACGGACGGGTGATGGGGAGCTATCTGCACGGGCTCTTCGCCGAGGACGATTTCCGGGCGGCGTTCCTGCGACTGATCGGCGGCGCGGCGTCCGGCCTGTCGCACGGGGCGGCCGTGGAGGCGGCGCTGGATGATTTGGCCGCGCATCTGGAGGCCCATATGAATGTCGACGGGCTTCTGGAAATGGCGCGCCCGATGTCGGGCTGAAGCGCGTCTGGCGTCGTCGGATGCCTCCGACAGGGACATTTTCGGTCAGTTGATGCGGGGGCCTTTGACGGCGGGCGCGGGTCAGTCCAGCGGGGGTACGCGGGCGACGAAATGGCCCTTTACCCCTTGCGGCCATTGCCGGAAGGGGACGGTGCCGGAGGCGCTGTTGGCGTGTTGCCTGGCGTAGTCGGTCAGCGCGGCGGCATCCGCCTCGGTGCCGTCGAAGCGGCCGAGGACATAGGTCATCTTGCCGGTGTCGGAGATCGCCACGTTGCAGCCGTGGTTGCAGCCCATCAGGCAGGCGACCCCGCGCACCGCGATGCCCGAGCCTTCCGCGCGTTCGCGGACCAGGTCCAGGAAATCTTCTCCCGTGGGCGCGCCCTTCTGGGTGTCGCGGTTCACCGCGTTGCGGCAGGTGGTGCAGACGGTGATCGTGGTCATCTCGGCTCCGGTACTTCCAACCCGGACAGACATGAAAGTTTCGGGCGGGGATGTCCACTCCTCGGCTACCCCGACTTGGCGGGGAGGGGCAAGGAGGCGAGCCGCATCCTGCCGTCGGTGGAGTCAGCCCGCTCACCCAGCCGCCAGCTTGCCGGCGGCGCGGACCGGGCGCGCCGCCGCTCCAGGCGCCAGTGGCTTTCCGATGCAGTGTGGTCGGGCGCGAGGTGCCAGCGGCTCTCCACCCCCTGCGCGCCGCCATCGCCGGGGGTCAGCAACAACCCCAGGGGCACGACCGCGCCTTCGGCCGCGCCGGTTTCCGCCGCAAGGTGCAGCCGCCGCACCGGTGTCAGCGTCGGCGGTTCGGGCAGTTCCGCCACCACCAGCGCTGTTGCGCCCGATCGCAGCGCCTCTTCCATCGACCACAGCAGGTCGCCGGCCTGCGGAGCCGCCACGAAAACCAGCCGGCCCGGGTCGATCCGGGCCGCCATCCCCTCTCCGTTGAGCCATTCCAACTCCCAGCTGGGCGCAATCCACAGCACCGGGCCGGGCCGGGCCGCCGCAACCGCCAGCGCCAGGGTGTGCCGTGCGGGGCCGCAGAATTCATGCACCCGCGCCAGGGCTAGCGACATCTCGCCCGCAACCGGCAGGGCGGAGTGACCGGCATGGGAGTGGCGTGTCAGCAGGGCATGGTGGCGGGACATGGGGAGAGATTATAGGTGTTCACTAAATGTTCTCAAGTGATGCTTTAGGCCCAACCCGGCGCTCTCCCGCCCGTCTTCGATGCCTTTCGGCATCTCATCCCGTTGGGCCGCGCAGGCTTCGCCTGCAGACAGGGCGGTAGATGTCTCTGCATGCGACCAGAGCGAGGGCGAGCCCGATGGACACGCGCGCCCTTCTTCTGTCGGGAAATATCCCCGCCGGAGGCGCCACGCGCGCCAGCGCGCGGCCCGGCCCAACGGGAGGCGGCGCATCTGAAGATGCGTCGGCGACGGGCGGGAGGCCGACGATTGGGGGTTGCTCCCGCCAGCCTGCAACGCGACTGTGGGCGCAAGCGAAAAACCAGGGATCACCATGCAGAAGAAACCTCTCGGAACCTCCGATCTGGAGGTGACCGACCTGTGTCTTGGCACCATGACCTTCGGCAACCAGACCGAGGCGGCCGACGGTCACCGCCAGATCGACATGGCGCTCGACGCCGGAATCAACTTCATCGACACCGCCGAGATGTATCCCGTCAACCCGGTGCGCGCCGAGACCATCGGCCGGACCGAGGAGGTCATCGGCGACTGGATCGCCGCCTCCGGCCGCCGCGGCGATATCGTGCTGGCGACCAAGATCACCGGTTCCAACAAGGGCATCTGCCGGGGCGGGCGCGGGATCGATGGCGAGACCATCGTCGCGGCGGTCGAGACCTCGCTGGCCCGGCTCAGGACCGACGTGATCGACCTCTACCAGCTCCACTGGCCGAATCGCGGCTCCTACCACTTCCGCCAGTACTGGGATTACGACCCCTCCGGGCAGGACCGTGCGGAGACCGAGGCCAATATGCGCGAGGTGCTCGCGGCGATGACCGAGCTGCAGCGCGCCGGCAAGATCCGCCATTTCGGCCTGTCGAACGAAAGCGCCTGGGGCACGGCGGAATGGCTGCGGCTGGCGGCGGAGACCGGCGCCCCGCGCATGGTCTCGATCCAGAACGAGTATTCGCTCCTCTGCCGCATCTTCGACACCGACATGGCGGAGCTCAGCGTCAACGAGAAGGTGCCGCTGCTGGCCTATTCGCCGCTCGGGGCCGGGCTGCTCACCGGCAAGTACCTTGGCGGCGTGGTGCCGGAAGGCAGCCGGATGTCGCTCAACGCCAACCTGTCGGGGCGCGCCAATCCGCGGTCGGATGCCGCGGTCGAGGCCTATTGCGGGTTGGCAGAGCGGCATGGCCTCGATCCCGTCCACATGGCGCTGGCCTTCTGCCGGGCGCGGCCGTTCATGGGGTCGGCGATCTTCGGGGCTACGACCACGGAACAGCTCGCGCGCATCCTCAACGGGATCGACCTCGATCTGTCGGACGAGGTCCTGGCCGAGATCAACCAGATCCAGCGCGATCATCCGATGCCTTACTGAGACAGGCACACCGCCCGCGAACAGCCGCGGGCCGGCAAGCCTGCGCCGTTCACGCGGTCGTGGGCTTGCGCCGCCCGGCCGCATGGCGTTTCGTGCCGCCGAGACTCGCCCGACGGAGCGCCCGATGCGTCACTTTCTTTTGCTTGCCTGCCTGCTGGCCCTTGCCGCCTGCCTGCCCGAGCGCAGCCCGCCCGGACCGCAGGCAGCGCCCGGCACGCCGGAGTTCTTCCAGGAGCAGAAGGCGTCCTGCGAGGCCCGGGGCGGGCAGTTCGGCAAGGCGCCCGGGGGCGCGACAAGCGTCTGCTTCATCACGACGCGCGATGCGAACGAGACCTGTTCGCAGAATTCCGATTGCGAAGGCATGTGCCTAGCGCGGTCCCGCACCTGCACGCCGGTCGTCCCGATGTTCGGCTGCAACGAGGTGCTGCTCGACGGTGGCATCCGGGCGGAGATCTGTCTGGACTGACCGGCCACGGCCTGCCAAGGGGCGGAGATGGAAACCTGGATCGCCGTCACATTCGCAGCCGCGCTGTTCCAGACACTGCGGTTCGCGCTTCAGAAGCGCCTGAAGCAGGCCGGCCTCTCCGCCGCCGGGGCGACATGGGCGCGTTTCCTGTGGTCCGCGCCGGCGATCGCCGCGGGCGTTGTCGGCTGGATCCTGGCTGGCGGTGCGGAGATGCCGCCGCTCACCGGGCGGTTCTGGGCCTTTGCGCTGGCCGGCGGGGTGGCACAGATCCTGGCGACGATCTGCGTCGTGATGCTGTTCAGCTTCCGCAACTTCGCCGTCGGCATCACCTTGAAGAAATCCGAAGTGCTGCAGACGGTCCTCGTGGGCTGGCTCCTGCTGGGCGAGACCGTCTCGCCAGCGGGGTTCGGCGCGCTGGTACTGGGGCTCGTGGCACTCCTCGTGCTGGCCGAGCCGCCGGGGCCACGCGGGGCGGGCAGGGCGGCTAACCGCCTCATCAGCCCCTCGGTCCTGCTCGGGCTGACCAGCGGCGCCTTTTTCGCGCTGGCAGGCGTCGCCTACAGGGGGGCGACGCTCTCTCTCGGGGACGGCCCGGTGGCGTTTCGCGCCGCACTGGCGCTGGCGCTCGTGACCGCGACGCAATCGCTTCTGATGCTGCTCTGGTTCCTGTGGAAGGACCGGGCGCAGATCCGGCTGGTGCTGCAGGCCTGGCGGCCGGGGCTGGCGGTCGGGGCGGCGAGCCTTGCCGGCAGCTATTGCTGGTTCACCGCCTTCGCGCTGAAGAACGCGGCATATGTCTATGCGCTCGGGCAGGTGGAGCTGCTGTTCTCGGTGGCCGGCGGAGCGCTCTTTTTCGGCGAACGCCTGTCGCGGCGGGAGGTGTTCGGGATCGGCCTTCTGGCGATCAGCCTCGTGGTGCTCGTCCTCGTGACCTGACGGCGGATCAGGTCAGCGCAGCCGTGTGATGCCGGAGACGATGTCGTCGTTGCGCACCATCGGCACGCTCTCCGGGACGCCGCCACGCCCGATCAGCGGCGCCAGTTCGGCCAGCACGACCTCGGTGATGAAGGGCAGGTCGAAGCTGCGCACCTCTCCCAGCGGGATCCATTGCAGGTGACGGAGCTCGTCGCAGGCGTGGGTAAAATCCTCCGGGTCGCCCCTTACGGCGGTCGCGGGGACGAGGAAGAAGCGGGCGTCGAAGCGGCGGGGGCGGCCGGGCGG
This sequence comes from Tropicimonas aquimaris, assembly GCF_042676185.1. Taxonomy (NCBI): domain Bacteria; kingdom Pseudomonadati; phylum Pseudomonadota; class Alphaproteobacteria; order Rhodobacterales; family Roseobacteraceae; genus Tropicimonas; species Tropicimonas aquimaris. Next base: position 50,803 of record NZ_JBHTJT010000005.1, on the reverse strand, counting down.
GGTGATCGCGCGGAAGACGAAGGAGAAGCCCTCGGCCGAGGGCGCGTGGCCGGTGGCCGCGAAGCTCTCCCAATCGGCATCCGGAGGGGTCCAGTGGCCGGGGCGGCCGAGGATCAGGCCGGTCTCTTCCCAGACCTCGCGCACCGCGCCGGCGAGCAGCGCCGGGATCAGCCGGGCGTCGGTGTTGATCGCCAGCCGCCGCAGGCAGGTCGCGCCCGGCTGTGCCGCCAGCGTGACCGCCGCGTCGCCGGCATCGATCGCGCCGCCGGGAAAGACGAACTTGTCCGGCATGAAGGCGGCGGAGGAGCCGCGCTGGCCCATGAGCACTTCCGGGCCGCCAGCGCCCTCGCGCCAGAGGATCACGGTCGCGGCGTCCCGCAATGCGCTCTTGTCGACCATGGGCCGTCAGCTCTCGACTGAGCCGTTCGGCCCGCCGAACCCGTGCATCCGCCGCGCCCATTGCAGGCCGATGAAGGCCCCCTTGATACGAGGCAGGAGATACAGGCACAGGGCCACGCAGATCACCGTCAGGATCGAGGCCATCACCAGCGGCTCGAGCCGGAGTTGGGCGTAAAGGACGTGGATCAGCGGCGCCATCAGGTGGCCGACGATCAGGATGGTCACGTAGGCGGGGCCGTCGTCGGCGCGCTGATGGCTGAATTCCTGTCCGCATACGGGGCAGTGGTCGGCCACCTTAAGATAGCCTGAGAGCAAGGGGCCGCTGCCGCAATTCGGGCAGCGCCGGCGCCAGCCGTGTTTGAGTGCCGGCTTCAATGGCCGTTCGTCCGAGGCGCCCGATACGGCGCCTCGCTGGTCGGGTGTTTGCATTTCCTGAAGCTCCAATGCCGCCCGGAGGCGGCCGAATTCCGTTCGCGGGCGCTACAATGGCAGTTTCGCCAGAGGATGCGAGGCCGCGGATTGTCAGTGCGTCGGGATGTCGCGAAATCGGGGGGAGATAAAAAAATGTACGGGCGGCGACGGAAAACCCGGAGGGCGGCGTGAAAGATGCATGACGCGGCGAAGACAGGTCGCGTTTCAAGAAGACGCAAGTCAGAGACAGGATACAGGAAATGACACGCATCGCACTTCTCACCACCGCAATCGTCACCGGCCTGATGGTCACCACGGGCGCCAATGCCTTTGGCGGCGCGCAGGGATCGCTGGAGCGTCCGAGCTTCGCGCAGATCGACACCGATGGCGATGGCAAGCTGACAGCGGCCGAAATGCAGGCCCTCCCGGCGATCATGGCCGCGGAACGCTTTAAGGCCGCCGATACCGATGGGGATGGCAAGATGAGCAAGGAAGAGCTGGCCGCCGCCATCACGCAGCAGCGGGAAAACCGGGATGCCGAGCGCGCAGAGCGCATGATCTCCCGCTTCGACGCGGACAAGGACGGCGCGGTCAGCGAGCAGGAAATGCTCGACAGCATGGGCCAAGGCCGCAAGGCAAGCCCGGGCGAGCGTTTCATCGCGATGGCCGACACCGACAAGGACGGCGCGGTCTCCGAGGAGGAATTCGCCGCCGCTGCCGAGCGGATGGAGGAGCGCCACGCCCGCTCCGACCGCGATCAGAAGGGCCGCGGCGGCAAGGGCGGCTGGGACGGCCGGAACAATGACCGCATGCCGTTCTGGCGCAACTGAGGCCGGTTCGGCCGCAAGACCGGCATGCACGGCGCGAGGCCGTGCATGCCAGATCGCCGGGGCCATTGCGCCCGAGGCGGGAACAAGGCTAGGCCACGGATGCGATGACCATGCCCTACGACGCCGAGTCCGAAACCTCGGACGAAGCCCTTCTGATACGCTACGCCGATGGCGACCGCGCAGCGGCCCGCGCCCTGACGGTGCGGCTGACGCCGCGCGTGCTGTCGCTGGCGCAGCGCATACTGGGCGAGATGGCGGAGGCCGAGGACGTGGCCCAGGAGGCCATGTTGCGGCTGTGGAAGATCGCGCCGGACTGGCGCGCGGGCGAGGCGCAGGTTTCCACCTGGCTCTACCGGGTCGCCATGAACCTGTGCACCGACCGTCTGCGGCGGCGCCGGAGCACCGGGCTGGACGAGGCCTTTGGCGACGGGGTGGAGCCGCCGGACGAGACACCGGGGGCGGACGACCGGTTGCGGCAGGCCGAACGGGCCAACGCGCTGCAGGTCGCATTGGAGGAATTGCCCGAGCGACAGCGACAGGCCGTCGTGCTCCGGCATCTGGAGGGGTTGTCGAACCCCGAGATCGCCGCCGTAATGGACATCGGCGTAGAAGCGGTGGAGAGCCTCACCGCACGGGGCAAACGCGCATTGGCCGCCCGACTGTCCGGCCGCCGCGCAGAACTGGGGTTGAGCGATGACGACTGAACAGGACAAGTCCCGCGAACTCGATGCCGAGTTGGAAGCGTTTTTCCAGTCGGCCAGAGAAATCGGCGGCAAACCGTCGCCAGCCCTGCTGTCGCGCGTGCTGGCGGATGCTTATGCCGAACAGGATGCGGCGACCGCTTCCGAAACCATACCGGGCGCGGTTGCCGTGCCGGACACTCCGCGCCGCGGTCTGCTGGCCGGGCTGTTCCAGGGGGTGGGAGGTTGGCCAGCGATAGCCGGTCTGGTCACCGCAACCGCGGCCGGTATCTGGATCGGCTACAACCCGCCCGCCGCGTTCGACACGCTTTCCGAGACCTTTGTCGGTGACAGCTACGCGCTGACGGCGGATGACAGCCTTTCGATGGCGTCGTCCCTGCCGGACTACGCGTTCCTGCTATCCGACAGCTGACGCCCGAGATCGACCCGAGATGACCGAGAACTCGCCCACGCCCGCCACGCCGCAAAACGCCCCGCGCAGCCGCCTCTGGCTGCGAGTGCTGCTGTTCGTTTCGCTTGCCCTGAACCTCGCCGTGGCCGGGGTGGTGCTCGGCACCGTTTTACAGGTCCGCAAGGTCGAAGACGCGCGGCCGGACAGGATCACCCGCGAGCTTGGGCTCGGCCCGTTCCTGTTCGCGCTGGACGAAGAGAACCGCAAGGCGTTGCGCGACGCCAGCCGCAACCGCGATAAGGATCTCGCCGCCGGCCGGGCCGAATGGCGGGACGCACTGCGTGAGTCGATCTTGCTGCTGCGTCAGGAACCTTTCGACCGGGAGCGGTTCCTGCATCTGGTCCAGCGCCAGGCAGAGATTGCCGCGCGCGGTCGGATGATCGGGCAGGAAGAACTGACGCTGCGGCTCGCGGCGATGTCGCCGGAGGAACGCAACGCCTTTGCCGACCGGCTCGAACGGACGATGCGTTTCGGAGAGCGTTCCGACAAGGCGAAGCCGTCCTCTGCAATGGGCAATGGCCGCCATAATGATGGGGAACGTCAGCCGCGGCCGTGACCCGTGCTTTCGCACCAGTCCTGAAAAAACGCCTGATCCGAAAAAGCTTGTCCGGCACCATCCAGACGCTTGATCGAGGCTTGGTCCCTGTCAGCGGATCTCGACCGTCAGGCGTTGCGCTGGCATGGAGGGCGCGGAGGGCGTGGGATAGGTCGTCGGAGCGACAGCCGGCTTCGGCCGGTCGCCGCGCCGCCGCACGCCGTTTGCGAGCACAACTCGGTTCCGCCCGCTCGCCTTTGCCCGGTAGAGTGCGGAATCGGCGGTTTCGAGGAGCTGTTCCGCGTCGTCGTCCAGTCCGCCCTGCGCCGCGCCGCCGATCACCAGCCCGATCGAGACGGTCTGGGTCAGGTCTACCGGCATTGGGCGGGCCGGGCCGGCGGGAAGCGTGACCGGCGTCTTGGAGATCGCGATCCGCAGTCGCTCGGCGGCATTCAGCGCCGCCTCCGGGTTGATCTCGGGCAGGACGACGACGAATTCCTCTCCGCCGACCCTCGCCACCAGGTCGACCGTCCGCAAATTGGTCTGCAATCGCTCGGCGACGGTCTTCAGGACCCGGTCTCCCGCACCGTGGCCGTGGGCGTCGTTGACCGACTTGAATAGATCAAGATCGATCATCATCACCGCGTAATTGCGCCCGGTCTCGAGCGCACGTTCCCGCACCCGCTCCAGATGCGGCAGCGCATAGCGGCGGTTGTAGAGACCGGTGAGCGGGTCGGTCACTGCCATCTGCAGCCCGTCCCGGACCTTGCGGCGCAACCGGTCGGCCTGACGCTTGCGGGCCATCATGGATTTCAGTCGCAGTTCCATCTCGTCCATGTCGATCGGGGCCCGCACGACGTCGGAGGCGCCGAGATCCAGCGCCATGGCCGCATGGGCGCTGTTTCCCGGGGGCACGATGACGATGATGCCCGAATGGCGGGTCTCGGGGCGCGAGCGCAGCTCCGACAGCAGCAGCAATCCGCCGCCGGCGGAGCCCAGATCCGCGTTCACGACGAAGATGTCGGGTGTCGGGCCGGTCTCGGCCAGCGCTGTCTCGCGGCTGCGCATCTCGACCGTGTCGTGCAGGCGCTCGCTCATGCGGGTCTTCCAGCTCAGGGCTTCCGCATTCGCGTCGGCCACGAGGCAGACACGCCCGGCGGGGACGAACTCGCTGCCCGCTTCGGCGAAGCCGAGCGCCTGGCTGGTGCCGTCCCGGAGCGCCAGCTCCGCCTCGATGCTGCGGGCGCGGAGCAGGCTGCGCACCCGGGCCAGCAGAACCATCTCGTCATGCGGCTTGGACAGGAACTCCTCGGCACCCGCCTCGAGCGCGGCCAGCTTGGAGGGCGTGTCGTCATGCGCGGTGACGATGATCACCGGGATATCGGCGGTCCGGGGCGTGGCCTTGAGCTTCCGGCAGACCGACAGCCCGTCGATATCGGGCATCGACATGTCGAGGAGAATCAGGTCCGGCCGATCCCGCTCCGCCACCACCAGCGCTTCGGCGCCGCCATCGGCCTGAAGCACTTCGTAGCAGGCGCCGGCCAGCATGGCCTTGAGGATCATGCGATTGGTTGCGACGTCATCAACGATCAGAATTCGCCCGGGCATTGCGCCGCACTCCTGTTTGATGGCCCCCGCCAACACTTGTCGAGGTCAGTCTTTGTTGAGATTGGTTAAGGAAACCTTTCCCGGCATTTCACAGGGGCGTGCATGAAGACGGAAACCGCCGAAACCATCGGTCTGCAGGCGCTGGCCTGGCTGGCCGGCAACGAGGATCTGCTGCCGGTGTTTCTCGGCGCGACGGGGGCCTCTCTGGAGGATGTGAAGGCGCGTGCCGGCGAGCCGGAATTCCTTGCCGCGGTGCTGGATTTCCTGACCATGGATGACGCTTGGGTCGCCGGATTCTGCGAGGCGGCAGGGCTCGGATTCGATCAGCCGATGATCGCGCGCCAGGCGCTGCCCGGCGGCGCGCTGCCGAACTGGACCTGACCCGGCCGCGCACGGCAAGCGAGGGAGCCCCCATGACAGAGATTCGCGGCCTGCTCTTCGACAAGGACGGCACGCTCTTCGATTTCCAGCGCAGTTGGGGCGGCTGGGCGGCGGCGCTGATGCTGGAGCTGGCGGGCGGCGACGCGGCGAAGGCCGATGACCTCGCGGATCGCGCGGGGCTCGACCGTCAGGCGGCGGCCTTCCTGCCGCACAGCCCGATCATCGCCGGGACCATCGACGAGTCGGTCGCGGTTCTCCTGCCCGGATTGCCGCGGATGGAAGCCCTGGCGCTGCGTGCGTTGATCATCGAGCGCTCGCTGACGCTGGAACCGGTGCAGGCGGTACCGCTAGCCGGGCTCCTGGCACGGCTCGGCGGAGCCGGGCTGGCGCTCGGGGTGGCGACGAACGACGCCGAAGAGGCCGCGCGCGCCCAGCTGGATGGGCTTGGTGTTCTCGGTGCTTTTGCGGTCGTGATCGGGGCCGACAGCGGCCACGGCGCCAAGCCAGCGCCGGGCCAGTGCCTCGCCTTTGCCGAACATGTCGCGCTCGCGCCGAAGCAGATCGCCATGATCGGCGACAGCACCCACGACCTGTACGCCGGTCGCTCAGCGGGGATGACAACCATCGCCGTGCTCACCGGTCTGGCTCGGGAGGACGAACTGGCGCCGCACGCCGACGTCGTCCTGCCCGACATCGGCCATCTGCCCGATTGGCTCGGTCTGGCCTGAGGCGGGCGCCTTTTCCGACATTTCCGGTCGCATTCCGACGCTCGGGCGATCCGATCTCCCTGCCATCCTGACGGAACCCAGCGGGAGCACAGCCATGACCGACGCCACACCCCCAGCCTCCGATGCCGCCCCGCTCCGCCGCAGGGCCCGGGGCGGCGGCCGCGCGGGCAATGCGCGCCGGACCAAGGCCGCGGTGATCGAACAGATGCCCTGGCGCCTGCCGGAGAACACTGATCGCCCCACTGAACCGCTGGGCGAAGAGGGCGTCGCGGCAATTCACGACGCGGCGATGCGGATCCTCGAGGAGATCGGGATAGAGTTTCTGAACACCGAATCGCTGGCGCTATTCGCCGAGGCCGGGTGCAAGGTCGAGGGGACCAACGTGCGCATGGGCCGTGACTGGGTGATGGAGATGGTCGGCCGGGCACCAGCCCAATTCACCATCACCCCGCGCAATCCGGAGCGGCAGATCACCATCGGCGGCCGCACGATCCTGTTCGGCAACGTCTCCTCGCCGCCGAATTACTGGGACGTCGAGCTTGGCAAAACCCCGGGCACGCGCGTCCAGTGCCGCGACCTGCTGAAGCTGACGCAGTATTTCAATTGCATCCATTTCGCCGGCGGCTACCCGGTGGAGCCGGTGGATATTCACCCATCGGTGCGGCATCTCGACGTGCTGCACGACAAGCTGATGCTGTCGGACAAGGTGGTTCACGCCTATGCGCTAGGCCCAGAGCGGGTGGACGACGTGGCCGAGATGGTGCGGATCGCCGGCGGACTCACCGAGGAGGAATTCCGCGCCACGCCGCGCATGTACACCAACATCAATTCGACCTCGCCGCTCAAGCACGACATCCCGATGATCGACGGTTGCCTGCGGCTGATCCGTCGCGGCCAGGCGGTGATCGTCACGCCCTTCACGCTGGCCGGTGCAATGGCGCCTGTCACCATGGCCGGCGCAGTGGCGCAATCGATCGCCGAGGCGCTCTCCGCCATCGCGCTCTTCCAGTGGGTGCAGCCCGGGTGCCCCTGCGTGCTCGGCACCTTCACCTCCAACGTCGACATGAAATCCGGCGCTCCTGCGTTTGGCACGCCCGAATACATGCGGGCGACCCAGATGACCGGCCAGATGGCGCGGTTCTACGGCCTGCCGCTGCGCGCCAGCGGCTCCTGCGCGGCCAACGTGCCGGACGGGCAGGCGATGTGGGAAACCTCGAACGCGCTCTGGTCGGCGGTGCAGTCGGGCACGAACATCGTCTATCACGCGGCCGGCTGGCTGGAGGGCGGGCTGATCGCCAGCCCTGCGAAATTCGTGATGGATTGCGAGATCCTCCAGCAGATCCAGCGGTATTTCGAGCCGGCGCTGACCGCGACCGGGCCGGAGGACCTTGCCGTCGATGCGATCGCGGACGTCGGCCCCAACGGGCATTTCTTCGGCGCTGACCATACCCAGTCACGCTACACCACGGCGTTCTACCAGCCCTTCCTGTCGGACTGGCGCAACTACGAGGCATGGTCGCTGACGGGTGGCGCCTGGGTCTCCGAACGCGCCCATCTCCTGTGGAAAGAAATCGTGAATTCCTTCGAGGCACCGCCCATGGAGGCCGCGATTGCCGACGAGCTGGCCGACTTCGTGTTGCGCCGCAAGGCCGAGGGTGGGGCACCGACGGATTTCTGATCGGGCGCCTGCCGCTCGCGTTTGCCGTTTCTTAAGGGTCGAAGCCTAGCGTCTACCCGCAAGGAGAGGCCAAGCTATGCACGGATTGATCAATCGTTCCATCCAATGCTTCGTGCGCGACACATATGGTGTCGAGCGGTGGCTGTCGATCGCGGAGGCGGTGGGCATCGGACCGGAAGGCTTCGAAGCCATGCTCGTCTATGACGACGCTCTCGGGAACGCGCTTCTTCGCGAGGTCGTGCTGCAACTCGACAAGCCGGAGGAGATGGTTCTGGAGGACGTGGGCACCTACCTTGTGAGTCACGAGAATACGGAGGCAATTCGCCGCCTGTTGCGCTTTGGCGGGGAGACCTTTGCCGACTTCCTGCACTCGCTCGACGATCTGCCGGACCGCGCCAAGCTGGCGGTTGCCGACCTGGAACTGCCGGAACTCGAACTTACGGACGAGGACGAGGCGAACTTCACGCTGCATGTGCGCGGCGTTCACCCGGGCTTTGCCTTCGTGCTGGTCGGGGTATTGCGAACCATGGCAGACGATTACGGCGCGCTCGTGCTCCTGGATCAGCACCGCGAAGGCGACGGCAATATGGCGGTGAGAATCGGAGTGCTCGACTCCTCCTTTGCCGAAGGGCGACGCTTCTCGCTGGCCCGGCGCCCACAGCAGGTGATCACATGAACGTCGGCGCCCGCGTCAACCTTGAGACCTGCCAGCCGCAGACCTGCAATCCGGACCTGCTGCGCAAGCTCAACCTGCTCGACATGGAGGCGCTTTCCGCCTTCATGCCGATGCATCTGGTCGTCGCGAACGACGGCCGTATCCTGCGCGCAGGCCCGACGTTGCTCAAGCTGCGCCCCGAAGGCGGGCTGATTGGCGGGATGTTCTTCGACGTGTTCGAGATGCGCCGGCCGCGCGGCGTGACCCACATCGCCTTGCTGCCCGTGCAGGACGGTGGCCGCTTCTTGGTTATCTTCAGGGAGGGGGTGCGGAGCCACTTCAAGGCCTTGGCCGCAAACCTCTCCTGTGGGCGCGGTGTGCTCGTCAACCTGTCGTTCGGGATCTCGGTGGTCGATGCGGTCGAGGCCTACGACCTGTCGTCCCGCGATTTTGCGGCAACCGATCTGGCCGTGGAAATGCTCTACCTGTTCGAGGCAAAATCCGCGGCGATGAGCGAATCGAAAATGCTCAACCAGAGACTGCAGGGCGCCAAGGTCGCGGCAGAGGAGCAGGCGTTCACGGACACGCTCACCGGCCTAAAAAACAGGCGTGCGCTCGGTCACGTCCTGGATCGTTTCGAGGCGACCGGCGTGCCGTTCGGTCTGATGCAGGTGGATCTCGACTACTTCAAGCAGGTTAACGACAGGTTCGGCCATGCCGCGGGCGACGAGGTGCTCCAGGTCGTGGCCCGCATCCTCGTTTCGGAGACCCGCGATTGCGATACCGTGGCGAGGGTGGGGGGCGACGAATTCGTGCTGGTGTTCCAGCGGCTGGTCGATACGGAGGTACTGCAGACAATCGCCCATCGGATCATTTCGCGCCTCGAGGAGCCGGTGCCGTATGGTGGCGATGCCTGCCGGATCTCCTGCAGCATCGGCATCGCGACGAGCGTTTCGCATCCGGGCGTCGGAGCCGACAGCCTTCTGGATGAGGCGGACAAGGCTCTATACGCCTCCAAACATGCGGGGAGAGGGCGTTGTATGCTCGCCAATCCGGACGCCGGCTCGGCCGCTGGGGCGTGAAATCGCAATCGATCATACAGCCGGCCCCGCAATGTTGATTTTGCGATCTGCAGCGCAGTCGTGTCTGGCCGCAGCTAGATGCAAACCCGATGGTGTGAAACGCCATCACACCCAGTAGGCCTTTAGGCTTGGGATCATACCAAAAATCTCGGGAAATCGCTGGCAGTCCGTAGGGGAATCGAACCCCTCTTTCCAGGTTGAAAACCTGGCGTCCTAACCGATAGACGAACGGACCGTACCAGCGTGGCGCGGTTAGTAGCCAAGGATTCGGGGCATTGCAAGCGCCTTTGCGATCTGAATGCCTCAATGATCCGAACGGATACACGGCCCTCGCCACAGACCTCGCCTCGAATGCCGCGAGGGTGAGAGAAAACGCCTGCCCCGAGATCAAGTGCCGTCGCGGAGACGATCGGCCAGCCGGTCCATGAAGGCGTCGCAGGCGGCCAGTTGATCCATCGCAAGGAACTCGTCCGCAATATGCCCCTGGTCCATCGAACCCGGGCCGCAGATGACGGTCGGGATACCGGCAGCCGCGAAATGGCCGGCCTCGGTGCCATAGCCGACCTTGATGGTCTGACGGCGGCCGGAGAGCGTCACGCCCTCGCGGACGCAATCTGTGTCGGGCGGATGATCGAGCCCCGGGTAGCCGCCGAGACGCTCCAGCGACACCCCACAGTCGGCCTTGCCGGGGTCGGCCCGTCGTGCCGCTTCCCGAAGCCGATCTTCGATCGCTTCGGAGGATTCGGCTGCCACGTGGCGATACTCCAGGTCGATCACGGCCTGCTCCGGGACAATATTCAGCGCCGTGCCGCCCTGCATCCGGCCGACATGGACGGTGGAATAGGGCACCGTGTAGCCCTCGTCGCGCGCGCCGGTCCGGGCGAGCTCGGCCTGGATCTCCCGCACGCCCGTGATGAAATCGGCGGCGAGGTGAAGCGCGTTGATGAAATCCGGCGCCATCGATGAATGGCCGGCCTCGCCGCGGCAGATGGCGCGCAGTGACGCCTTGCCCTTGTGCCCGGTCGCGACCTGCATGGACGTCGGCTCTCCCACGATGCAGAGCCGGGGCGCGCCGATGGTCGGTCCGAGATGCCGCAGCATCTGAGGAATGCCGAGGCATCCGGCCTCCTCGTCCCAGGAGATCGACAGCTTGAGCGGTTCGCGCAGTCGCCGACCCGTGATCCGGTCGGCCAGCGCAAGGGCGGACGCAAGAAACCCTTTCATATCCGTGGTCCCGCGAGCGTACAGCCGGTCTCCGTCGCGCCGGAGCCGGAACGGGTCACCGCTCCAGGCCTCGCCATCCGCCGGGACCACGTCCGAATGCCCCGAGAGCATCACGCCTCCCGGCCCGGCCGGCCCGATCCGGCCGAAGAGGCCGGCCTTCGTGCCGGTGTCGTCGGCAATCCGGTGCACCTCGAAGCCACGCTGCGAAAGGTAGTCCTCCACGAAATCGATCATAAGCACGTTGGAATCGCCGCTGACGGTCGGAAACGCGACCAGACGATCGAGGAGATCGAGGCTATGCATCGTTCAGGTCCCTGGCGCCTTCAGTCCGGGGATCGTTTCGGCGGTCACGACCTCCCGGCAATGCTCGGCAAAGGCCGAGATGTTCAGGATCGATCGCGCGCCGGGCGCCATGGCGAGGCCCAGCCGCAGGCTCCGGACCGTCCCGGTCAGCGGAACCGATACCACCCGGCGCCCGTCGGGAGAGGTGTCGGAGAGCGGGCGGATGTTGGCAAGCGAGAAGCCGAAGCCGTTGCCGACGAGTGAGCGCATCACCGCCATGTCGCGGGTTCGCTCCGCGATGCGCGGTCGGATCGGGAGTTCGTCGAACAGGGACAGGAAATAATCCGAGGAATAGGGCAGATCGAGCAGGATCATCGGCAGGTCTTGAAGGTCCGCGACCGCAATCTCAGCCCGTCCGGCCAGCGGATGATCCTCGGCCAGCAGCACATGGGGCGGCAGTTCCGCGAGCGGCAGGAAATCCAGATCGGCAGGGATTTCGAGATCGTAGGTCAGCGCTAGGTCGATCTCCGCCCGTCGCAGCCAGTCGAAGATCTGGGCCTGGGTCAGCTCGTTCTGGCGCACCGTGACCTCGGGAAAGCGCGTCTCGAAGGAGCGGCGCAGGCGGGGCACGACGAGCTGCGCAAAGGTCAGCAGACAGCCGACGGAGAGCGCCCCGCGCACCTTGCCCAACACGTCGCCGGCGAGGTGGTTCAGTACATCCGCTTCGTCCAGCACCTTCTTCGCCTGCACCAGGAACTGTCGTCCGGCCTGCGAGAGCGACAGGCCCTGCGCGTGCCTGCGCACGAAAAGCGGGATGCCGAATTCCTTCTCCAGCTGGGCGATGGCGGTGGAGATCGAGGGAGGGGAGACGTTGACTTGTTCCGAGGCCAGTGCGATCGAGCCGGCCTCGCCCACGGCGACGAAGTATTCGAGCTGGCGGAGGGTAAAGCGCAAAGGCATGGGCGCAGCTAGCCGAAGCCCGCGGGCCGGATCAAGCCCGCCCACTTCACGCGTCGCCGGGGACGCCATAGGACGGAGCCTCGCGGGGATCGAGGGCGCGTTGCACATAGGCGTCGAGCTGCGGCTTGTAGACCTCCCAGGCGGTCGCAACCGCCTCGATGGGGCAATTCTCCGTCCAGTCACACCGCAAGTCGGCCACGGGCCAGGGCACCTTGTCCACGATCTTGAGACCCGCCGAATGCACCGGGCCAGCCTCGCCGCCGGCCGCAAGGCCCGCGCGGAGGGCTGCGATCAGCCGGTCGCCCAGATGGCCCTTGACGCAGAGAAATCCCTCCACGATGGCCTGCGGCACGCCCGGGTCGGCCAGCAGGTTGCCGCCGGAGGCGACGTTCTCGGCACGCGCCTCCGACCAGGTGCCGAGGCTCCGGGTGCCGGAGTGGATCGCCGTCAGCCCGGCGCGGTCCACCGCGAGGAGTTGGCGGTATTCCATGAACCGACCCAGCGACACGATGTGCTCGACGGCCTCGCTCGCCGTCAGGCCCCGTTCCATCAGGTCGAGCGCCAGCGGGCCGAGCGCGGGGTCGGTCACGTTTTGCGACGCCACCGCGCCGATTCCGGCGCGCACGTGGGAACAGCGCGCGGCGACGGCGGGAGAAGACGAGGAGATGGCGATGCCGAACATGCCGGTCTCCGCGCAGCGGGCGACGAGGGAGAAGGTCATCGGCTCAATCCGGGATCACGGCGGTACCGTCGATCTCGACCAGCCATTCCGGGCGGGCCAGCGCCGAGACGACAAGCCCGGTGGAGACGGGATGCACGCCCCGGATGTATTCGCCCATCGTCCGGTAGACCGCCTCCCGGTGCCGCACGTCGGTGATGTAGACCACGACCTTCACCAGGTGCTCCATCGAACCGCCGGCCTCTTCGAGGAGCTGCCGGATGTTCTGCATCACCTTGTGGGTCTGCTCCACCGGGTCGTGGCTGTCGATGGAGCGCGCGTCGTCGAGGTTCTGGGGGCATTGCCCGCGCAGCCAGACGGTGCGGCCGCCACGGGTCACGACGGCCTGGCAGAGGTCGTTGTCGAGGTTCTGTTCGGGATAGGTGTCCGCGGTGTTGAAGGTGCGGATCCGGGTGTGGGCCATGCGGCACTCCGTTATGTCAGGCGGCGCCGTTGATCCGGCGGTTGAGATACTGGGCGAACTCGTAGTTGGGGCGCTCCAGGTGGCTCAGGTGCCCCGGCCGGGACAGCCCCGACAGCAGGCCCTTGTAGACCCGCTCGGTGCAGCCGCGGTCCTCCACGTTGACGTCGTCGAGCAGCGCCTTCAGCCGGTCGAAGTGCACTTGTGCGTTCGCGTCGGCGGCGAATTCCTTGGCCATGCCGCCGCCGTAGAGGATCCGCACCTTTCCCGGGCCTTCGGGATGCAGGGAGAGGTACCAGAAATACCCCGGCGACAGCGTGATGAACAGCCCGGGATAGAGCGAGAGCAGCCAGGTCGTGCGTCGGGCATCGCCCTTGAGCGCGGTGTTGGTCGGGTGGGCAAGGGCAAGGTCGAGCGAGTCGTCCTTGAGGATCCAGTGGTAATTGAAGTTCTCCTCGCCCTCGGGGCAGACCATCTCCTCCAGCTTCACCTGGCCGCCGATGGTGCCCATGTGGCAGACCGGCAGGTGATAGCTCTCCATGAAGTTTTCGGCCAGCACCTTCCAGTTGGTGTCCCAGACATGGGTTTCCTGGAAGCTCTCCACATAGCCGCCCATGTCGAAATCGCCCACCAGGTCGAGCAGCTTGCCGTAGCGCTCGGCCACCGGCGCCGCATCCGGCGCGAGCGAGACAAAGACCCAGCCGAGCCACTCCTCGCAGCGGACCTGCGGCAGCCTGTAGTCCTGCTTGCAAAACCCTTCGTTCAGCCCCATGCCCGGCGCGCCGCGCAGCCGGCCGTCGAGGTTGTAGGTCCAGCCGTGATATGGACAGGTGATGGCGCGGGTGTGGCCACGGCCCTGCAACATGGTCGACATCCGGTGCAGGCAGACGTTGGAGACAGCGCGTAGCGCGCCGTCGCGGTCGCGCACCACCGCCACAGGCTGACCGGCGAGGTCGACCGTGGTGTAGTCTCCCGGCTCGGGCAGGGTGCTGGCGCGGCCGACGCAGAACCATTCCTTGCCGAAGATGTGCTCCAGTTCGGCCTCGACGAAGGCTTGCGAGGTATAGACCTCGGGCGGCATCGCCTCGGCGCGCTCGAAGGGCAGGGCGGTGTTGGCTGCAAGCAGGGCTGCGGGATCGGTGTCAACGTGATCTCTGGCCATTCCCGGTTCCTCTTTGCTCCTGTGCTCAGCGCGCGGTGTCGGGCGCATAGTCCCGATAGACCCGCTGGGTCGCGATGTGATCCGCAACATACCGGGCATCGTGCCAGACGCCCCAGATAAAGGAAGACCCCCGGCGCGATTGCCACGGCAGGCCGAGGAAATAGATGCCGGGCTCGGCGGACACCCCACGCTGATGGCGAGGCTTGCCGTCCGGTCCGAAGGTGTCGAGCTTGAGCCAGCCGTAATCGGCGGCGAAGCCGGTGGCCCAGATGATCGTGCTGACGGCCGCCGCCTTCAGGTCCAGCTCGCGGAGCGGATGGGTGAGGCAGTCCGGGTCGGGCAGGGTGGCGCGCGCCTCGGGCTCTTCAGGCAGGTCGAGCCCGTTGCGGGCGACGTAGGCATCCGCCTCGTCCAGAAGCGCCCGGAGGTTGGCGTCTCCCCGCGCGATGTTCTCCGCAAGGTCGCCCGCAAAGGTCAGGACGCCGTCCCGGCACGCCTCGGTGCGGCCGACCAGCGTCATGCCGTCATGGGCCAGCCCGCGGAAATCGACCGTGTGGCCGCCACGCGCACCGCTCACGGCGATGGTCACGTGCTCCAGCCCCGGCGCCATCGCCGCGGCGTCCCATTTCCCAAGGACGCCGAGCCACCAGACGAAATCGCGTCCGCGGTAGCTGCGGGGCGGCCGGTCGTGGGGGCCGACGGAAAGGTAGACGCGCTTGCCCGCCCGCAGCAGTTCGTCCGCGATCTGCACCCCGGACGAGCCGGCGCCGACGACCAGCACGGCGCCGTCGTCAAGCTGGCCGGGGTTGCGATAGCCGGTGGAGTGGATCTGCGTCAGCCCCGGCGTCTCGGGCACGAGCTGCGGGATGATCGGCCGCTGGAAGGCGCCGGTCGCGGCGATGACGTTCGTGGCCTCGATCACGCCCTCCGATGTCCTCACCCGGAAGCCCGGCCGCCCGTCGAGCCTGCGGACCTCGCGCACTTCCACCCCGCAGCGGACCGGCGCACCGATCTTCTCTGCGTAAGCGACGAAATAGTCGGCGACCGCCTCCTTCGGCACGAAATCGTCGCCGCCGAAGCCGCCGAACTCCATGCCGGGAAAGCGGTCGTGCCAGGCCGGCCCGTTCGCCACGAGTGAATCCCACCGCTCCGAGCGCCAGCGCTCGGCGATCCGGGCCCGCTCCAGCACCAGGTGCGGCACGCCGTTCCTGCCGAGATGCTCGCTCGCGGCCACGCCGGCCTGGCCCGCGCCCACTACGAGCGTGTCGATCCGTTCGGTCGTCATGTCCTGTCCTCTCGCGGCGCCCTGGCCGCTGCGCGTTTCCCGGCCGATTTCACGGGTTGGGAGTTTGGAGGAAAGAACTCTTTTCGTCATCCTTGATTAGGTTTTGCTCAATCCCCATGGCCGTCAAAAGGCTCTTCGGACGAAGGCGACTAAATTTGCCCGCGCCGCCTCTGTTCGGGTGTCGGCATGCGCTGCCCGTGACCCAAGGCCCTTCAGTTGGAGAAGCGGCGCCGGACTTCCTCGATGTCCAGCAATTGCTCGGTCAGCCCCTCGGGCTCCCATTCGCTGCGCTCGGCCTCGAAGAAATCGCCGCCGTAGACATGGAGCGCCGCGGTCAGCCGGGGGATCGGGTTGGTCACGGAATGGATGATGTCCGGCCCCATCGGGCAGACATCGCCGGTGGTCAGCGCCCGTGCGCCCGCCGCCTCGATGAGCCCGTCGGGGTGGTCCTTCACGCGCCGCCAGAAGATGTTGTCTTCCCGCCCGCCATAGATCCCGATCACCGCCCACATCTCGTGGTTGTGGGGCGGGATCGTCGTGGAGGGCTTCCAGGCAAGGTTCACGATCGTCAGCTTGTCGGACTGGTAGAGCGGCGTGATCCCCGGCTCCGTGGGTTCCCCGAGGGCGGCCAGCACGTCGTCGGGGTCGGACATCGCGCGGCGCACCACTTCCTCGACGCTCTTGTGGGTCGGATCGTGGTGCACGGCGGCGAGACAATCGGCAATGAAATGATCGGTGTTGAACATCGAATGCGCCTCCTCTGGGGGGGCATCCTATCACAAACCGGCCGATCTTGCCGCGTTGGGGCGCAGGATTGGCTCGCCGCCCTTCGCCGTTGCCGCGCTCGAGACGGTTGCTGCCTCGAGCGCCGACCTCAATGCGACGAACCTACACCACGAACGATCCCGGGGCGTGACCGCGTGTCCGGCTCACGAACCGGAAAGCTCCACGCGGATCGCAGCATCCGGGATCTGCTGCCCCAAGGCCTCTGATCCGTCATGGGCGGCGCTGCAAAGAACCGCATGGATTACCAGTCCCTCTATCGGCCGGCCGCGGTCCTGGCGAAGAACCTCGCGCGAGATGCTGCACGAGAATCCGGCCTTGGCGAGCAATTGCTCCAGGTAGCGCTCCGAATGGGCATAGCGGCGGCTCGGGCGCAGCACCCAGGCGTCCAGACCCTCATGCAGTTCCACCGTGAAGGCGAACTGTCCGCCGGGCCGAAGCGCCTGCGCGACCCAGGAAACGATCTGTTCCAGCGACCCCAGATAGGCGAAGACATCCGCCGCCGTGATCGTGTCCCAGCTTGCGCCCGACGGTTCGAGTCCCGACAGATCGCGCCGGTTCAGCGCGTCGTAATGCCCCTTGGCCGTCGCTTCGCGCAGCATCTCGACCGAGATGTCCCACCCTTCGAGCCAGAGAGCGCTGTCGCGCAGTTCCCGCCCCATCAGCCCGGTGCCGCAGCCGAGATCCAGCACGCGCCCAAAGGGCGGGCGCAGCCGCTCCGCAAGCAGGCAGGGCGCGCGGTAGTCCAGCCGGCCAAGGAGCGCGGCATCGAACTCCGGGGCGTACTGGTCGAACATGGTTTCGATGAAAGCCGTCGGCATGTCGACGCTCAGCGTCCGCTTGCGCAGCAGGTCGCGGCGCAGTCCGGCGCCAAGCCTGTCCTCGGGATCGGCTTCGATGGCACGTTCGAAGGCTTCCGCCGCCTCGTCGAGACCTCCCTCGGCGCGGATCTCGCCGAGCCGGAACCAGCCGGCAGCCCAACCGGGGGCAAGGTCGAGCGCCTGGAGATAGAGATCACATGCAGCCTGCGGGCTCTCGCCACGGAGGGCTTCGGCAAATTGCGCCCGGCGATCCGCAAGCAGATCTCCCGACGACAGTATAACTGGGTTCATGATGGGTCGCGTGATGTCCAAACGGACTGGTTCCGTCCGCGTCCGGGCGATTGATCGTTTTTCCCAATAGCGTCAAGTCGGGACGGCACAGCCTTGTTGCGTTGCCACCGTCTGCGTCTGTGCAGGCATCCGGTTGGAGCGGCGATGTCCATCGCGGCGTCAGGAACCACAGTCTGAAAGTTGCCGCCGATAGTCGATTTCAATCCGGAGTCGCAGGTTTGAAGATCTGTGTGTTCGCGGGCGACAGGTCAATGCCTTGTGTGCCGTTCGCAAGAGTGTCGGCCTGGGACTTTTTGAGATGCGTCGGGCGGCTGTCTTCCGGTCGCTGGCCCCGATGCTCGCTGCTTTCCCGAACGCTGAGATGCCTATTTCGATCTACCTGCCGAGTCTGCAGCGGCAAACGCTCGATTCACATCGCGTACAAGCCGGGGGTGCCCATTTGTGCCGCAATTGGGCCCAATCCCGAACACAGGCCGAATGGATACTTAAATTCTGATATGCAGACTGAAAGTGTTATCAAATGACTCGCAGATTTCTCAAGAGCGAGCGAGGTTCGGTAACTATTGAGTTTGTTATGTGGTTGCCGTTCTTCGCTTTTCTTCTGTTGTTCGCGGCGGACGCGACTCTCGTGTTCATGCGACAAAGCCAGATGTGGCAGATCTCTCGCGAGACTGCCCGCGTCATTGCCCGCCACGGCATGGACGAACTGACAGCCGAAGCCTACGCCGCCTCCGCAGGCAGCGTTGGAACGCTGGTGCCCACGGTCGATGTGTCGATGGCCTCGGCACGGGTGACGGTCGACATGGCGATGCCGCTCGAGGGGCTCGCTCCGTTCGGTGTGCTCAGATGGATCTATGGCGAACAGCTCGAAGTGCGTGTCACTCACGCGCTGGAGCCAACCTACGAGGCCTCATGATGAAAGGGGTGTTGCGCGCCGCCGGCCGCTTTGGCCGAGACGACTCCGGGGTCGGCACGGTCTTTTCGCTCTACATGCTCATCGTCGTGCTCGGCATCCTCGGCATCATGCTGGACAGCACGCAGGGCTGGTGGAACAAGACAAGGCTCGCGGCTGCCGCGGATATTGGCGCGCATGCCGGCGCGGTGGCGATCGCCAACAACGTGCCAGAGGCGCAGCTGAAGTCGGATGTGGCGGCGATCGTCGAGGAAAACATGCCCCGGACGATCTTCGGACAGGTCATCGACAGCTCCGTGGACGTGGCGCTCGTCCATTATGACATCAAGACGAACCAGTTCGACGGAACGAACGACCCGAACACGGTGATCGTGCGGCTCCAGAGGACGCGGGCGCGCGGCAACGATATCCGCACTTTCCTGCTGAAGTTCGCCAACGTTTCCTCGTTGGAGGCCACGATCTTCAGTGCCGCCGTCTTCGATACCAACGGCAAATGCACCTCGTCCGACGGGATCTACGCGCAGAGCACCGTGACACTGACGAGCCAGACCGATATCGGGGCAGGCTTCTGCGTGCATTCCAACGACAAGGTCTGGTTGCCGCAGCAGAACACCTTCCAGCCCGGCGCCTATGTCTCGATGCCAAAGCTCGCACTTTGCGAGGACAAATGCCAGGATTCGGCCAACCCGGGGATCGTCGCGGTCGAAAGCTACATGCACATTCCCGACATCGCCGCCTGGATCCAGGACACCTACGATGCCTTCGCTTACGCGGGCGTGATCGGCCAAACCGAGATCGTCGAGGAGTTCTTCGATGGTGTCGTTGTCGGCGATCAGACCGAGTTGATCGACAAGAAGATCATCGCCTCGTCCGTACAGCTCGGGTCGGTCGTTACCATGAACCAGGAACAGTTCAATTCCGTGGAAAAGCTGCCCTCGGGCCTGATCTACGTCGTGACCTGCACCTCCGGCGGATCGGGCGCGAAGACCTGGCTCAATTTCAGTGCCACCACCGCGCAAATGAGCCACGCCGCGTTGATGACGAATTGCAATATCAACTTCGGCGATGGCGCGCGGGCGGTTGGCTCGGTGATCGTGACAACGCGCGAAAGTTCGAATGCGACCGTGAAAGCCGGCTCCTCCGTCACTGTTGCGGATCCGAGCAAGGCCTGCAACGAGGATGAACGCACGATCCTGATGTCGAAGTCCAAGGTCAGCGTGCCGGCGGAGTTCACGATCTCCAACCTCACCATGGTCGTCGATGACGATGTGGATATCGCTTCCGCGACCTCCTCGGGCATCATCTCCAAAGGGCTGTCGATCTACTCGTCGCAGCGGGTGAAATTCTCCGCCCAGCACACGTTCCGGACCTGCGGCACGCCCGACGCCTTCCTGACGCCGACGGCCAAGGTTCTGCGCCTCGTGATGCCCCCGCAGATGAGCAACGTGGCGTCGGCGATCTGACTGGTCACGGTAGCCCTGTGATATCCGAAACGTACGAAGGCCGCGCGATGCGCGGCCTTCTGTTTCATGCGGCGCGATTTGCGCTGAGGGGCCGTTGCTGGAACCGTAAGCGCATCAGGGGTGACGCTGGCATAGTGGTTCGCTGTGGTCCGGTCGCGGACGTGGCAACTGATGCGGGTCTGACAGCGCTCCGCATCTCGTCTCAACCGTGAAAGACGAAGGAGCGCATCGAGACGGAGCCGAGATCGAAGCTGTCGTTCATGAAGGTCAGCTCGTCGCGCGCGTCCGACGCGCCGGCAATGGTCAGCGCGGGCAGGTAGTGGTCGACCGACGGGTGCGCCTGATGCAGCAGCGATCCCAGCCACTTGCGATCCGCCAGCGCCCCCAGATCGCGCTCCGTCAGACGCTCGGCAAACAGGCTGTCGAATTCCAGTGCGAAATCCGGTGTCGTTCCGGTCTGGCTGAGCGCGCGCAGGTTGTGCACGATGTTGCCCGAGCCGAGGATCAGTACGCCCCGGTCGCGCAGCTCCGACAGCGTCCGGCCGATCTCGAGATGCCAGTCGAGGTCTTGCGACATGTCGATCGAAAGCTGGAAGACCGGCACGTCGGCCCCGGGGTAGAGGAACTTCAGCACCGTCCAGGCGCCGTGGTCCAGACCCCAGCTGTCATCCTCCTGCGCGTGATGGCTCGACAGCAGCGCGACGACATCGCGGGCGAGCTCCGGGTTGCCCGGCGCCGGGTATTGCTGCGCGTAGAGCTCCTGCGGGAAGCCGTAGAAATCGTGGATGATGCGCGGCATGGCCGAGACATCCACGAGGGTGGTGCCCTTGGTCATCCAGTGCGCCGAGACGACCAGAATCGCTTGCGGGCGCGGCAGGGTCCGGCCCAGATCGGACCAGCTGCGGCTATAGGCGGTATCCTCGATGGCGTTCATCGGGTTGCCATGGCCGAGGAAGACCACGGGCAACCGGTCCGAGGCGTGGAGCCGGTCGCGAAGGGATTGCAGGGATTGGACAGCGCTCATGGCAGGTACCTGTGGCAGGGGGCGCCGCCCGGTAGGCGGCGCCGTTGAATCAGGCGAACTGGCCGAGGGCCTTTTCGACGGCGGGCAGCTTGAGGGCGTAGGCGCCGTTGCCGAGCAGCGCGAGAGAGGCTTGGGCGACCGCCCAGAACAGCGGGAATTCCCAGCCGCCGCCCTCGTTGGAGAACAGCCACCCGGCGCCCGAATGCACCCAGACGGCGCCGAGCAGGATCGGCAGGACCGCCAGCGAGACGAGCCGCGTCGCCACGCCGAGGATCAGCGCAACGCCGCCGCCGATCTCGGCGATGATGGTCAGGTAGGCGAAGATGCCGGGCAGGCCGAGGCTCTCGAAGAAGCCGACCGTGCCGGGGATGGTGAAGACGAAGAGCTTGAGCAACCCGTGGGCGAGAAAGGCCGAGCCGGTGGCGATGCGCAGGGCAAGGGCGGCGTAGGGTGCGGTGGTCTGGTCGATCATCGTGTCAGGTCCTTGTGTCGGTAATCCGTCCGCACGCTGGCGTTCGGTGTGTTTCGATCTGAACCGAACGTAGGACTTGCCCGTGGTCAACAAAATGGCGAAGGTGGTGTATGACTATCGTCATTTCATTCTCAATTGGAGGCGACCTTGGATCTCGTTGACGGCCTGAGGGCCTTTGTCGCGACCGCCCAGACCGGCTCCTTCACCGCGGCGGCGGAGCAGATGGGCATCTCCAACCGCCTCACCTCGAAATACGTGGGTGCGCTGGAGGCCCAGCTCGGGGTGCGGCTTTTCCAGCGGACCACGCGCAAGGTCGGGCTCACGGCGGCGGGCGAAGACCTGATGGCCCGGGCGCCGGCCCTGATCGACGAGCTGGACGACATGCTGGCCGAGGTGACGGAAGACACGCGCGGCTTCACCGGCACGATCCGCATCTCGGCCCCGGTGATCCTCGGGGAGACCTACGTGAACGGCATGCTCGGCCGCTTCGCCGCGCTGCATCCCGACCTTTCCATCGACCTGCGCCTGACCGACCGCTTTTCGGACCTTGCCAGCGAGGGGATCGACCTTGCCTTTCGCATAGGCACAACCGCGATGCTCTCGGTCAAGGCCCGCAAGCTCGGCGCCGTTGCGGGATGCGTTGCGGCGAGCCTGGCCTATCTCGAGACACACGGGCGCCCCGAGCACCCCGACGATCTCGCGCGCCACATCTGCATCCTCGACACCAATCGCCGGACCCCGGCCCGCTGGGTCTTTCGCCATGGCGAGCAGAAGGTCGCCGTGCCGGTCTCGGGACGGTTCATGGTCAACTCGGCCCGTGCTGCCTGCGAGCTTGCCGTGGCCGGACAGGGGATCGTCTATGGCCCGAAATTCGCGCTGCACGAGGCCATCGAAGACGGACGGCTTGTCCCCTTGCTGGAGGATTACGCGGGCGACGAAAGCCCGATCTCAGCGGTCTACCTCGAAGGGAGGACGCTACCGCGCAAGCTTCACGCGCTGATCGATTTCGCACAGCAGGACATTCGCAGCGCAGGCGTCCTTTAGAACCTGCAAGAGGCCCGGGCACCCTGCGACCGCAAATCACCCCGTCTTCGGACCAAAGCCCGTGTTCGTCGCATTGGTAACGTCGCATAAATGGCGGGATGGAGCGAGTGCGGAACGAGAAATTCCTGTGGAGAGGCGCGTCTCTGGCAACGCAATACGCGTTTGCCAGCAGTGCTGTGCTTGTCGTGGCCGCGATCCTCGTGGGGACGGTGGTGTCTCGCAGGATCGAGGAAAATGTCGTCCGCAACAGCGCCAATTCCACCGCCATGTTCATGGAAAGCGTGCTGGCGCCGATCGCCCAGCAATTCGCGGATCAGGAAACCTTGTCGCCCGGCGCCCGGCGCGCGCTTGAGGAGATATTCGAGAACACCCCGATCGGCGAGCGGGTGATTTCCTACAAGTTCTGGAAACCCGGCGGTCGGATCGTCGAAGCCTCCGACCCGGCCATCGTCGGAGAGGTCTTTCCGGTGACCGACGATCTTCAATTCGCCTGGCAGGGACACGTGGCCGCCGATTTCGAGGCGCTCGGGGATGCCGAGGACGCTGGAGAGCAGGCGCTCGGCCTGCCGCTGCTCGAAGTCTACAGCCCGATCCGGGAGTATTATTCCGGCGAGATCATCGCGGTCGTCGAGTTCTACGAGGTGCACGAACAGCTTGCCGCCGACCTCGCCCGGGCGCGCCGTGATGCATGGCTGGTGGTGTTCGGCGCCTTCGGTGGGCTTGGCGTCATCCTTTACTTGATAGTCTTGCGCGGCAGCCGCGTGATCGACCGCCAGCAGAGGCGCCTCCTGAACCAGTATGCTGAACTGGAGGCACTGTCGGCGAACAACCAGGATCTTCGCCGGCGGGTGCGCGACGCCGCCGGGCGCTCGGCGGAGCGTGCGGACAGGGTGATGCGCCAGATCGGCGCCGATCTGCATGACGGGCCGGCGCAGCAGTTGGCCTTTGCCGCGCTACGGCTCGATGCGTTGCAGGAGGCGCAGACGGTCGCGGCTCGACAGGGAGAGATCGACCGGATTAACAGTGCCATTGCCGATGCAATGACCGAGATTCGAACGATTTCGCGCGGATTGTCATTGCCGGATGTCGCCGACAAGACGCCCGCAGGGATCGTCGAGATGGCGGTCGAGGAGCACCGCTCCCGCACCGGAAATGCGGTCGCGATGGAATTGGCCTGCGACGGCCCGGTCGACATGCCGTTCGCCGCCCGGCTCTGTCTCTTCCGCTTTGTCCAGGAAGGGCTGAACAATGCCAGCCGACATGCCGAAGCCGCCGGGATGGGGGTATCTCTTGCCTGTGACGCCGATCGGCTGACCCTTGCCGTAACAGACGCGGGGCCCGGTTTCGACCCGGCGTACACGCCGCTCGGCCTCGGTCTGTCGGGGCTCAGGGATCGCATCGAGAGCCTCGGGGGGGCGTTTCATGCCGGGCGGGGAAGTGGCCCCGGGAGCGACCTCCGGCTGAGCTTTGATCTGGGAGAATGGAAATGACATCGCTGCGTATCCTGATCGCTGACGATCATCCACTGTTTCGAGAAGGGGTCGCGGTGCTGCTGGACGGACATGAGAGAACGGTTGTCGTCGGGCAGGCGGATTCCGGACGGCGCGCGCTCGAAATGGTCCGCTCCCTCGAACCCGACCTGGTTCTGCTCGACCTCTCCATGCCGGACGGGGGACTTTGGGCACTCCGGGAGATCAAGGCCCTGGAGAACCCGCCCGTCGTAGCGATGCTGACAGTGTCGGAGGAGGATGGCGACGTCTTCAAGGCGCTGCAGGCGGGGGCGGATGGCTATATCCTGAAGGGGATCGGGGGCAGGGACCTGCTGGCCGCCATCGAGGATCTGGCCGCCGGTCGCAGCTACGTCTCGCCTGGGCTCGCCATGAAGGTGCTGCAGGCGATGCGGGGCGGTCCGGCCAAACCGGCGAGGGAGGACCCGCTGGACAGCCTGACCGCGCGGGAGGAGGAAATCCTCCGGCTCGTTGCCACGGGCAGCAGCAACAAGGAGGTCGGGCTTGCGCTCGACCTCCAGGAAAAGACGGTCAAACATTACATGACCATCATTCTTCAGAAACTTCAGGTCCGGAACCGGACAGAGGCCGCGCTCATCGCACACGGCCGCTGGCCGGAGACTTGAATTACCGAACCGCCTTGAACAGCCGGGCGCGGTCAGATTGCCGTGCGCGGCGCTCGATGACCGTCCGGTTCTGCGGGTCCTTCAACTCGTAGCGCCCGTTCTCGATCTCTTCCTTCCATCCGTCGGTGTAGGTGATCTCGATGTTTTGGCCTGTGGTCTCAAGCTTCGCGACCACGCCGCCGCCGCGGAACTTGCCGTTGCCCGCCGCTCTCTGAGCCCCTGCGGAGCCATTCGTGCGCGCGGCCGACGCAGTGCCAGCCTGCTGAAGCCGGGCGTAATCGCTCTGCCGCGCCGGGCGTTCTTCCACGGTGCGTCCGCTGGCATCCTTGCGCTCGTACCGGCCGTTCTCGATCTCGATCTTGCTGCCGTCCCGGAACGTCACCTCGATGCCGTCGTCATCGCTCATGCCGCCGTTTTGGCCGCGTCCGCGGTCGTCACCGCGCTCGCTCCGGTCGTCTTTGCCACTCCCCTTGCCTGACCGGTCATCATCGTCATCGTCATCGTCATCGTCATCGTCATCGTCATCGTCATCGTCATCGTCATCGTCATCGTCATCGTCGTCGTCATCATCGTCGTCATCATCATCGTCATCGTCGTCATCATCGTCGTCGTCGTCATTATCGTCATCATCGTCGTCGTCATCGCTGCCCTTGGCCCAGGCCGCAGAGGTGTCGATCGAGGCGACGAACCCGTCTTTCTCCAGCCGCAGGTGAAACGGCGCGGCCGAGAGAATGGCCACTGCCAGGGCAAGACTTGCGGTGGAGGACAAAAGTTTCCTGAGTTCTTTCGACATGTGGTGTCTCCCGTTTTGGCCCCGGTTCAGCGGGGCAAAGGTGTGATAGGCAAAGGCCCGATGAAACCAGCTAACCCTGCAGGAGACAGTGTTTCTTCGGACCAAGGTCGGACGACGTCACGGATTTGGTCCGGCCGGCATCGCTTTCGAATGGCAAAGACGGCCAGAACCATCTGAAGGCGTTCGTCTGTCGGAGAGAACCAGGTGTCGTCCGCAGGGAGATTCCGGCAATCATCGGAAGGCCATCAAGACCGAGGTGCATGTAGCCCAAGGATTGACCGGTCGACCTGTCGGAAACTCAGGTTTCGAATTGTGGGGCCCCACGCCCGTTGGTTCAGTCCGTTGATTCGATGACGCATTGAAAAGTCCGGACGTTGAACGTTGTATCGTGGCGATACAATGTGTGCTCGCAGAAATCACGTCGTGACTGGACAGCGTATTTTCGGTAAGTTCATCTCTGGTTTCGGTCCTGCCAGAATTGCCTCACATCGCGTGCGGTACGACCGGCGAAAAATCCTTTCAGGCAGGAAGCCTCAGGCTCCTTTCACCTCACGCGAGGCGTTCAAAAGTTCAGCTTCGGGGAAGATGGGACGATGGATTTCGATCTGCTCACCTTCATTCACCAATGCCGACAGCTTGCCGAACCGGTCGAATATGCCCACCTGGTTCGAAGTCAGGTCGATCTCGGAAAATTGCTGCAGGATACGCCAACTGCGTTCGACAACGCCGACTGCGAGCCCCGAAAGCGAAGCACTTAAACACTATCAATGCTCTAAAGTCGACTTCGACCGATCAGTTTTTGATCTCCCGTCCTACATCAACGGCACGTCAATATTTGACGGCACCTCCAGACCGCCGGGCTTTGACCAGTGTCATTGACGGGACTCGGATACGGTGCTGACCCTTTGCTTCAGTCTGAATGGCCTTAACCTGCAATGGTGTGATCAGATGTCTGGCACTGAGACGGCGGATCTCTTTGTGGGCTTCACCGAACCGTTGTTGCCCTTTTCCTATCTCGCGGTTCTGACGCTCGTCGTCTTGCCGGTCGCCGCATTCCTCGGATTCCGGGTCGGCCAGATCGCACACCGACGCAATCAGAACAACAAAGGCCAGCCCGAGCAGGCGCCAGGCGCCACCTCACTCGGAGCCATGCTGGCACTCCTCGGGCTTCTGCTCGGTTTCGCCTTCAGTTCGGCGCTCGGTTGGCGCGAGGAGCGGCAGGGAGCACTGGTCCGGGAGGCGGCGGCAATCAGCACGGCCTTTTTGACCGCCAATCTCGTCGATGAACCCGGGCGCACGGTTCTCCAGTCCCAGATACTCGCATACGCGCGGACTCGCATCGCGAACCCTGCGGACATTCGGACGAAGACTGCATGGAACGCGTTTCTGGAACGGACATTTGAATCCCAGACGAAGATTTGGCCTGCGACAATGCAGGCCATCGGCGGAGCAACTTCCGATCCGATCCGGGCAGCCGTCGTGCGCAGTGTGACCGACATGCTCGACGCCCATACCCTGCGCCTCGCCGCAGCAGCCGAGCAGATCCCGCCCCCGGCCAAGCTCATGATCTTTCTGGCCTCCGTCGTTGCGATCTTTGTTGTGGGCAACCGGACTGCGTTGCAGGGCAGAGAGCTAACGTGGCACGTGTTTGCTTTTGCAGGCCTTCTTTCTGTCGTGATGATCGTGATTTTCGACCTCGATCGAGCACTGGAGGGGTCAATGAGGGTCAACCCTGACACCTTGATCGCCACTATCCGGGAGATGGAGACGGCCTTGGGAAATGCCGCCGACTGACAGGCTTCGGCGCGTCTGATGCGCGATCCGGTCAAACCGACGGGTAGAATCTGGGGCCAACCGGGACAGGCTGCCCCCTCGGATTGGTGGCATCTGGAAGGCGTCCAAGCACAAGAGCGTTGGCGCATGGCGGATGGCGGTTGGCGGATGGCGGATGGCGGATCATGCAATCAGCGTTTCTCGAGCGGCAACCGATAAACGTACGGCGCCTTCGTGACCTCCGCCTGAACAGACGCCCCCACGTTGAATGTTGAGACGGGCGCGACCGTAGGCTGCGCGCGCAGAAATCCGGTCGTCAACAATCAAGGTCAGGCCGTGACGAAAAAATTGCCGGTGCCGCTATGTGCGCCGACGCGACAACCGAATGGTCCGGAGGACCGCGTGTGACCGGTGTGGTCAGGCACTTCGTATCGCTGCATGTCTGGCGCAATACTCGGTGGGCGTAACGCCGGTCCACTTCCTGAAAGCCCGGCGAAGGCTGTTCACCTCGCTGTATCCCAGAGCCGCGGCGATCTCCTCCACGGAATGGTCCGTTTCTTCGAGCAGGGTCGCGGCTCGCTCCATCTGAAAGGCGACGAGGATGTCACGGAATCGGCACCCCTCTGACGCGAGATGCCGTTGAAGTGTTCGCCTGCCGAGGCCGAGCCATTTCGCGACTGCTTCCTCCGAGACGTCGCCTGTCGGCGCCAGGATGCTCAATGTATCCCGTACGAACTCCGCCAGACTGCTCGGCGGACGGCTCCGCACCATCGCCCTGAGGTCTCGATAGACCGGCGCAGTTCGCGCATCTCTTGGGGACGGATTGAGAGCGCGCAGGACGTCCCCACGAATGGCTATGCCGGGAAGAGATGCGCCCCACCGGATCGCGGCTCCGAGGCTGGCATCGAGTGTCGCGTCGCTGCGGGCGGTTCCAGGAAGTTCGATACACTTCGGCAGCCAGTCGGGGCCCGCGTAGTGGCGTACGAGATCAATGAGCAGGACAACGGTACCTTCATCGATATGTCTTGCCCCGACTACCGAACCGATGCCGGAACGGAATTGCAGGATCAGGAAGTCCCCATCGTCTCGCAGCTCTGCAGAGGAGCCGGACTGCAGAAACCCGAGAGCGCGAATTCCGCGTACAAGGGCCGCCGAAACACGGTAGGTGAGAATGGCGAGGTCACCGCTCCGCGTCACGCGCCGTTCGGCCATGACGACGGAACGCCAGCCAGTCCTCTGCCGAAGATGGGTCCAGATCTGGTCACCCTGAAGGATGCCGGGCGGATAGGGAAAGATCATCACTGCGTTGGTCGCCGTGGTCGCCCGCGCGTTGTCGGCGTCACTGGTCCAGAAGTGTTCCTCGATGTCCCAGAGAACATCCCGTTCGACTGGGGACAGGGTACCGGTGCGGTGCGCTGCATGGGCCGGTGCTCTTGCTGTCTTGGTGGAAACGGTCATTCGCCTGACCCTGACCCGCCAATCATGAACATTTGAAACAGAACAAGGATGATCGTGAGCGCCGTCCAGATCGCGCCGCTGGTTCCCGGGCGGCCATCGGCCACCGTTGAAGCAGCGCGCTGCAGGGCACCTGACGTCCGGCCTTCAGGAAGCAGCTGGCTCAAGTCTCGTGCGACCCTGCCATGATCGCTTGCGAGCGCAGGAACGTCCCGAAATCGGGCAAGCAGCGTTCCCAACCGCGCGTGCGCCGCGTCGCGCCCCAGCGTGACCAGATCAGCGGTCTCCTTCCAAGGATCGAGGCCAAGCCGCGCGAGCGTGGAGAGCACAGTCACGGCATAGCCGTTACGGTCCTCGCCGACCGACGCCTGGAGAAACCGATCGAACTCGGGCGGGTGCGGGTTGCGAATTTTGGTTTGGGACATCGCCAATCCTTTCAAGGGTTGCAGGAACGCAGATCATCCCTGTTTCCCAAAGAATACGCGCAGGTCGGTCTCGCCGCCCTCACGCAGGTCAGTGCTGGCGACTGCCGCCAAGGAGGTCGCAACCGGTTCGGCGCCCGGGACTAACATGCGTCAGCGCCAGTTAGATGCTCCCGACGTACAAGAGAAGAAATCGTTCAACTGGCCAGGCCCGGGATCTGAGGGGCCGTCAGCAGTGGTGAGCGACGGATCTGCCAAAATCGTGGAGGCCAGAGATGAGCGTGCGTTCATCCAGTGTGAGGGTGACTTTCCTGCACCCGTTCAGCCTAGCCGATTTTCCGGACGAACTTCCGGCCGGGGACTACGAAGTCCTGATTCAGGAAGAACTTGTACGCGGGCAAGGTTTCGAAACTTATCAGAGGACGGCGACCCATATGACCGTTCCTGGCAGAGGTGATCGGGCGGGTTGGATGGAACTGCACACGATATCAGAGCGCGACCTGAATGAGGCGTTGAGCCGGGATCAGGCTCCGACTGAGATGAACAACCACAGCGAAGCGGCGCTTTCTCCGCAGGAGGACTTGAAATGAATACTCCCGAATGGCTCAAACCCGGCATCTATGGCGCCGTGATCG
Organism: Tropicimonas aquimaris; assembly: GCF_042676185.1. NCBI lineage: Bacteria > Pseudomonadati > Pseudomonadota > Alphaproteobacteria > Rhodobacterales > Roseobacteraceae > Tropicimonas > Tropicimonas aquimaris. The sequence continues at coordinate 21,269 of NZ_JBHTJT010000005.1, read as the reverse complement.
GTGCTGTCTTTGTCGGTGTCGTCGGCTTCACGTGGGGCGGCTGGGTAACCGGCGGCACTTCGAATGACCGGGCGATGGCGATGTCCCGTGACGATGTCGTCGCCTCAATGGTACCGGTCTGCCTCGACATGGCGCGGTCAGACCCGGCTCGGGCGGACAAGCTTGCAACGATCCGGGCAGCCTCGACCTACCAGCGGCGCGACGCTCTCATGACAGCCGGCTGGGCGACGATGCCAGGAACCGATGCCCCAGACCGAGACATTGCGCAAGCCTGCCTGAAGGAACTGGACCTCTGAGGTCATGCTGTTCAGAGCCGATGATGTGATGGCGCAACACCGGTCGCACCGTCAAACGCGCGAGCCACGCATCGCCTCGAGCGCCGAAATCGAGACAGGAGCTTGCGATGCCTTCTGATGACAATGGACCGGAAGATCGCGGACCTTGGAAAAACAAGCGGACCCGCGTTCCCCCTGAGGTTGACGCAATTCTCAGGCGGGGCCGGGATCGGTTGCACGGCATCCTGCCGGACGGTCTGCCGCCGGTGAAGCGTCTTGCGATCGGGGCCGCCATCGCGCTTGCGGCGTATGGGGCGTGGTCCTCATATTACACGGTGCCGAGCGACTCCGTTGCGATTGTCCAACGGTTCGGGAAGTACTCGGCCGAGGTTCCTCCAGGACTGCACTTCAAGATCCCGTTCGGGATCGACGTGACCACGTTGGTCCCGGTCAAGCGCCAGCTGAAACAGGAATTCGGATTCACGACTCCGGGCGCCACCGACCCCTATCAGAGCCCGACAGACGGTCGCCGCGAGACCGAGATGGTGACGGGCGATCTAAACGCGGCGCTGGTGGAGTGGGTGGTGCAGTACCGGATTTCCGAACCCCGGAAGTTCCTGTTCGAAGTGCGCGAGCCGAGCGCGACCCTGCGCTACGTCTCTGAATCCGTCATGCGCGAGGTTGTGGGGGACCGCACGGTCGACGAGGTGATCACCGTCGGGCGCCAGGAAATCGAAAGCGAAGCCCTGGTGAAGATGCAGGCGCTCGCGACCAAGTACGCGATGGGCATAAGCATCGACCAAGTGCAGTTGAAGAACATCAATCCGCCCCAGCCGGTTCAAGCCTCGTTCAACGAGGTCAATCAGGCGCAGCAAGAGAAGGAACGGATCATCAACGAGGCCCGCCGCGAATACAACCGCGTCATACCTCTGGCCCAAGGCGAAAAGGACCAGCGTATCCGCGAAGCCGATGGGTATCGCCTGCGGCGGATCAACGAAGCCGAAGGCGATGCTGCCCGCTTCACGGCGCTTCTGACGGAATACCGCCGGGCGCCAGAGGTGACCCGGCGCCGGATCTACATCGAAACCCTTCAGGATGTTCTGCCGGGAATTGGTTCCAAGATCATTGTCGACGGGTCCACGGCAAGTATCCTGCCACTCCTGAACCTCGATCGACAAATGGGGGTGCAACCATGAAGACCATTTCGCTCATCGCCGCCGGAGTTGCGGTCGCCGGGGTCGTCACGGCGTCATCCGCCGTCTACACGGTCGGGGAGGTGGAGCAAGCCATCATCACCCAGTTCGGCAAGCCGGTCGGCGCGCCGATCACCGAGGCCGGTCTCAAGGTGAAAGTGCCCTTCGTTCAGGAGGTCAACCGGATCGACGCCCGCGTCCTCGAATGGGACGGCTCGCCGTCGGACATGCCTACAAAGGACAAGCTCTACATCTCGGTTGATCTCTTCGCGCGCTGGAAGATCACGGATCCGCTGCAATACTTCCTGCGCCTGCGCGACGAACGCAGTGCCCAGTCGCGCCTCGACGACATTCTCGGCAGCGAGACGCGGAATGCCGTCGCCAAGCATGAGCTCATCGAGATCGTGCGCACCACCAAGGGACGGACACCGCTTAGGGACACGCTTCTGACCGACCAGGAGCTTGCGCAGGACATTGGCGCCCTCGTTCCCATCACGAAGGGGCGGGCGCTGGTCGAGCAGCAGATCTTTGAGGCGGCGGTGGAGAAGGTGCGCGTCTTCGGGATCGAGCTTCTCGATATCCGCTTCAAACGCATCAACTACAACGAAAGCGTGCGACCCAAGATCTACGATCGCATGATCTCGGAGCGGCGGCAGATCGCCGAACGCTTCCTGTCGGAAGGCAACGGCGAAGCAGCCCGGATCCAAGGCAATCGGGTGCGGGATCTAAACAAGATCCAGTCCGAAGCCTATCGCGCGGTCGAGGAAATCCGTGGCGCGGCCGATGCGGCTGCGGCTGACATCTATTCGGGCGCCTACAACGTCGATGCCGTTTCGGTCGAATTCTACGACTTCACCCGAACCATGCAGGCCTACGGCGACATGATTTCCGACGACACGACGCTTGTCCTGACGACGGACAGCGATCTGTTCCGGTTCCTGCGCGGCATGCAGGGCGAGGCAGACGCCGTCCGCGACCCCGGCAGCGTCTCGGGCGACGGAGGCGTCGCGTCAAACGGCAGGACCATACCAGTGCAAGAAGCCGCGACACCGATCGTGACACAGACGGAGGCCGAAGCAGGCCGATAGGTTCATGGCCGAAGGCCGCAATCATGAATAGAGGGCATCAAGCGGGAGCGGCAGCGGTCGACACGGCGGTGCCCCAACAGGAAGACGACAGCGCGGGGCGCGGCGAAAGGCTGTTTGCCCTGGGTCTGCTTCACTTCATCGAGCGTCTGTTGCTGGTTGTGATCGTGGCCCTGACCCTCCTCGCCGTCGCGCTCGCAGTCCTGGCCATCTATCGCCTTGGAACCATCCTGCTGGCCGATATTCTGCTGATGTTTCTCTATCTTGAAGTGATCGGAATGGTTGCGGTGCATTATGCCAAACGCAATTCCGCATTCGTGTATCCGATTTTTATCGCCATCACTGCGGTCGGACGGCTGGCCGTCCTGCAGGGCAAGGAAATGGCGCCGGAAAACATTCTGATCGAGGCGGCCACATGATGATGCGCGAAAAAGATTTGGCGCGCGTTTTTGAGCTTCCATAATGGTAAATAACTATTCTCCACTGAAAGCGGACAGCTATCTTCATGGCGGAAGCCCCTTCAATGGCATTTGGACTGCCGAGGCCGGTTTCTTTGCGCTTCTGAGCAAGACACGCACACTTAATTTCCGTGCCCCTAACCTGCGTCAGCACCCGATGTCCGCCTGGCTGGTAGGCGGATGGCAAGAGCTGGATCGTGACGAGGCGATGGCCTGCGTGCCCGCGCTCGAACACAAGACATGCGCCGTCGCGATGCGCAGCGCGAAGGATGATAAGCCATGACATCAGTTGAATACCTTACTGGGGCGGCAGCAGAAACGACCGATCTCGAACGGCGCGTCCTAGCCCATGAACGGATCCTGCAGGCCCTGATCGCCTACATGGCCCGTACCGAGCCGCGTTTCGTCGACCACCTGCGGGAACGCTTCGTCGAGCCAATGAGTATGGCCCGGCGCGAACACGACCACCGAGAAACCGACGACTACGCGGAGGAATTCATTCGCGCCGTGATGCTCCTCGGAGAAGAGCGTGCGCCCAAAGCGATGGAGCCGGACACGACCGAGAAGCAACCAGTGCCGCCGAGACGCGGAGACGGACAGGTGTCGGACATGGACCGCTCTGCGCGGCCGGATCGAGTGCAGATCCGTCAGCGAAGCGGTATCTGGGAAGTGAAGGTCGACGGCAAGTTTCACGGTGACTACCACCAGAAGGAACTTGCCCTTGCGGCCGCGGCCCTGGTCAAGTTGTCGACACTATGACCGGTAGCACCCAACCGACAGTCCCGCAGGACTTCGCGATCCAGGTGGCCGAGAACGAAGGCATGCCATCGAGACCTAGTCCCAAGGGCTCTATGCCAACGGTCGCGCGTACTCGGCGGTTGACCGGAACGCTCAAGCTTGGGCTATCGAAGATACGCGCGAAAACCGATAGCTTCTGGTCCGCCAGGGAGCGCCGATGATGCACCACAAGGAACCGATGAGACACCCGCTGGCAATGCCGATCTCTCGGATGGCCATCGTGTGCGGTGTGATCACGTCCCCCGCCTTTCCCGTTTCTGCGAAGGATGACGCCGGCCCGATGCCTCAGATTGCTCCGCCGTTCAGTTATGGTATCGGGTGGCTCTGCGATCTTGGTTGCCGGGTGGAGGGCACCAAACGCCTGGCACTCGATATCCCCGAGCATGCCTATCCTATGCAACTTCGATGACGCGAACTGCCACCTGCAATCCGAGCAGTGATCCGCCCTCGTGCTCGAAGGTCCCGCTGACCGGAAGCGCCTGTGCCGGCGTGCGGGTCGTCGCCACGCGGATCAGGTTGCGGCTCGCGATGATGTGGTTGGTCGGGTCGAATTCCACCCAGCCCGCGCCCGGGACGAAGATGTCCGCCCAGGCATGGGTCGCACCGCCGCCGGTCATGTCCTCGCCGGACTCGTTTCCAGCGCCCTCGTCATGGAGGTAGCCGGTGACGAACCGCGCAGCGAAACCGAGGTGGCGCGCAGCGTCCATGAACAGCAGCGCGAAATCGCGGCACGTGCCTGTGCCAAGCCCGATCGTCTCGGCAGGTGTCTGCACGCCTTCTGCCTCGCGCCTTGCATATCGAAAAGCGCCGTGGACTGCGGTTCCCAATGCGCCTAGAACCTCAAGGCTGCTGCCGTTGGGGTGCGGCAACACCTGCGCGACCCACGCCGCCAGCACGTCCTGGTCTTGCGGTTGGTCCGAAACAAGGTAGGGGCCGAGGTCGATGAACTCGTCGACGTTGTAATGTACCGGAAAGGTGCCGGCATAGCGCTCGATCCGTGTCAGCGGCTCATCGAGGCCGTAGCGGCGCAGCAGCAGCTCGCTCTCGATTACCAGTTCGTCAGCCGCTTCTTGGAACGAAAGAAGCGCGACGGAGTTACCGAATGTGTCAAAAGTCCAGTGCACATTTGCGCGGGGGGACACTGTCAGGCTGGATTCCAGAATGCGCATATCGTGCCCGTCGCGCGGGCGGATCATCAGCCGATGCTCACCGAAGGACACCGGGCGGTCATAGGCATATCGGGTTCGATGCAGGATGCGCAGGGTTCGGATCGGGGTATCCTCGTCTCGACCGTGCACGCCGGTCAATCGCACCGGAAGGACGCAGGGCAAGAGAAGAACGGTACGCGCCAAACCTGAAGACCAACGTACGTCATTGTAGAAAGGGCGGCAATGTTCATTCGCATCGGTCACGAGATCCATATTGACAGCAAGGCGGAAACTGTCCTGATCCTTGCCCTGTCGCCGCATTCCAGTTTCGACGGACGGATCATCGGCTCGTACGCGGTGCGGGCGGAACCAGAGCTTCCGCTCGAGACCTTCCTTGACAGTTTCGGCAACCGGCTGACACGGCTCAGGGCGCCGGCGGGGCGGCTCAGGCTCTGGTCCGACTGCATCGTGGACGTTGACGGCCAGCCCGACGTGTTTGACTGGAACGCATGCCAGCACGACGTGGGCGACCTGCCGCCCGAGACGTTGCAGTTCCTGACCGCCAGCCGCTATTGCGACTCCGATGTGCTTGCCCCCGAGGCGCTCCGCTTGTTCGGCGCCACCCCGCCGGGCTGGGCACGGGTGCAGGCAATATGCAACCACGTCCATAATCACCTGACCTTCGGATACGGCTTTGGCCGGCCCACCAAGACCGCCAGCGACGCGCAGCGCGAAAAGACCGGTGTCTGCCGCGACTTCGCGCATCTCGCGATCGCGTTCTGCCGCGCCATGAGCATCCCGGCCCGCTACGCGAGCGGCTATCTGGGCGACATCGGCGTGCCCTATTCCGGGGCCGGTGACTTCTGCGCATGGTTCGAGGCCTATCTCGGCGGTCGCTGGTACACGTTTGACGCGCGCTACAACACCCCACGGATTGGCCGGGTCCTGATGGTCCGCGGCCGTGACGCCGCCGATGGTGCGATGATCACTTCTTTCGGCGCCTACGACCTGAAGGGGTTCCGTGTCTGGACCGACGAAGTGCCCGGCGCGCCCGACGATGCCAGGCTGCGCGACATGCTGACAAGCCTGCCAAGGACCGAGGCGCTCACGCTCGCCCCGTCCGGTTGAGGGTGAACTTTCGTTGACTCACCGGCACGCACCAACCTGCGTCAGCGCGCCGGTCGGCAGCCTCGGATAGAGCATGCGGTGGCTGGCAGACCTGGCGCGTCCGTCATGTCCCCGGCATCCCGGCTCGAAGCCATTCCTGGGCTCCGCCGGATGTGTGCCGGGCCGCTTGTTCTGTGCGCCGGTCTTGTCGGAAAGGCAGGTACGTTACATGCATGACGAGAAACTGAAGCCGGCGGCTGAACCGGCGCTCCGGACGACATCGGCTGGCTGGTCTTCCAGGCTCGATCGGGGCGCGCTCCAGACCGTGTTGCTGAGCATCATCGCAGGCGTGATGATCCTCGCCGCGCTGGACGGTGCGAGCCTGATCGCGGTGCCAACGGTGCTGGCCGTTCTGTGCGCGATAGCCCTTGTACCTGCGATGCGATGGCTGGAACGGACCATGGCCCCCGCGTCGCTCTGCGCAGCCTTCGTGGTGGGCGGCCTGCTTCTTGGGGCGGCGTTCACCGCCTATGCGCTGGCCCCTTCTGCAGAGCCCTGGAACGACCGCGCACCGCAGGTTCTGCGCGATGCGGAACGGCGCACCCGCGAGATCGTTTCCGGCATCTCGCGCACGCTGGACGTTGAGGCCCCTGTCGCACCGGCCGCCGATCCGGGAGTGGCACTGTCGGCCGAACCCGCAGATCCGGCCGAGCCGGAATTGGGGGACGACGCCGTTGGCAGGCTTGTGGAGGGGGGACAGCGTTTGCTGACCGACCTGGCGATCGGCGCGCCCAGGATTGCCGCAGGAGCCGCATTCTGGGCCATGCTGACATTCTTTCTGCTCCGCGACCGCGTGATGCTGGCCCGCTGGGGCATGTCTGTGGTTTCCGGGGCCTCGGCGCGACGGGCGGTCGGGCGGGCCATGCGCGACGTGCGCATCAATGTCGCCCGCTACCTGCTGGCAATCACCGCAATCAACCTGGGGCTCGGGGTGTGCGTCGCCGTTGCTTTCCAGCTGCTTGGCGTGTCGAACGCCCCGCTCTGGGGGGTGGCCGCGGCGCTCCTGAATTTCATGCCCTTCATCGGGATCGCCCTTTTGATGCTGGTCACGCTGGGTGTCGGGATCTCAGCCCCCCCGCATACACTCGGCCCCAGGAGGAACCCTCGGAGGGGGGGTAACGCAAAACGCCCGGAGCGTTGTTCTCCGGGCGTTCTCCTGCGATGATTGATGTATGAGTCAAGAGGGGCAGCAATGTCAATGACTTAGTTCGGGCCATTTCGGTCGTTTGAACGGATTGAAGCGATCGACGGCTTCGTGCCCACACTACCATTTCCTCGCAGCCACGATGTCCGGCACATTTTCCGACCAACCGGTCATCCGACAAGAAGATCAAGATGATCAAGTCTAGCTCCAAGGCGGATCTGCAATCTCTAGTCGTCGCGCGGCGGAAGCCGGTGGGCGATGCCTTTGTGGCACTCAATGCAGGTCTTGCCCTCTTCGATGCCCGGAACCATTTTCTCGCGCGAGCGTGCAGATTGCTCCTCAAAGTTCATCGCGTGCTCGCTGTGGCAGTTGCGGCATTCCTGGCTATCCGACGCGGTCATCTCGGCCCAGACCCGTTCGGCCATTTCCGCACGGTGAGCCCGGAATTTTTCCGGTGTATCGATCACGCCTGTGAAGTGGCCGTACAGCTCGCGGCTCGCCTTGATCTTGCGGACCACCTTGGGGAACCAATCCTTTGGAACGTGGCAATCCGCGCAAGTGGCGCGCACGCCCGAGGGGTTGTTGTAATGGGTGGAGCGCATCCACTCCTCACCGACATTGTCAGCCATTTCGTGGCAGCTCAGACAAAACTCTGGGCTGTTGGAGGCTTGCATGGCCCAGTTGAACCCGCCCCACAACATGACCCCGGCGATACCGCCGGCAACGAAAATCACGCCCCAACCGAACCGGGCCGTTGGACTCCAGAGCCATCGCCACATACGACGGGTCACACCCGGTTGGCGGGTCGTTTCGCTTGCCACCCTGCTTGCTCCTTCACGCGGCGCGATACGGCGCCTGGACAGGCCGAGGCTGAAGCCCCGGCCCAACGCATATTACTGCGGCAATGTGTGAAGATAGGCCGTGATGTCGGCGGCTACCTGCGGGCCGAACACGTAGAGCGCTGGCATAGACTCAGCGGGTTGGCCGAACAGGATCTTGTGCATGGTTTCCTGCGGATTGCTGGAGATCTCGCCAAGCGGTGGCATCTCGGTGATCTTGGCGCCATCCGCGCCGTGGCAGCCTGCACATAGCGTGGCGTAGAGCGGTTCACCCACTGCCGCATCTCCCGTGGACTTGCCGTCAGAAATGTAGGACGACATGTCGAACTGCCCATGCGAGACGAAATTCGCCAGATCAGCCATTGCAGCATCGTCGATCAGGTCGGCTCCGAAGCCGTGTGGCTCGTCACGCATTGCTGCGGCAATTGTCGCCGGATCTCCACCAGCCGCGCCCTCAATCCCAACGATGCCGGTGAAATGCGAGCCGGAGGAATAGCGTCCCTTGGGCCCAATATAATCCCAGCCGTGACATTCCTTGCAGCGCCATGTGGTAGAACCGTCTCTGGGTCCGTCTTCGGGGTAAGCACTGTGGGTACTGCTGGGCTCTTCCGCCTTCACCACCTTCCACCATTTGTCGTAAATCTGGCCTCCGCGCACTATGCTGGCAGCATTCTCGAGCGCCAGATCTTCAGCTTGGACCGGCATCGCGCTGAGCACCGTAGCAGCAACAGAAATTGCAGCAATCCCTGAAAAAATCCTCATAGTATCCTCCCCATTTTTGGTTGCACGTACCTAAAGGCCGCCAGTTTGGTCGATTGCGCGGGCCTGTCGTTGATCGATATCAACACGAAAGAGCGGCATCGAAAGGCCGACGGGCCCGCTAAGCGGGCATTTCAGGAACCGACCTGCGAGACCGGAATGCGCAGCAGTCGGCTGTCGCCTCGGTGGAAGACCTGTAGATCCTGATCCTACGGTACGTAGCGTTCCGGTTTCGGCGACTGGATGCTTTCAAGGTAGTTTGCCACAGCAATGAGGCGGGCCGGTACCTCTGTGAATAAACCGTTTCCTGTATCGAACTCGACCACCGGTCCGTCCGTAAGAGCCGAGATAAGCGGCATCTCTTCGCGTGGGGTCGTCTGCTTTGTATAGCCATCGACAATCGACATGACCTCAAGCATTGGCCAAACACCATCGCGTCGGGCAGCTATTTTGGTAAGATCGGGCGGGCGTGTATTCAAGTTGCCAGAAGCGTTTCCGTTTCCCGTGCCGTCGGTTCCGTGGCATCTTGCACAATGCTTCTCAAAGAGCATTCCGCCGTCCGCAGGTACTTCATCTGCGGTCGTTTGAACTGCACCTCCGACGATGCAAACCAGTATCGAAAAAAAATGTCCCTTCATGATCCAAGGCCTCTATACGGGTTTGGTCGATCCATCCACCTGTCCGCCCTCAGGTGGGTTTTGAGGGGTCGCGCAAACTGGAGCTTCGATGAAACCAACCAGGTTACGCTTCGCGCAACCAACGGGCTTTCCCAATCTGGGACCATACCCTTTCCGGGATCAGCGCGTGCGAGCATGATTGACGGAATTGCAGGGTTCTAAGGCCGAATGACGTAGTAACCCTCATCATCAAGCTCCATCAGCCTGACAACTCCGGCGGGCACAACCCCGGCATGTTGCGAGATCGGCGGCTCGGAACCCTCTTTCTTGGTCATCCCCGCAATAGTATTTCCACAGGCGCTGAACGTCACATCCGGGACGCTCTCAGAGATGCTTTGCAGCCTGTCCAGTACAGGAGACGTGTCGGTCCGAAACATGTGCAGGCCAGCGTTGAACGCAACGATTTCGATTTCATACATGTCGCCGGCTTCGCTCATACCCCGCGCAAAGTTCGTCGCCACATTCAGGGCCTTGTTGAAGGTCGCCGGATCGTTGTCACTGATCTGCAGGGCCAGGCGCTTGACTCCGTCATCAGACTGGCCCGCCAAGGCTGGGGCAGAAATCGTGGATGCGATCATTCCTATAGCGATCAGGGATCTGCGCGTAAGTTTCATTGTGTCCTCCCGATTGATGGGTCGATGTTAGGTGCCTGCATATGAATATGTCTAGGTAATCTTGGACGGAAGAGAGCGGGCGTTGGCCAAGTCTCCACCAATCCCGGCAGTGCGAAGTAGGGAACTGTCGGGACAGGTTCGGGGAACGGCGGCAGAGGTCGCTGACCGGCCCTTGTGCCGGCTACGGCGATCGGCAGGTCCAATCGAGCTCGAACCCGTTGCTGCCATGCGCCGACCAGTCGGCGCTGGCTGCGCGATATCCGTCATGTCCATCTACTTGACAAAATCATTGCCAAGGATCGACCTTGGGCATTACCTCAGTCACTTTGTGGTGCCGCAGCAAATCACATTGCGCCATGCCATCTTTGACCCAGCCCAGCGCCTGCCACCATTCGACGTAGGCGCGCCGTGCTGCCGCGATCTGCTCGGGATGCGGCGACCATGCCACCGGACAGGCCAACACCTCGACCGTCCGCCGTCGCCCACGGTTGAATACCTGCTCGGTGCCAACGACGACGGTGACCGACGGTTCACCATGCTGGTTGCGGCGTGTCTAGACGGGCACGCAGCGGGGGACTGCGCCCGGCATCCAGTCTGGGGTCAGCCCAGCGCGGGCGAGTTCGGCGACACGGATCGCCATACGCCGGCCGCCGAGACCATCGGGAAGGCCGGCCACAATCGCCGCGATGGTCTCGGCGTCTTCGTGGGTGCTGGCCTCCGGCTTGTAGCGACCACCGTCGATCCGGCAGCCGAGCTGCGCGCGCTGGAGCAGGACGTATTCGAGGCCGAATCCGTGACCCTCATTGGCCTCGTCCGGTGGCATGGGGAGCTCGAGCTGCGCTTTCTCGACGCGAAAGGCCCATTCCAGGAGCGCCTGCACTCCCAGCGCCCGACGAGCCTTCGTACTGCGGCCGGGGATGTTCTGGTGCACCGTCATAGCACACCCCGCTCGCGGAGCCGGTCTTCCGTCACCAGGCCGCGCGCCAGCAGCGCATCGCGAATGGAGGCGCTGATGGAGTTGGGAACGAGATACCGGTCGGAGTTGATCCAGTCGGCGTAGAACCCGATGATCTCTTCATTGCTCGCCGCGGACTGCTTCCGGCCGTCGGGCTGTCCCTTGTGCTGGGCCGCCCTTTCCATGGCGCGGTCCAGGGCCTTGGGGCCATCGGGTGGTATCGGATGTCGCCTTCGGGTGGCTGACGCGATCGTCAGGATCTGCTCTTCCGTCAGCCCGAGATCGTCGCGCCACCGCCGGACATGCTCCCGGGCAGGCCAGCCCTGCCACCAGTCGGGAAGCGCCCCGGCCGGGTCGTGGCCCAGGGCCTCAAGCAGCGCCGAGAAAAACTCATTGGAAATTTCCACAGGCGCGCTTGCGCGCCCCGCCTCCTTTACAGGTTTTCTTATAGGTTCTCTTACAGGGTTAGTGTCCGGATTTCGGACACGGCTTTCGCTGTTTTCCGGACACGGCTCGGCGCAAAAATCGGACACGGCTCCCTGTCCGGAATCCGGACATGAGTCCGGGTTATCCACAGGAAAACCGTCCTCGAACCCGAGGATGTAGCGGGTCGTCAACTGGCGTTTCGTGATGGGGTCGGTCCGCGGAACCCGGCGCAGCAGCCCGGCCATCTCCAGATGTTCGAGATGGACGTTGAGGGTCGACCGGCAGATCTCACAGTCATGGGCCAGCCGCTCCTGAGAGGGGAAACAGCCGAAGTCAGGATTATACCGGTCGCACAGGTGCCAGAGCACGATCTTGGTCGTCGGCTTGAGGCCGCGCTGAAGGATCGCCCAGTTGGTGGCCTGGTGGCTCATCGCGCAGCCCTCCCAAGACGAGATCGTGAAGGCGATGTTGTCGCCCGCGTTGTGAAGCCGTGCTCGGCCAACGCGCCCAGCGCCTCGTCGACCGACCGCACCAGCGCCCAGGCGAAGCCCTGGTCTTGGACGGCGTCACGGAAGTCTGCCTGTGCCGGGCTGAGACGCCCGGTCTGGCTCTTGACCTCGAGGAACAGCACCCGTCCGCCGGAGAGGACGATCAGGTCGGCAAAGCCGCGATGAACGCCCATGCCCTGCAGGATGGCCTGCCGGGCCTTCGCGCTGCGATTGTGGGAAGTGACCTCGTTGGCCGAATGATGGACGATGGAGCCGCGGGGCAGCACGACACGCAGTACATGCACGATGGCGCGCTGGGCGTCGGCTTCGGGATGACGGTGTTTTGTCATGGCCGCACCTCCCGTTCCGACTGCAGCAGGTCTGCGAGGACGTACGCTCCGATCCGCTCGACACGATCGTCGCTGTGGGTCTCGATGACCCCGCATGCCAGCAGGACGAGGCTCTCCGGATGGTGGGCGACGTCAGCGAGAATGCCTCTGGCTTCCCGGAGGCGGTCGTCGCGCCACTCTCTCTGGGCCGGGGACCGCTCATCGCGTCGCTGGGCTGGTGCCTGATGGTGCAGTGACACGGCCCGCATCATTTCCGCCCCCGCTTTTTCGGGGCCGGCTTGACCGGCGGCTCTTCCTGCTTCTGGAGCCAGTCCACGACGGCTCGCCGGCGGTAGAGCACCTTGCGGCCGGCGCGCACCCATTTCGGCCCTTTACCGCTCGCGGCCCAGCGCCCGAGGGTATCGACGCTGACGCCCAGTTCTGCGGCGAGCTCTCCGCGACCGATCCAGCCGGAGAGAAGTCTGGGATTTGTCGTTCCCTGCTCGTGATGTTCCGGAAGCATTTCTGTCCTCCTGTTTGCCGCCCGACACGGACGGATGACGTGAGACAGCGAGAGCAGATCGGCAGGGGTGGCGGGATGGCGCAGGGTGGCGCAAAGGCGCCACCCCCGCGCCACCCCCTGTTTTCAAGGCTTTCTGGCATTCGGGGCTGTTTGAGGCCCGGCATCATTGCGGATGCCCGACATGGGAGGCCCGATCGCGGGGAGGACAGATGTGAATTGCGGGAAACTTGCCTCGTTCAACGCCGCCCAGCGCCGGCGAACAACGGCGAATCCCTATGGCAGAAAAGAGGGGTGGCGGGGTGGCGCAAGGTGGCGTTAAAGCGCCACCCCCTGTACCACCCCTTGTTTTGTTGAGGACGTGGCATGGCAGCCACGCAAGGCTTACCTTGCCCTTTGAAATCGTTAACCTTTGTTAACGTTCCGATGTCAGGGGCGACCTCTGGCCGCAGATCGAACGTCCTGCAAGCTGGGGAAGCCAACGACAGAACACGTCAAGAACAAAGTTGGGAATCCCGGTCGATAAGTTGGCTTGCAGAATCAAATTGGTGGCGCTGAATTCCGGCTCAGCCAGATCCCGAACAGGCCGCGCATTCCGGCGAAGGAACAGGACGCGAGAGGGCTGGCCCCAAAACAGCATGGACACCGCATCGCTCCCGGCTTCACCGGGCTGCCTGCGTGTGTCCGACAGGAGGAACTGAGCATGGCACTGCCTCGGAGAGCATTCTATTCCCTGAACGAAGTCACCGCGCGCTGGGACTGCGCGATGGCCGATATCGCCGGATGGGCCGCTGTCGGGTATTTCGACATCGTGACGGGGATTCGCCGGGCGCTTTGTGGATCAAGGGCATTTGCTGGCTTTGTATCCGTTTCGGTGGCGGACATTCTGCCGATGTTCCGACGGCAGGGGACCGCGCTGTCGACCGGGAGATTGCAGAATATCCGCGGCGCCGGTGAGACCGACTGGCGCTTCATCACAGAGCCCGAGGAGGGGATCGAGGTCACGATCGCCGACCTGATGATCCGCGGTGAGGATGTCTATCGTTTCGAGGAAGACTGCGATCTGCTGCGTCGCCCGACCGTCAACATCGGCGCCAGTTCAACCTATGACTGGGAAGCAGCGCTCTCGGCCGAGATCCTGCGGATCCACGAACACGGCGTTCCGGGGACCCAAGCCGAGTGGATCGGCCGGATTCAGGAATGGTTCGCGATGAAGACGGAGAGCGGCGACGTTCCGGACGAGCGGACGATCAGGCGGCGGCTAAATCCGATCTGGAAATCGCTGCGGGCATCCGCCTGAGAGCTTGAAATGGTTTGGATGGAGGACCTACCCGGTCCTCCGCTCATCTACGCCATCGTGCACCAGCTTCGGCCGCGGCCGGAACGCGCTGGCCACGGCGTCCACCCCAGCGCGCAGCGGCGAGTCCATCAGGTGGGCGTAGCGCTGGGTGGTCTGGGTCTGGCTGTGTCCCAGCAGCTTGCCGATCATCTCCAGCGATGCGCCACCGCTCACCAGAAGAGAGGCGAAGGTGTGTCGCAGGTCGTGAATGCGTACGTCCGGGATTCCGACCTCCTTCTGGATCTGGATCCAGAACCGGCGGATCTCCTTCACCGGCTGGCCCGGCACATCGCCGGGAAACAGCCACGGGGAACCGCGGGGCACCAGCATCTGGCGCTGGCGCACGATCGCCGCCGCCTCGTCGGAGATCGGCAGCCGGTGGATCTTGCGCTGCTTGGTCATGCTGGCGGGCTTCGTCCAGCTGAGATGCTCAAGGTTGAAATGCTCGAACCGGGCTTGCCGCACTTCGCCGACCCGGGCCCCGGTCAGCATGCAGAGGCGGATGATATCGGCGGCTCGCCGGTCTTCGGCCCGTTCTAGCGCCGCGGCCAGCCTGCGGATTTCCTGCTGGGTCAGGAACCGCTCACGCGGATTCTCGATCCGGCGCCGGAAGCCTGAGGCCGGGTTGTCGTCGCGCCAGCCCCAGCTCTGGGCATAGGTGAACATCTTGCGCAGCACCTCGCCGGTGCGGTTGGCCCGGATCGGCGTGGGCTTCGAGCCCTGCAGCTTGCGCGCCCGGTTGTTCGGTTTGGCTTTCGAGGGCCGGGCCCGGCCGGCGGCGATCTTGTTCAGCAGTTTCTCGACGTCGTAGGGGGTGATCTCGGTCACCAGCCTGTTGCCCCAGTCCGGGGCCACCAGCTTCTTCAGCATCGATCTCTGATCCGAGGCATTGGTCGGAGCCAGGTTCGGCAGGTGCACTTCGACGTACCGATCAATGAGATCCTGGAAGCGCGGCGCCTCGCGGCCCTGTTCGCGCTGGGCGAGCGGGTCTTCTCCGGCATCGATCTCGCGTCGGAGCTCCTTCGCCCGTTCCCGCGCCGCCGTCGTCGTCCACTCCGGCCAGCGTCCGATCGTCATCCGCCGCTGCCGGCCGGCATGCCGATAGTCCAGCGTGAACGCCCGGCTGCCCGAGCGGTAGATGCAGACCGCAAACCCTCGCACATCGGTGTCAAAGACCTGGTAGTCGCGCCCCTCGGCCGGTTCCGCGTCCCGCACGGCTTTCTCGTTCAATCGCAGTCGGTTGACCATGCAACTCGCCTCCTTCGCTTTTGACATGACGCGTAGATTCGCGCCCATTGCAAGCGAAGCAGACCGCAAGGGGTGGCGGGGTGGCGCAGGGTGGCGGAGGGTTAACGAGGGCGCGCCACCCTTGGACGATTAGGGATGCGGCCGAACGCCAGCCTCTACCAGTGCAGTCTCCGACCTGATTCGTGGACAATCTCTGAAGCTGCAGAAAATGCTGCAAACGCAGATCGCTCTGCCTTTCATCACGAGCGAAACTCTCAAGGTTTGCCTTTTCAGCAACCGTCAAGAAGGCGGGAAGCGGGCATTCTCTATGGTTCAGGCCACGGGTCTATGAACCGGCACGGCGTCGGTGATACGGTCGAACGACGCGTGTGATTGGGCCACGTGGAGAACCTGGGAAATCCGTGGGGAAGCCAATGAGAACTGTCGAAACGTCGATGCTGACGGGTGGTATCCTCTCTTGGTTATTGGCGACGGCAGCATTTTGTGAATTCGTCGGGGTGGACCTTAAAACTTGTGGCGATGCACCTGAACCACCTGGTGCCTTGGTCGAGGCACTGGACAAGTTGCTGAAAGACACGGTGGATCCAGTGGGTGCCTATTCCAAAGACGGAATGAACGCGCCCGGTGCCGTCCTGCTCGTCCGATCCACCGACTGGGCGTATTTCAAGGCGGCGGGTATTTCCGACTTTGACAACAGCGCGCAGCTTGAGTGCGAGATGCCATTCGAGATCGGCAGCGCCACCAAGATGGTGACTGGAACGGTCCTGATGCAGTTGCAGGAAGAAGGCCGTCTTAACCTAACCGATCCGCTGCAAGCACATCTGCCAGAGATCGCCGGCCGATTGCCATTCGGCGACCTTATCACGCTCAGGCACCTTGCGACCCACACCTCCGGTGTCTTCAGTTACACCGACGACGCTCCGGACGGGACGCCCGGGATAATGGAAGGCGCGCTGAAGAACCCGGACATGCTGGCCGTGAGCCGAACACCTGCGGAACTGGTGGAATTCGCCATTGCCCACGGCGAACCGAGCTTTGAAGCAGGCGCCGATGGCCATTGGTCCTATTCAAACACCGGCTACATCCTGCTCGGATTGATCATCGAGAAGTTGGAACAGGCACCGCTGGCGGAGGTGTTCAAGAGACGCGTGTTTGAACCTGCAGGAATGGCGAACACGTTCCTGTGGAATGACGTTCCGTCTCCTGAGTTCGGCCTGTCGCGGGCCTGGTACAAGGCGCCTTTCGACCTGGAGACGACCGGCTGGAACCTATCCCAGGGCTGGGCGGCCGGCGGCATTATCTCGACAGCGCCGGACATGGCTCTCTTTATCGAACGGCTGATGGCCGGGTCGCTGTTCGCTAAAGCCGGTACACTCGACGCCATGGCCGATGGCGTACCGGCGCCGTATCCAAATCTGTCCTACGGTATCGGCCTGATAGGCAAGCCAGGCGATATGTTTGGGCATGGCGGCCAGACCATGGGATTTGAAAGCGATACAGCGCATTCGGCTACAAGTGGGACGACCATTGTCTTCTGGACAAACTCTGCAAGCAGTACAGCCGTTCTTGGGGTGCCGCTGATAACGATGGCGCTGGATGGGGCAAAGGTGCAGTAGGCAGTCCGTAGAGTTTGCGGGGGCGGCAACGGTTCAACCCGTGGCATCCGTGGACGGCTTTCCCACCGCCGTTCGCCCACAGCCGAAATTGCCGCACCAAGTGTGTAATCCTGATTGCGGCGGATCTCTCCGCGACTTCGCTTAGACGACCGAGGCCGGTTCCAAAGGGCAATGCCGACGGTTTCCGCCAGAGTGAAGGCCCCAGCCGAGACAAATTGCCAACCGGTTGCCCCAAACGCGACTGCAGGTTCTGAAGCCTTGCCCCAAGAACAGGTCTGCGCCAAAGTTGGATTGCCGCCTCACATGTCCAATTTGCATGGATGCTCTTTTCCACGGGCGAATGGTCCGGCGGACCGCACAAGTGAATGACATGGGTCAATGTCGTTGCGGCGCACATGGCGCATCGTTCAATGCGGTAAATAGAAATCAGCCAAAGGCAAGGCAGTTCTACAGACAAACTTGGACCAGGGAGAGAACCAATGAACAATCGGATTGTGCTGCTCGCAGCAATCTTGGCAACTGCATCACTTGCCGGATGCGTAGAAGACACGGGATCCGCAAGCCCTCCTACCTCCAGCGGTCTGACACCTGGCTCCACCGAGCAAGCATATTATGACGATGGCTGTGTCGCAGGTACTCAGGATGGAAAAGCGAGCATGAGCAGCGTCTATCAGCGGTATTCAGACCAGTATGACACGCGCTTTGAACCCTATTTCCGGCAGGGTTATGAGGCTTGCTGGGCTGCCAACAGATAGCGCTCTGGAGCGTCGCAACGCGTAATCTGATGCCGGCCCTCTGATCGGCATCAGAAACACTTGGTGGATATGATGCCATGAAACGCTTCCTTTTTCATCTATGTGCACGTGCATCTGTTTCCACCCAAATCTGACGATGGTGCTTCTGGTCGTCATTTGACGATCTTTCGAAAGCTGAATGCCTCCTGCACAAAACAATTCAACAAGAAGGAACTGCGAAATGGGAAAAACAATACTCACGCTGCTTGTAGGTATCGTCGTCGGCGGAGCGGGCGCACTCTTCTTTGGCGGCGGCGCTTTGATGGGGGTCGGCGCCGGTGCGGGCATTGCCACCGGCCTGTCAGCCGGAATCTGCTCGACGGTAACCGCAGCAGAAGAGCTGGGTATCATGACCGCCGAACAAGTTGACGAAGTGCTGACCAAGGCGGCGCTGGATGCGACCGGACAGGCCAGTTTGACAGACGACCAGATGATCGTCGGTTCTATCGCTCAGTGCGAAGAGGTCATGGCTAGCCTTCGTGAAAGCAAGTAATCTGCTAGGATAGCGAGACATAGGCCGTGCGGTCCGAGTGCGTCGAGTGTCATAACGGCCCCGTACACTGCACGGCCATCAAAAAAACTTTTGAATGCAGAGGGAACGACGCGCTGATGCGGAACATACTGAATGCAGCGATACTGGCTTCGTTTGGCGGCATCCTTCTTGCCACCACGGCATTGGCGGACTGGACCTATAGCGGGCCTCCGTACCCCAATGCCACGATCCAGACAAACGACATGTCCCTTGAGGTGCAGTGCGACAGGATCAGGTTTGCTCCGGCCGGGTATGAGGATTCGCAGGATATCGTGCGAAAGAACGGCCTTTCCTTTCGTTTTCTGGTAAACGGATCGCAGGAAGTCGCTTCTTTCCAGATGGGACGCGAAAACTCGTTCGTCCAGATCGTGGACAACTATCCTGTTGAGATCCAGTTCAGCGACGAGGCGGATTATGCGTTCGTCCTCGACCAGATTGCCGCAAACGCCACCCTGAACCTGTCGATGGTCGATCAAGACGTCAGTTACGGCATTTTTGATCTCAAGGGATCGGGTGCAGCCATACAGTCGCTCCGGGCCGAATGCCGTGCATTGGACCAAACCTCCGCGCCCATGGAGGCACCAGAAGGTGTGGTCTATTGCGGCGGCGGTGGGATCAAACGGCAGATCGAGTTTGAGATCCTCGATGATGCCAGCGATGAATGGGACGCGCGCGTCACCGTGAACGGCGAAACGCAGCGGGCGATGACGGCCTACAGCTATTTCGGCAACTCCGAACTGGTCAAGGATTTCGTGGTTGCCTTGCTGGCAGAGGACCGGTCCGAGTTTCTGATCTTCCGCAATCGGATGGAAAACTGGCTGGAGTTCGGCGATTATCGGTACGACCAATGCAACTGATGCCGAGACCAGATACCGCGTCATGTGTCTCCTTCGGGATTGGCAGGATCTTGGCCGCAGCGCTTCTTGCGACAATAACGGCCCTTCCGGTGCCAGCCTTTGCTTCCGAGATATCGGAACTTCCGGAGAAGCTTCAGGAAAAGGTCGTCCAGGCCCAACAGGCCTGCTCTGATTTCGAAGACGGCCAGTTCTCGCTGGAATGGGGTGCAGTCACGCGCGTAGATCTCGACGGGGATCTGAGATCGGACTGGGTACTGAACGAGATGTTCTTTACCTGCTCGTCCGCCGTGTCCCTTTATTGCGGAACCGGCGGGTGCATGTCGCATTTCCTTGTCGGGGACGAGTTTGCCTCTCTGCTCAATCGAGGTTGGGATGTCGTGGATCTTGGTCCCAACCGTGTTCTACTGACAGATGTTCACGGGTCGCAATGCGGTGGGATCGATCCAACTCCATGCGTCACCGCAAGCATGTGGGACAAGGAAACGGCGCAATGGCGGAGCACGACAGCCGAGTGGGAATAGCTCTCGGGACGGACATTCCCAGATCGCACTGCGCCCCAGGACGGCGGGCGGGTACAAGACAGGGGTAGTCTCATGCGAAGGTCGATTTTAATTTCGCTGGTGCTGTTGGGGATTGGGGCCGCACTCTAGGCGGGATACGCCTCTCAGGGATCTTATGTCGATACGGACGGTGTCTTGCGCGAACCATTTCATCTCCTGGCATTGGGGTGGTTTTTCGTGCTCGCGGGCGGGGCCGTGATGGTGTTTGCAGCCGGCGTTGCGGTGCTAAGTCGGATTTGGAGGCAGAAATGAGAATTCGAAATGCGGTGAACCCGATCCCAGCCACGACACCCAAAAACAAATTTACGGGATCGAGTAGCGTGCGATCGTTCGCAGCCGGATGCACCATGGCTTCGGGCCTCCTGGTTGCAGGATGTACAGAGCCGCCGGTTGAGGTTGCGATCAGCGAACCGGATCCCGATCTCGTATTCGTCCGTGGCTACCGGAACCCGTCCGACGAATGCCAGCTTGTTGGTGAAAGCGCATTCACTGTCGAATTTCTGGATGACGCCTCCGATCTTGTAGCCTGCCCGACGGGAAGTTCGGCGATGGAGACGCTGATGGTGGAGACGGGGGCACAGATGGTCACCCAGACGAACAGCTTCACGTTCTTCAGCTTGGCCTACCGCTGAGTATTGCGAGAGCACCGCGCTGGTGGTTCCGGCACAAGTGGCAGGTCATACCTCACCCGGGTTGGAGATCTGGTTAACTGGCATTGTGCGTCACTCAAATAACCCGGCCTCCGACGAGTCCGGCACGGTTCTTACGAATTCAGGAGGTATCCCATGAAAAAATGCGCATATCTGACGTCTATTCTACTGGTGGCCTCGCTTGTCAGCCCGAATTTCGGTGCAGCCGAAACTCTAGATGCCCCTGAAGAAAGCGCCGAAGTCACGGACAAGGAGTCTGTGAATACAAATAGTCACGATCTGGAAGGGGCCCTCGAACAGCTGTCAGCTCTTGCACCGCCACCTCGGCTCTCCGATCGGGAGCCTGGTCTGCACACAATCTCTTGTTTGCCTGGAACCGTTCGAAGCCCGATCGAAGTGGAGGGTGCGACCTATACCTGCGGCGTTCTTACCGTGCCGCAGAATTGGGGCAGCCCGGACGGTCGCAACCTCGATCTAGGATTTCTGGTGGCGAGGGCGACTGGCGAGACCCCGCAACCAGACCCTCTGATCTTTCTGGCGGGTGGTCCCGGTGCATCTGGCGTCCTTGCAGGAAATTTCGATAAATATGAGCGTGTACGGACTGAGCGCGACATCATCTTTTTCGACATTCGCGGTGTCGGAGTCAGTCAGCGTCTAGGCTTTGAAGAATGCCTCGTGCTGGCCCTCGAGAACAATGCCCCAGCCGACCAGATTAATGCCTTACAGGCAGCTGTGGAGTGCCCCATCTGAACTGGTCCACCGTTATGTTTAGGAAACGGAGGACAGAGAATGGCGAAC